>DATBEM010000262.1:0-14401 GCA_036276115.1 Trebonia sp.
GTGCAGTGCGTGCTCGTCGTGCAGTGCGTGCTCGTCGTGCAGTGCGTGCTCGTCGTGCAGTGCGTGCTCGTCCTGGGGAGGCTGGCCGTCGGCCGTCACTGGCGCCGCCGCTCGCCGGATCGCGCTGTTCCCGCGCTCCTCGCGCCCGGGCGCGCCGCCCCCGAGCCCAGTGCCCGGGTGCCAGGCGGGGCGGCGGGCAGCCCCGCGGCCGCGGCGAGCAGGTCGCACCAGGCGGCCACGTTGACGCCAAGGTCAGTGTCCTCGGGGGGAGACCAGGAGGCCCGCAGCTCGAAGCCGGTGGAGGGCAGCTCGTCCGACTTGGCCCCGAACCCCTCGGTGATCACCCGCGTGACGGTGCCGCTGGTCGCGGAGTACCCCGGGGCGTGCTCTTCGAGTGCTTCCTCCAGCCAGCTCCAGCCGACCTCGCCCAGCAGCGGGTCGGCCGCCATCTCCTCCTCGATCTCGGCCCGGACGTAGGCGACGAGCCGGAATACCCCGGTCCAGCCGTCCTGGCCGTCGGGGTCGTACAGCAGCACCAGGCGCCCCGAGCCAGCCTCGTCGCCGTCCCGGTAGGCGATGGCGCCCAGGGCGGCCGCGTAGGGGGCCAGCCGGCGGGGCGCGGGGGCCTCCTCGAAGGAGATGTCGTCACGGTCCTCCAGGACCATGCCCCGGCCAGCCTCGAACCCCTCGACGGCCATGCTGAAGATGGCGGCGGCGTCGAGCGCGGGCTTGTCTGCCAACCTCATGGCCTGAGACTACGTCGTGCCGGGCGTCGCGCTGTCCGCGGCCACCCGCTACGCTGCATGAACGGTCTGTCTGGCCTGTGCCGCCGGGCCTTGCGGGCGCCCGCTTCCCGCGTCCGCCAGCGCCTGCGGGACCGTCCCCATGATCACCCCGGCGCCGCAGGAGGTGCAGGCCCACTCGGGGCACTCGCCGCCGGGAACGTCCGGGCACTCGCCCGCCACCGGGTGAATCTGCTCGAACGGCTCATCACCGCCGCATCCGGGGCACATGCCGAGTGGCTGGCTCATCTTCGCTCCCTGGGAGGCTCACGATTGATTGCTGTAGATCCTGGCACGCATGCCCCCGCAAAGGGTGGATCTCGGGCGGCGTGTCGCGTGGTTCCGCTGAGATTGCACGTCACTCCAGAACCCTTAAAGGGACTAATTGTCCGGTATGCCGTTAATGGCGCCGTGTTCCGTGGCCGCCGTGTTCCGTGGCCGCTGTGTCTGGTGGCGCCGTGGCCCGTGGCGCCCCGTCGCCGGCCGGGGTCGCCCGCCGGCGGCAATGGCGCCGGGGCGCGGCGCGAATGCCATGGGCGCGGCCCGCGGGCGCCGGGGGGGAAGCGCGTCTTCCCGAGGGTAGCGGCGGGGCCTGGCCCGCGCCGGTAGAATCCCAAGGTGACCCAGCCTCTGCCTGATTCTGCCTTCCTCCGGGCCTGCCGGGGCGAACCGGTGCCGCACACGCCCGTGTGGTTCATGCGAATGGCAGGCCGTTCGCTGCCGGAGTACCACAAGGCGCGCGAGGGCATCCCGATGCTCGAGTCCTGCACCCGGCCGGAGCTGGTCACCGAGATCACCCTGCAGCCGCTGCGCCGCTACGACGTCGATGCCGCGGTGTTGTACAGCGACATCGTGGTCCCGCTGCGCGCGATCGGCGTGGACGTCGACATCAAGCCGGGCGTCGGGCCGGTCGTGGGCCGGCCCGTCCGCGACCTGGCCGACCTGGACCAGCTCCGCCCGCTGGCGCCGGACGACGTGCCCTACATCACCGAGGCGATCGGGCTGCTGGCCGCCGAGCTGGGCGGCAAGCCGCTGATCGGCTTCGCCGGCGGCCCGTTCACGCTCGCGTCCTACCTCATCGAGGGCGGCCCGTCGAAGAACCACGACCGCACCAAGGCCCTCATGTACGGCAGCCCCCAGCTGTGGCACGCGCTGCTGGGGCGCCTGGCCGACATCGCCATCGCCTTCCTGCAGGTGCAGGTCGCCGCGGGCGTGGCCGCCATCCAGGTCTTCGACTCATGGGCCGGGGTGGTCAGCCCGCAGGACTACCGGCACGCCGTCTTGCCCCATACCAGCCGGATCTTCGCCGCCCTGGCCGGCCAGGGGGTGCCGCGGATCCACTTCGGGGTGGGCACCGGCGAGCTCCTGCCGCTGCTGGGCGAGGCCGGCCCGGACGTGGTCGGGGTGGACTGGCGGGTGCCGCTGGACGAGGCGGCGCGACGGGTCCCGGCGGGCAAGGCCCTGCAGGGCAACCTGGACCCCGCGGTCCTGCTCGCCCCGTGGCCGGTGGTGGAGTCCCGGGCCCGCGAGGTGCTGAACCGGGCCCGCGCCCTGGAGTCCGGGCACGTCTTCAACCTCGGCCACGGCGTCCTGCCCGAGACCGACCCCGCCGTCCTGGCCCGGCTGACCGACTTCGTGCACGAGCAGACCGCGACCGCCTGACTGCTGGTCCGCATCCGCATCCGCATCCAGGGGACCGCGCCGCGCCGCGCCGCCGCTGGCGCCTCGCCTAGCCCGGGCACCCGGGGCGCTCGCGCCAGCGCGAGCGCCGAGGCGGTCCCGGCGCTCGCGCGCACGTCACCAGGGCTCCTCCCGTCTGGCGGGCCCGGGGCCGGCGTCGCCGATCGGGCCGATGTTCAGGCCGCCCGCCACGACCTCGGCCGCCACCTCGGTCAGGCGGCGGTTGTGGTCGCGGGCGTACTGGCGCAGCGCCGTGAACGCGTCGTCCACGCCCAGCCCGAGCCGCTCGGCGAGGAACCCCTTCGCCTGCTCGATCACGATCCGGCTGGTGAGGGCCGCCTGCATCTGCTCGGAGATCATCTCCTGGCGGGCGACGGTCCGCTGGTGGACGATGCCGATGGTGGCGGCGTCGGCCAGCGCCTGCCCGAGGGCGACGGTGTCGCTGTCCAGCGGCCCCGGGGCGGCGTTGAGCAGGTTCAGGGCACCGAGCCCCTCCTCCCGCAGCCGCATCGGGAGTGCCTGCACGGCGGTGAACCCGGCCGCCCGGGCGGCCGCCGTGAACGCCGGCCATCGCGGCCCTGCCTGCTCCAGGTTGCCGCTCTGGACCGGGATCCCGCTGTGGAAGGCGTCCATGCACGGGCCCTCGGCATTCTGCACCTGGGCCAGCTCCAGCCTCCGGGCGGCCTCGGTCGAGGCGGCGACCAGCGTCAGCGCGCCGTGATGGTCGGCGAGCAGGACCCCGCAGGCGGTGACGTCGAGCAACTCGGTGCAGCGGGTGGCCAGCCGCTCAAGGAAGTCGATGATGTCGAAGTCCCTGACCAGGGTGTCGGTCAGCTCGATGAATGCCTCACGCACCCGCCTGTCGGTGGTCGCCATGGTCCTCACTCCTCTTGGTTGCCCGGACTACCCGAGTCGTCTCTTTCCGTCGTGCACGGGCCGCTGGGGGAACTGGGGGACAGCCGCACCTTCCGGGCGAGCACGTCCGCCGCCACGTCGCTGAGCCGCCTGCCCTCGGTGTAGGCGTAGGCCCGGAGCGCGGCGAGCGCGTCCGTCATCGGCACGCCCAGCTGCGCCGCCACCATCCCGGTCGCCTGGTGGACCGGGGCCCGTCGGCTGGACACCGCGATGTCCAGCAGGTTGTCCAGGTCAGAGGCGATGCCGCCCCGCTCGTCGAGGGCCAGGACGAGGACCGCGTCCGCGAGCACGAGCGCGTCTGCCAGCTCCTGCGGCCCCAGCGATCCCGGCTCGGCCCGGTACACGTCCAGGACGCCGACCAGGGCCGCCCCGGCCGTGACGGGGAAGGCGAACATGGCCCGGACGCCCGCGTCCGTGGCCGCCGGGGCGAACAGCGGCCACCGGCTGTGGGCGCTCGCGCCAGCCAGGTCGGGCACGAGCACCGGGCTGCGCCGCGTGGTGGCGTCCACGCTCGGTCCCTCGCCCAGGGTGAACTGCAGCTCCGCCAGATCCTCGGCGACCGGCCCGCTGGCCAGCAGCGGCTCCCGCGGCTCGCCGCCGTGGGCGACCGACAGCCCGGCCCCGGCGGCGGCGAGCAGCTCCGCGCTGGCGATGATCGCGTGCCTCAGCGACACTGGCGAGCCGTCGCGATGGGCACTGGCACCAATCGCCGCCCACACGCGCGCACTGCCGGCCTGGTCCACGCCCGCCCCTCCAAATCAAGCCCTCATCTCAGTCGGCTACCGCGCTGAACTCGCCCGCACGCCTGGAATGCGTGTGAGCCACGGGCAAGCGTAGGGTCAACGGTGGCAGTGTTGCGACCGTTTCGTCCGGGTCGGCCGGCGTGAATTTCCCCTGGTTGAACCCGGTTGCGGCCGCAAATGCGTACGATGGCGAGAGAATTAGCTAAGTAATTCCCCGCAAAAAGGGCATTAGTTCCGTAAAAGGGCATAGTGCCTGTAAAGCGGCATCGTGCCTAATAGCGCGAGCTGCGCGCCCGGGCCGAGCAGCAGGGCGCCGCCCTGGTCCTGGCGGGCGTCCCGCCGCAGGTGCGGCGGCTCATGCGGATCATCGGCCCCGCCCGCCAGTTCCGGATGCGCTAGCCCCCGCCGCTGCCGCCGGGCCGCCCGGGGGACGGGCCCCGGCGGCTGCGACAATGGGCGCCATGGCGTGGATCGAGCTCGATGGTGCAGTCAACGCGCGCGACCTCGGCGGGCTGCCCGCCGGCGACGGGCTGCGCATCGCCCCCCGGACGCTGCTGCGCTCGGACAACCTCCAGGACCTGACCCCGGCCGACATCACCAAGCTGGTGGACGGACTGGGCCTGACCACCGTCATCGACCTGCGCAGCACCGGTGAGCTGGAGTCTGAGGGGTCGTCCCCGCTCGGCCGGCAAGTGCCCGGCGTCAACCACGTCCACCTGTCGGTCCTGCCCGAGGTGGGCAAGCGGACCGACGTGGCGGCCGAGGCGCTGCTGCTGCGCCGCGAGCGGGACCGCTCCCGCTACCCCGACGACGCGATGTGCGGTCACTACCTCGGCTACCTGGAGGACCGGCCCGAATCGGTCACCGGGGCGCTGCGCGCCATCGCCGGCGCCCCCGGGGCTGCCCTCGTGCACTGCGCGGCGGGCAAGGACCGCACCGGCGTGGTGATCGCCCTGACGCTGACCGCCGTTGGCGTCCCGGCCGAGGCCGTGATCGCTGACTACGCCGCGACCGACCAGCGCACCGAGGCCATCTTGGAGCGGCTCAAGCGCTCGCCGACCTACGCGGCCGACCTGCGGGACTCGCCGGTTGACCGGCACCGGCCCCGGCCCGAGACCATGAAGGCGGTCCTGGAGCAAGTCCAGGCCCACTACGGCGGCGCCCGCCGCTGGCTGGCGGACCACGGCTTCACCGGCGCGGACCTCGAGCGCCTGCGGGCCAAGCTCGTCGTCGCCGGCGACGCGGACCGCAGCGATGCCGGCTGACCCGGCCGCTCCGCCCGTCGTCCGGGCCTGCCTGATCGACGTCTACGACACGATCCTCGCCTCCCACTTCCCCGACCGCTCGGCGATCCTGGCTGCCCTGGCCCAGGTGCCCGCCGCCCAGTGGAACGAGCAGTGGGCGGCGATCGCCTACGACCGGGACGCCGGCCGGGTGACCGTCGCCGAGGCGTTCACCCGCACGCTGACCGCCTGCGGCCGTGACCCGCAGCCCGCCCTCGTCGAGCGGCTCGTCGCCCGCGACGCCGAGCTGCTGGCGCAGCGCACCGAGGTCTGCGACGACACCGCCCCGACCCTGGCCCGGCTGCGCGCGGCCGGGATCCGCCTCGCCCTCGTCAGCAACTGCGCCGAGGGCACGCGCCCCATGCTCGCCGCCAAGGGCCTGCTCGGCCTCGTCGACGCCACGGTGCTGTCCTGCGAGGTCGGCACGCCCAAGCCCGAGCCGGAGATCTACCACGTCGCCCTCGACGCCCTCGGCGCCGAGCCCGCCGACGCGGTGTTCCTCGACGACCAGCCCGGCTACTGCGCGGGCGCCCGCGCCGTCGGCGTCCGCGCGATCCAGGTCGTCCGCCCCGGCATCGCCACCCGCCCCCCGGACCCGCTCTTCACCCCGGTCCCCTCCCTGGCCGCCGTCCTCCCCATTCTCCTTCCGTGACCTTTCACGGGCCCGGCCGCTCGCATCGCCGCCGGTGGCGCGGTTCCCGGTGCCCCCGGCCGGTGATCCGTCCGTCGCTTCCCCCGGCCGGTGTGGCAGGCTGGGAACCGTGACGACGACTCGTAGTAGCGGCCCGCGGGTGGTGATCGTCGGGGGCGGGATCGCGGGCCTGGCGGCCGCCTGGTTCCTCAAGGACGCGACGGTGGCGGGGCGGCCCGTCGAGGTCACCGTCCTGGAGGGGGCCCCGCGGCTCGGCGGGAAGCTGTCGGCGTCGCCGGTGGCCGGCATCTCGATGGACGAGGGGGCGGAGGCGCTGCTCGCCCGCCGGCCCGAGGGCATCGACCTGATCACAGCACTGGGCCGCGGCGGCGAGCTGGTGCCCGCCGGCACCACGTCGTCGGCGATCTGGTCCCGCGGCGCCATGCGGCCGCTGCCGCGCCGCCAGTTCATGGGCGTGCCCGCCGACGTTGACGAGCTCGCGGCGACCGGGGTCGTGTCCGGCGACGGGATCGACCGCGCCCGCCGCGAGCAGCACGTCGCCCGCGACGGCGACATGTCGGTGCGCCGGTACGTCGGCGGGTCGCTCGGGGCCGAGGTGGTCGACCGGCTCGTTGACCCGCTGCTGGGCGGGGTCTACGCGGGCCGCAGCGAGGACCTGTCGTTCGAGGCGACCCTGGCCCCGCTGGCCGCCGCCGCCCGCGCGCACCCGGTGCTGACGCAGGCGGCCGCGTCCCTGCTGCCGCCCCGGGGGGCGGCGAGCCCCGCCGCTCCTGGCGGCACCCCCGCCAGCGGGACGGGCACTGCCGCAAGCCCGGCGCAGGACAAGCCGCCGGCCGGGGCGAGCTCCCCGGGCGGCGCCGGCGGCCAGCCCGCCCCGGTCTTCGTGACGCTCACGGCCGGGCTGGGATCGCTGCCGCCGGCGCTCGCGCGGGCGTCGGGCGCGCGGGTGCGGACCGGGGCGATGGTCCGCGCGCTCGCCCGGACGCAGGCGGGCTGGCGGCTGACCGTCGGCTCGGCCGCCGACCCCGAGTACCTGGAGGCGGACGCGGTCATCCTCGCCTGCCCGGCTGCCCCGGCCGCCCGGCTGCTGGCGGCGGCCGCCCCCGCCGCCGCCGCTGCCCTCGGCGAGATCCCCTACGCGAGCATGGCGATCATCACCCTCGCCTACCCGGCCGCCAGCTTCCCGGCCACTGCCCGCAGCGGCTACCTCGTCCCGGCGGTGGACGGCAAGGCCGTCAAGGCGGCGACGTTCTCCACCGTCAAGTGGCCGCACCTCGCCCGGGCCGCCGCCCGGGCCGGGGAGGCGATGCACGTCGTCCGCTGCTCGGTCGGCCGCACCGGGGAGGTCGCGCTGCTGCAGCGCGATGACAAGGACCTCGAGTCCCTCGCCGCCGCCGAGCTCGCCCAGGCGGCGGGCGTCACCGGCCCGCCCGCGCAGGCGCGGGTGACCCGCTGGGGCGGCGGGCTGCCGCAGTACAACGTCGGCCACCTGGACCGGGTGGCCCGCGTCCGCGCCGCCGTCGCCGCCCAGCCCGGCCTCGCGGTCGCCGGCGCGGCCTACGACGGCGTCGGCATCCCCGCCTGCATCGCCGCCGCCCGCATGGCCGCCGATCAGGTGCTGGCCCACGTGGCCGGCCCGGCCCGCTGAAGGCTTCTATACGATGGGAACCATGGCTGAGGGCGACGAGCACGCGAGCGGCGGGCACCACGAGGACGACAAGCAGCGGCTGCGGGCGCGGGAGCTGAACGAGCTGATCCGCTACACCATGTGGTCGGTGTTCCGCGTGTCGGACCGGGGCTCGCTGGATGCCGGGCGCGACGCGGCCGGCGAGGAGCTGGCCGGGTTCATCGACCAGGCGGCGGGCAAGGGCATCGTCACCCGGGGCTGCTACGACGTGCAGGGCATGCGGGCCGACGCCGACTACATGCTGTGGACCGTCGCCCCGACCTCCGACGAGCTGCAGGAGACCTACGCCCGGTTCCGCCGCACCCGGCTCGGGCGGGCCAGCGAGCCGGTGTTCAGCGCGATGGCGCTGCACCGGCCGGCCGAGTTCAACAAGGGCCACATCCCGGCGTTCCTGGCGCAGGAGGAGCCCAAAGACTACGTCTCGGTCTACCCGTTCGTCCGCTCGTATGACTGGTACCTGATGGACCCGGCCGAGCGCCGCCGGATGCTGGCCGAGCACGGCATGATGGCCCGCGAGTACCCCGACGTCCGGGCCAACACCGTCAGCTGCTTCTCGCTCAACGACTTCGAGTGGATGCTGGCGTTCGAGGCCGACGAGCTGCACCGCATCGTCGACCTCATGCGCCACCTGCGCGAGGCGGACGCCCGCCGCCACACCCGGGTGGAGATCCCGTTCTTCACCGGCCGCCGCAAGTCGCCCGCCGCCCTCGTCGCCGACCTGGCCTGACGCCTGCCCGGGAAGCCCGGCTGGCTTCCCGGGGCCGGGCCTGCCCCCGGGTAGGCCCGGCCCCGCTCCCCGTCCCTGGCCCGCGCCGGGCTGCCCGTCAGGCGGGGGTCCGGCGCAGCCGGCGTCGCAGGTACCAGGCGGCCGCCGCCAGGGCCGCGACCGCCGCCGCGAACGGCGCGACCGCGCCCAGGATCGCCAGGATCCAGTCGATCGTCAGCGTGAACGCGTGCCAGCCCCCGTTCGCCCCGCTGGCCAGGCCCGGCGGCACCGCCTTCTTCGCCTTGGGCTTGCCCGCGGCGGCCTTCGGCCCGACGATCGTGACGGTGACGGTGGCGTAGGTCGTCTCGTGGTCCAGCGCCCGCTGCTGCGCCTGCATCGCCTCCAGGCTGGACTCATCGGAGTTGATCTGGTTCTGCACCTGCAGCAGCTCGCCGACCGACCCGGCGTGCCTGAGCAGCGCCCGTAGCTGCGCGATCGCCGCCTCGTCCGAGGTGACCTGGCTGGCGACGTCGGCGACCTGCTGGGTCACGTCCTGCGCCTGCTGGGTCAGCGACAGCCGGGTGCCCACGCTCGGGCCGGACAAGCTGGCCAGGGCATCCTGGTAGGCCGCGACCGGGATCTTGAGGGTCACCGTGGCGGTGGCGCTCGCCGGGTGGTCGGGGTCGCTGGTGGCGTGCTCGGTGGACACGTAACCGCCCGCCGCGGTCGCGACATTGGCCGCCTGCGTGACCGCGTCCTGCACGTTCGCCGCCCGCACGGTGAGCTGGGCCGTGTAGATGATCTGCTGCCCGGCCGGCGCCAGCCGGGCCGCGGTCGCGGACTGCCCGCTCCCGCCGGCGGCGGCGCTGCCGCTAGCGGAACCGCCGCTAGCGGAACCGCCGCTAGACGAACCGCCGCTAGACGAACCGCCGCCCCCGGAGGAGCCGTCGCCGTTGGCGTCGCCGTAAACGGCGCTCCCGCCCGCCGGCACCGCCGCTGGCATGGCCGCCCCCTGTGCGGCGGCGCTGCTGCTGGCGGCGCTGCTGCCGCTCGCCTCGCTACCGGTGCACCCGGCCAGCGCGACGCCCGTGATGATGAAGCCGATGATCGTGCCGGCCGCGAGCGCGCGCGCTCGCCGCTGGCCCCGTTGGGACGTACCTCGATGGCACGTTCTCAGCTGGCACGTTCTCAGATGGCGCTGCATACCCGGATGACGACGCGGCCCAGCCCGGCCGTTGACCTCAGCTCACGCCAGTCGCATCACGATTGCGTGACAGCCCGCCGGGGGGCCGGGACTAGTCCTTGAAGACCTCGTCGGCCGAGGTGGCGCCGAGCGCCCGGTCCAGCCAGGCGTCCAGCTGGGCCAGGTCCTGGCAGGAGGCAACCTGGCCGAGTTGCCCCTCGGCCAGCTCGATCCCCGGTGCCGTGAGGACCTGCACGAGCGCGCGAGCGTTGCCCTTGATCTCGCCCTTCGCTTCGCCTTGGGCCTCGGCCCAGTCGAAGTAGTCGCTCTTGTCCTCGGCAGTCTCCATCAGTGCCGCCAGTGTGCGCCAGACCGCATCGGATGCACATCATCGCAGCAAGTCGACGATGGTCGTCAGGGCTGACATGACTGGTGCCGGGCGGGGCGGAAACTGATTGACTGGCCGGCCATACTAGAATGTGTGGCCGAAGACCGGGTGAACGACGACTTGCGGGTGAATCCGTGGCTGGTGATCCCGGCCGCGGAGCTCAGCGAGCGGTTCTCGCGGTCCTCGGGGCCGGGCGGGCAGTCGGTGAACACGACCGACAGCCGGGTCGAGCTAACCTTCGACGTGGCCGGCTCGGCCGCGCTGCCGCCCTGGGCGCGGGCCCGCGCGCTGGCCAGCCTGGGCGGGCGGCTGTCGGGCGGGGTGCTCACCGTCGCCTCCTCGGGCGAGCGCAGCCAGCTGATGAACCGGCTCGATGCCCGGATGCGGCTCGCGGCCCTGCTGCGCGACGCGGTCGCCGCCCCTCGGGCGCCCCGGGTATCCACCAAGCCGAGCCGGGGGGCGCGCGAGCGGCGCCTGCAGGACAAGCGCCGCCGCTCGCAGACCAAGCAGAACCGCCGCTCCCAGGGCGGCTCGCCCGAATAACGCGGGCCAGGCCGCGCGGCCGTGGCCGGTCAGCCGGGTGAATAGCGCGGGTGGGGCCGGGTAGCCCAGTACGGTCAACCAACGCAGACCCACCGGGAGGACCCGATGTCTGACGAGCTAAAGGGCATGAAGATCGCGTTCCTGGCGACCGACATGGTCGAGGAGTCCGAGCTGACCGGGCCGTGGCAGGCGCTGAAGGACGCGGGCGCCGAACCGGAGCTCGTCTCGGTCAAGCCCGACGCGATCCAGATGGCGCGCCATCATGACAAGTCGGGCACGTTCCGGGTGGACCGGCTCGTCTCGGGCGTCGGCGCCGATGACTACGAGGCCCTCGTCTTGCCCGGCGGGGTCGCTAACCCCGACACGCTGCGGATGAGCGCCGACGCGGTGCGGTTCACCCGCGCCTTCTTCGACCAGGGCAAGCCGGTCGGGGCCATCTGCCACGGTCCCTGGCTGCTGGCCGAGGCGGACGTGCTGCGCGGCCGGACCCTGACGTCCTGGCCGTCGATCGCCACCGACCTGCGCAACGCGGGCGCCACCCGGGTCGACCAGGAGGTGGTGGTCGATGACCTGCTCGTTACCAGCCGGAAGCCCGACGACATCCCGGCCTTCAGCCGCCAGCTCGTGGAGGTCTTCAGCCGCTGGCACCGCCAGGCCCTCGCCAGCCGCCCGTAGGCCATGGGGGCGCTACGGGGCACCATGGGGGCGCCGAGGGGGCGCCGCGCTAGCGGCTTGGGCCTTGGCCCGGGCCCTGGCCGGGCAGCCGGAAGGCCTCCATGATGATCGACTCGCCTCGGAACAGCGGGGTCTCGCGGACCTTCTGCTCGATCGCCGACGCGGTCATCGTGTAGCCGAGGAACAGCAGCAGCGACGCCGCCTGGATGATGATGACGAACCAGGGGGAAGACCCGGCGAGCCAGTCGTTCAGCGCGTGCAGCAGGGCCGGGGTCCCGATGCCGATGCCGACGAGCTGCCACCGGCGGCGGTGGTAGTTGACCGCCAGGCCCATGAAGAAGCCCGAGATCCCGGCCCACACCGCGTGCTGGAACCCGTCGACGAACACCCGCTCGGCGAACGCCAGGATCGCGGTGACGGCTTCGCTCGGCGAGCGGGCGACGTTGATCGCGACGATGTCGCTGGAGGTGTAGAACGCCTGCTCGGCCACGCCGAACGTCAGCCCGGCGACGGTGCCCAGCAGCATCCACCAGCGGACGTCCAGCTTCACGTGGCGGTAGCGGAGCATGATGATGCCGGCCAGGAAGACCGGCAGGGCCTTCGTGACCTCCTCGTTGATACCGATCACGATCGCGGACAGCAGCCCGATGCCGTGGCTGGTCGGCAGCGCGTCGTTGATGTTGATCGTGACGACGTTGATCCAGACCAGCGTCCACGCCGCGATCGCGACGGCGATGATGATCTCCTGCCGGGCGACGTGCTGGCCGTTAACGGCGTCCGGCGGGCGGATCAGCAGCCAGAAGCCGCCCAGCCACAGCGGGGCCACGTACAGGCTGTAGGCCCAGCCCGGGGTGGACAGGCTGCTGGAGGAGCTCAGCACGGTGAGGAAGATCAGCGGGAGCAGCGCGTAGATGATCACGCCCAGCCGCAGTCCCTGCCGCCAGCCCGAGTTGTGCCGCCAGCTCTGGATCGGGAACAAGATCCGCAGCATGCTGGCCATGTCGTCGTTGCCCGGGGCGGGCTGGCCGGGCCCGTTCCAGCCCGGCTGGGGCGGGAAGCCCGGCTGCTGGCCGCCCCGCTGCTGCTGGGGCGGCGGGTAGCCGACCGGGCCACTACCGGGGGCGCCGGCGGCGGCTCCGCTGAGCCGCCAGTTCGGGTCCGGGGCCGGGGACCCGCCCTGGTGCCCGGCGGCCGCCGTGGCGACCGGCTCCAGGTGCAGGACCGGGCCGTCGGGCGAGCCGAGCGCGAGGTCCATCGGCCGGTCGACCGTCACCTGGGAGACCGTCTGGCCCGCGGAGAACGTCGGGGCCGAGCCGGCCTGGGCGTACTCCCAGCCCGCGGCGGCCGGGCGGACGACCGCGTGCTGCCGCGAGACCGTCGGGTCGTTGACGACGATGTCGTTGTCGGGCGCCCGGCCGATGCGCGCCTCCTGGCCCGGGCGGACGGTGAACGCCAGCTCCCCGACCGTCAGCCGCACCTCGGTCGCCCCGTTCGCGGCCCCGTTCGCGCCCCCGCCGGCCCCTGCGCCCGCCAGCGCCGTCGCCTGGTAGGCGGCATCCTGGTAGGGCGCGCCATGGTAGGGCGTCCCCATCAGCGGGGTCCCCCCGGGCGGCGGGTCCAGGCGGGTCGCGGGCGCGCCGGCGTCGCGCGCGGGCACCCAGAAGTCCCATCCGTCGGGCGCGGGCGGCCAGGACGGGTCGGGCTGCCAGCCGTCGGGAGGCTGCCAGCCCGATGGCGGCACCGGCCAGCCCGGCGGCGGGTTGAACGCCCAGCCCGCCGCGTCAGCGGTGCCAGAACCAGATGCCCCGGGATAGCTCATCGTGTCCGCCCGTCTTCCGTCGATCCCCCGGGCCGCCCAGGACCCCAGGTGCATTAAACCGTACAGACCCGGCCGCGGCCACCCGGCGGCGCGGTGGCGTGCGGCTCCCGGCGGGGCCGCGGGCGGGCGGGCCGGCCGGCCACCGCGAACGGGGCCTGGCACCCGGCACGGGCCGCGCCGTGCGTTACGACGCGAGGCGCGACCCGTGAAAAGGGGTAAATCGATTTTACGAGCGAATGAACCGCAGGTCGAGGCGGTCCAGGCCCCACAGGTTGCCGCCGGTGTGCCAGTGCCAGGCCGCGCCGGGCGCGAGCTCGTAGGGCGGCAAGGTGGTGGCCATCAGCTCCAGGACCACCCGCAGCTCCTGGCGGGCCAGGTGGCTGCCGAGGCACCGGTGCACGCCGAGCCCGAACGCGGTCGTCCAGGTGGCCTCGCGGCCGAAGTCGGCCCGGGTCGGGTCCGCGAACGCCTGCGGGTCCCGGGTCGCCCCGCTGCTGCCCAGCAGGACCGTGTCGCCCGCCTTGAGCCGCACTCCGGCCAGCGTGTAGTCACGGGTCAGGGTGCGGGCGGGGGAGATGATCGGGTACAGCCGCAGCAGCTCCTCCAGCGCACGGTCCACGACCGCCGGGTCGTGGCGGATCGCCTGCTGGTCATCGGGGTGGGTCGCCAGGTGGAGCAGGATCGTCCCGATCTGGCTGGTGACGGTGTCCAGCCCGGCCACGAAGATGAGGAAGCACATGTCCAGCAGTTCCTCGTCGGTCAGCGGGCGCCCCTCGATGCTCGCCTGGGTGAGGCCGCTGATCATGTCGTCGCCCGGGTTGGCCCGGTGCTCGGCGATGGCCCCGATGAGGTAGCCGACGATCGCCTGGCCCGCCGCGCCCCGGGCGGCGAGGTCGGGGGAGTGCAGCAGGTCGTGCGCCCAGGCGGTGAACAGGTCGGCCTGCTCCACCGGGGCGCCGAACAGGCCGAGGAACACCCACGACGGCAGCGGCCGGGCGAGCTGCCCGACCACCTCGAACCCCTCGGCGTCCGCCAGGCGGCGCAGGAGGCCGGCCGCGCGCTCGCGGACCGAGTCGGCGATCGCCCGGATGGCCTTGGGGGCGAAGAACGGGGCCAGCAGGCGACGGTAGCGGGCGTGCTCCTCGCCGTCGAGTTCCTCGGGGATGAGCTTGCGCGGCCACATGCCCACCATCGGAGGGATCCCGACGGGGTAGCTGGAGAATGCCTCGCCGTTCTGGTAGGCCTCGCGGACTTCCTCCGCGCCGGCGATAATCCAGTAACCGCCCAGGTCAGGAGACCATAGGACCGGTCCGTCCGCGCGCATTGCGTCGATGGCGACCCACGG
>DATBEM010000263.1:0-16760 GCA_036276115.1 Trebonia sp.
GGCCACCGGTCTCCCGGCCACCGGTCTCCCGGCCACCGGTCTCCCGGCCACCGGTCTCCCGGCCACCGGTCTCCCGGCCACCGGTCTCCCGGCCACCGGTCTCCCGGCCACCGGTCTCCCCGCCACCGGTCTCCCCGCCACCGGTCCCGTTCCCCCGCCCGGCCACCAGTCTCCCGGCTCCGGCCTCCCGGCCACCGGTCCCGCTATCCGGCCCCGGCTCCGCCCGCCCCGGCTCCGCCCCGGGTTCCGGCCTCGCTAACCCCAGCCGTCCAGCCACTCAGTCCTGTCCTCCGCTCCGTCACGCCGCCCGCCATGCTCCCGCTTCCCACCGCCCGGCCCGCCTCGGCCCGCACGCAAGTAGTCGACCGTGGTCCTTGGGCCTGGATGTTCGTGAGAGTGGCTGCCCAGGCGACCATTTAGTAAAACAGCTAGGCCTCTCGTGGGTGGTCGACTGGTAGTATTGATGGTAGTCAAAGTGCGGCTAGCCAGCGCGGAGGGCATCGGCCAGGCGCCCGCGGCGCTGGCTGATTGGCCTCTTGCGGCCCGCGACCGCAAGGGCCGTGCCTTGCGCGGGCCCTCGGGCGGCCGGGGCGGGCGCGCGTGCTAAATAGCAGCACATGACCTTTACCGACGAACTGTGGGCCAGCAACGCCGATATCTTTGCGGCGATCCTGGCGCACCCCTTCATCACCGGGCTCACCGACGGGACGCTGCCGCCGGCCGCCTTCGCTCATTTCCTCGTCCAGGACGGGCTCTACCTGCGTGACTACGCGCGAGCACTGGCGGTGGTCGGCACCCGCGCCCCGGAATCAGCCGCAATGCAGATGTTCGCCCGCCACGCGGCCGACGCCGTTGCGGCGGAACTCGAACTCCACTCGGCTCTCCTGCCCGAGCTCGGGATATCGCCGGCCCAGGCGGAGGGGGCCGAGCCGAGTCCCGTCAACCTCGCTTACACGAGCTACCTGCTCGCGACCGCCTGGGGCGGTAGTTACGCCGAGGGCGTGGGCGTCGTCCTTCCGTGCTACTGGATCTATTGGGAAGTCGGCCGGGAACTCGTCCGGCGCGGCTCTCCTGACCCTCGGTACCAGCGCTGGATCGATAGCTATAGCAGCGAGGACTTCGCGGGCGTGGTGCGGGATGTGATCGCCGAGGCCGATAAGGTAGGGGATTTCCTTTCTAAGCCGGAGCGATCTCTGGTCGCCCGCCACTACCGCCGCACTAGCCGTTACGAGCTGATGTTCTGGGACAGTGCCTACCGGCAGGAATCCTGGCCTGTAGGCTGATGGTCTGTACCAATCTGGTTCTCTCCGCCCGCCCTTGCCCTGGCTCTCTCGCTAGGGATCGGCTACGTCAAGGGGACGACAATATGTCAGGTTTGTCACACCACCTAGGCGGCGTGTCCCTTAGGATTACACTCAGGTAAGTACGATACAAAGTATCGGCGGGCTGGACGGGAGCTGGCAATTGCCATCGATGCGAGGCTGGGCGCGTGACGACGGGGAGTCGCTAGCCGGTAAGCTCAGTGTCATCATCTAAGATGGCTTTCGAATCAGGGAAAGGCGGTTTACGGTGGCTCAGAAGATCCAGACGCTCTTCATTGACGACATCGATGGCGGCGAGGCCGAGGGCACGGTGCGCTTTGCGCTCGACGGTGCCGAATACGAGATCGACCTCAGCTCCAAGCACTCCGAGGAGCTGCGCTCGGCTCTCGGCAAGTACGTGTCCCACGCCCGGAAGATCGGCGGCGCCGCGCCGCGTCGCGGCGGTCGCGCCGCGGGCCGTGCCAAGGGCGCGAGCACGCTGAACACCACCGAGATCCGCAACTGGGCTCGGGAGAACGGCTACGACATCAAGGACCGCGGCCGCGTGCCGGCCGACCTGGTCGCGAAGTACCAGGCCGCGACGGGCAAGTAGGGCAGCCCGCTTTCCCTGCTAAGTACCGCGGTTCGCCCGGTATTGAGACGGAAAACGCCCCCAGGCAGTAGCTGCCAGGGGGCGTTTTCGTTGTCGGCCGGACTACCCGGCGCTGACTCCGCTGCCGGCGCTGCTGCCCTCACTGCCGGGGAAGCTAGCCGCGCCGTGGCCCGTACTCGGCGGCGCGTCATCGGTTAGCGAATGCTCGCGCTCCGCCACTTGCGGCTCACTAACGGACTCGCGCGCCGCGCCCGCTTCCGGCCCCGTTACGTCCCTGGTAACCACTTCCGGCGTGATACCCGCCCCGCCCGCGGTATCGGCCTCCGGGCCGGTAACGCCGGTAAGCCTGGTAACGTCACCGCTTTCCGCGGCCGGCGGCGGCGCCGTCGCACTAGCGGCGGCGGGGTCGTCGTGGCCGAGATACCCGGGGACGGGATTGGCCGACTCGGGATTGGCCGACTCGGCCGTGCCCGGGATCCCAAAGCCGCCCGCCGGGGCGGAAGGCGTCGTCGCCAGCCACGCCGCCGATATGACCAGGGCGACCAGGAAGACGACGTAGACCCAGAAAATTGAGGTGAGCCCAGAATTTACGGTAAGCCCGGCGCCTTGGGCCTGAGCCGGGGTAATGCCGAAGAACTCCGGCGACGCGGGCTGCGACACCTGCAGCAGCGCGGAGATCGCCTGGGCGACGACGGGGATGATTGCGCCGGCCAAGAGGGCCGAGCCATGCCGGGCGGGCCGCCAAAGCGCGGCGAGAACGGCAACTACCACCAGGGCGACCACGGTGATCACGTCGCCGAAGGTAACCCAGCCCGGGTTCTGGAACGCGTTGCCCATCGTCTGGGTCTGGGAGTTGCCAGTGGACGCCTGGGTCAGCGTGTAGCTGTCCCAGGAAGGCAGGAACGTCAGCGCCGCCCCTATCGCGCATAGCGCCAGCAGGGTAATAGGCCCGGCATCGGCCTTACGCGGCCGCGCGAACGCGCGCCGGCTGGCGGCTGACGTGGTCGCGTAAGTGGCCGGGGCGCCCTGCATTGCCACCGTGGCGTTACCGCCCGCCACCCCGTATCCCAGCGGCACCGGCCCGGTCGCAGCCGGGGCCGTGTTTCCGGAAAGGTCGCCCGCGCTGGCGCCGAGGGGCGGAATGCCCATCCCGGATTGGGCCGGCATTGCCCGCGGGTCCTCGATTCCCGATGGTGGCCCCAGCCGGGCCGCCAGGCCAGGCGCCGCACTGGAATCCAGCCCTGCGTTCGGGCCCGGCGCGGCCACGGTGCCCGCCCCGGGCGCCGCGGGAGCCGCCTCCGGGACGGCCGGAACCGCGTCCGGGGCCCCGTCGGCGGCCGAGGGGGCCATGCTCAGCGTGCCCGGCTCGGCCGGCCGGGCGGCGACGGGCCGCACCAGCAGCGCGGCCGCGCAACCCACGGAGCAGGCGAGCCAGCCGATCAGGGACACGATCATGCCCGCCCCGACGCCGCCACCAGCGGACAAGCCGGTCGCCAGGTCCGAGACGAACAGGCCCAGCGTCACCGCGCTCAGCCCTGCGCCGAGCAGCCCGCCGATGCGCAGGCGGGGCCCGCCGCTGAGGATGAGCACCAGCGCGACGGCCCAGCCCGCCATGTACAGGACGTGCGGGACAAGCTGGTCGCTGGACGAGGTAAGGGCCTGCCCGGTGAAGTAATCGGGGAACAGCCCCGCGATCGACAGCGCGATGCCCAGCCCCAGCGCCCCGATCGCCACCGGGCGGGCGCCCGCCGCCCGGCTCGTGAGCCCGCCGCTGCCACCCGCCCGGGCGCCCGCCCGGCCGCCCGCGGCAAGGAGGCCAGCTAGCGGGCGCTTGCGGGGAACCGCGGCGACGGTCCCGGGTGTCTCGATCGCGGTGAACCGGGCCCACGCCTGGGACCAGCCCTCAGGCGTTTCTGGCCACCGGTCAACCGGCTCACTGCGGGGCGCGTCTATCGCCCAGATGGCGTAGTACCGCTTGCCCATCCCGATCTCGTACCGCGCGCCGCGGTGGGAGATGGTCACCTTCTCAGGCACGGTTCCGGCCTCCATGCTCACGTCTGGTCGTTACTGTCAGGTACGACCGTAGACAGAAGAGCTGGACGTTTCCTGAAAGCCCACTTAGCCACGCCTTATCACTGCGCGCGGCCGTCCATCGCGCCCAGGTCGCGAAACAAGTTGGCAACATGTCCCGCGACGCGGGCGGCGGGCGGGCGCCCGTGTGTACTCTCGGAGCATGTCGTCGCCCGGGCCGGATTTCGAACTGATCGTCGCCGGATATGCGCGGTTGTTCGGCGGCCAGCTCGACAACGATGTCCAGGCCGTCCTGCGAGACGGGCTCGGCGATGCCCCCGATGGCGACTGGGCGGCGGTCTTCGCCTACGCCCGCTATCGTGACGGGACGACCGAGAAGGTCACGATCTTCACGTCCGAGGCCGGCTACGCGCAGCGGCTGGCGGGCCCGGCCGGGGGCCGGATCCCGCTGCCGATGGCGACCGTCCAGCAGCGCTTCCCCAAGGTCCGCCCGGGATGGGTCATCGACAACGGGGAAGCAGGGCCGCCGGACGACGAGCCGCCGCCCGCGCGGGCGGCGGCTCCCGTCAAGACGAGAACGGGGTCGCACCGCCGTAGTCGGCGGCGAGCGTCCCGCTGATCGCGGCGATGATCGCCGGCACTGTCGTGCGCAGCCCCAGCTCCCGGTTGACGCGCAGGCTCGCGGTCGAGAAGTTCTCCGAGCCGACGAACAGCTGCTGGTCCGGGCGCCCGGCGTCGGCCACGACCGCCTTGGCGTGAATGTAGAGGACCTTCGTGCTGTCCTTGTAGGTCCGGACGTGCGCCCCTGCCTTGACGAGCTTGCCGAATGCCGAGTCCCAGTCGCTCTCGGCGGTCATCGTGACCGTGACGCTCACCCCGCGCTTGGCCGCCGCGATCAGCGCGTTCGTGATCGTGGTGGACCCCATCTCCTCATTCTCGACCGCGAGGGTCTTGGTCGCCGCGCCGATGATCGCCAGGATGACCGGCTGGGAGTTGGTCGGCGACCAGACCAGGTCGGCCCCGGTGGGCGGCGTGTAGCCCGTGCCCTTGCCCCCGAAGTCGGTGTTGAACGTGGTCTCGATCGCGGCGATGTCCGCGTGGTTGGTGTCGATCACCGCGAAGTCGCGGGTGTCGGCGTAGTCCTCGCTCACCATGTTCAGCGTCATGATGATCGACGTGGTGCCGTCGACGGTGAGGGTCTTCTGGTGGTAGGTCCTCGTCTTGGGCGCCCACACGACGTGGACCCCATGGCTGGTCAGGTAGGTGTAGGTCGCCTGGTTGCGCGACTTCTCCAGGTGCTGGTCGAGGATGACCCGCACGGTCACGCCGCGCTTGGCGTCGGCCGCCAGCTCGTTCTCGGCCGTGGTGTCGCGCAGCTCGTACATCGTCAGGTCGACCGAGTGCTTCGCGCCGGTGATGAGCGAGTAGATCCGCCCGATCCCCGAGTTGGGTTCCGACAGCACCGTGAGCTGGCCGCTCGTCGCCCCGCTGGGGCCGGACGCGGTCACGGTCGAGCCGGAGCCGGAACCGGAGCTACCGGAACTGGAGCTGGAGCTAGAGGAACCGGAGCCCGAGTCCGAGCCCGCGTCCACGGAAATGGCCTTGCAGCCGGCCAGGCCCAGTGCCACCGTCAGGCCCGCCGCCGCTACGATCAGGAAGTTTCGCCGCACGAGGGCCAAGCTTCCCATAACGGCGCGAATTACGCCGACACGGATCCGGCCGCTTGCCCGGGGCCGGCCCGCCGCCGGGGCGGGTCGTTGCCTTGGTTAACAGTTCGCCTCGTCAACGACTTTTGCGCCAGGCGCAATAAGCGTGTTGCGTACCGCTGGGCGCTGTCTGAAGATGTGCTCGTACCGGCCGCGAGAAAGGCCCTGACGATGCGATGTGCCCTGTTCTGCCCAGTGGCGGTGGCTACCGCCGCCAAGATCGGCACCGGCCTGCTCGGAGTCCCCCATGCTGGCCGAGCGCCACGTCGAGGGTTACCCGGGATCTGGTAACAGCAAGAGGAGGCTGCCCGGGTCAAGGGGGCCCGGTGCTTGCGGCGGCTGGCGATCGGCTCGCTGGGCAGTCTCGTTGGCCGGATTGCCGTCGATTGGGTTCATATATGAATCGAACTAACGGCAATTCGGCTCAGGAGGCTGATAACAGCAAGATAAGCGGGCCTGGCGCGACTTCCTGGATCTGATAACAGCAAGAAGCGTCCGCGACGGTTCTGGCGGGGTGGGGTGGCGGTGGCGGGCGCTAGCAGGTGGGGTCGGCGGCCGGGGCCGGGCTGCGGGGGCCGGGGGCCGTGCAGGGCCCGGCGGCCAGGCAGGGGCTGGCGTCGGCCTCGGTGCCGCAGACCGCGCGCGAGAGCAGGTCGTGCAGGGTGGCCCGCTCGGCCGGGGTCAGGGCGGCCAGGACGATGTCCTCGACCTCGGCGAAGAGCTCGCCGGAGGCGGCCAGCTCCTCGCGCCCGGCGGGGGAGAGGGACACGATGTGCCGCCGCCGGTCGGCCGGGTCGCGGTCGCGGGCGATCAGTCCTCGCTCTTCCAGCTCGTTCAGCAGGCCGACGACGTTGCTCGGGTCCAGGGTCAGCAGCTCGCCCAGCGCCTGCTGGCCGAGCGGGCCCCGCTCGTGCAGCACGTTCAGCACGATGATGTGCCGGGGCCGCAGGCCGCGCACCATCGAGCACCCCTCGTAGGCGCGACGGCCCGCCCGGGACAGCTGCTCGATGAGCGGCAGCACCTGCCGGACCTGCGTTTCGGTCATGACATCAGGCTACCCGCGGCGTCAATCAGTTCAATGATGCCAATAGTTTGCGCTGGGCAAACGATTTGTGCTACACCTAGGGACATGGCAAAGCTCCTGATCATCGTGGGCAGCACCCGGCCGGGCCGGGCCGCCGACGCTGTCACCCCCTGGGTTGTCAAGGCCGCGCAAGGGCGCGACGCGTTCGAGGTCGAGGTGGCGGACCTGCGCGACTGGCCGTTGCCGCACTTCGCCGAGACCCAGGAGACGGTTGGCGACATCAACGACCCGACCTACTCCGAGCCGCTCGTCAAGGCGTGGAACAACAAGGTGGGCGAGGCGGACGCGTTCATCGTCATCACCCCGGAGTACAACCACTCGGTTCCCGGCGTGCTGAAGAACGCGATCGACACCGTGTGGCTGTCGTTCGGCTTCCGCAACAAGCCGGTCGCGGCGGTTGGCTACAGCGGCGGCGTCAGCGGGGCGATGCGCTCCATCGAGCACCTCGCCCACGTGTTCGTCGAGGCCGAAGCCGTTCCGCTGCGCAACACCGTCGTCCTCCCGTACGTGCAGAACGCCTTCGATGAGTCGGGCGAGCCGAAGAGCCCGCTGTCGGCGGTCGCCCTCGGCATCCTGCTCGACGACCTCACCTGGTGGACCACCGCGCTCGGCAAGGCCCGCGCGGACGGCGAGCTCGTCCCCGGCACGTTCCGCATGTACGCGGCCATGCAGGCCGCGACCGCCAGTGCCTGACTCAGCTAGCGCCTGACTCAGCTAGCGCCTGACTCCGACCGCAGGCCAGGGTCGTCCCCCGCGGGGCGGCCCTTACTGGCGTTGCTGGCGGCGCCAGAACTCGGCTGGGTGGGCGAGCCAGTAGAGGTTCAGGTCGTAGCCCCAGCCGAACGCCCGCGGCGTGAGCACCCGCGTGTCGCCGGGGTTCCACCAGCGTGCCTTGAACTTCTCCGGGGTCGGTATCCGCCAGTCGTAGGGGACGCCCGCGAAGCGACCCTGCGGCTCGGGTATTTCGCTCATAACCCCATCGTAACGCCAGGATCGCCGCGATGACCCCGGCCTCGCGGCGCAGCCGCTGCGCCCGGCCGGCGCTCCCCGCCGGGTACCCGCCGGCGGCTGCCCGCCGTTCGGCCGCCTCGGCCGCGACGATCGCGGCCACCTCCTCGCCGGGCAGCGCCCGCCGCCGTGCCTCGGTCGTCCCGAGCCCGGCTACGCTCCCGGCGACGTGCTCGCTCCCGGCATAGGGTCGGCTCATGACTGACCGACCGCCGCTGCCGCCGTTCACCGCCCAGACCGCCGCCCAGAAGGTGCAGGCGGCCGAGGATGCCTGGAACACCCGCGATCCCGAGCGCGTGGCCGCCGCCTACACGCCCGACTCGGCCTGGCGCAACCGCGATGAGTTCATCACCGGCCGGGCGGAGATCATCGCGTTCCTCACCCGCAAGTGGCAGCACGAGCTCGACTACGCCCTGCGCAAGAACCTGTGGGCATACGAGGAGAACCGGATCGCGGTCCGCTTCCAGTACGAGTGCCGCGACGCCAGTGGCCACTGGTACCGCTCGTACGGAAACGAGCTGTGGGAATTCGACGAGCAGGGCTACATGGCCCGCCGCGAGGCTTCCATCAACGACGTCATGATCGGCGAGTCGGACCGCCGTATCTTCGGTTCCCGCTCCGAGTCCGAGCGCGGCCAGGAGTTCCCGCTCCGCTGAACCACCGAACCACTGAACCCGGGGGCACCGAACCCCGGGAGCACTGACCCCGGGGGCACCGAACCCCTCTCCGCCCGGTCGGGCAGCCCGAGCCGCATCGGGCTTCCGCCGTGGCGGAGAGGGGGGATTCACCCCCGGCGGATCAGCCACAGGGCTAACCAGAAGGTGCCAGTGCCAGTATGACGCCGCAACCTTACTTTCGGTCGCCATATTGATGGAGTGTCACGCATTTATCAGAAGGCCACGATTGCGTCGCGGAGCATTTGCGACGATTTACGCCTCAATGGCGTCCCGACGTGACCTCGCGGCGGATCTGGTCGGTGATCCGCAGCGCCCGGTCCGGGCTGATCTCGTGCATGCGATTGTCCAGGTTCCCGCGCTCCCAGGAGTACAGCAGGAACGTGGGCCGCCAGCGCAGGTCTCGCCCGAACGCCTCGTCCCGTTGCCAGGCAGCGCTGTTTTCTCCGCGGGCACCCGTTTCCCCGCGGGCACAGTGCTCGACCCGGCGCAGCACTCCGGCTGGGTGCTCCGCGCTGCTGTACCGGTCCGAGATCGCGTAGTACGTGACCCGCTCGCCGCCCGGCTCGCCCGCGCGGTCGCGGAAGTACAGGGAGCGGGTCCGTGCTACGTCGGCTTCTGCCTGGAGGGCGCGCTCGGCCCGCTCCTTCTCGGGGGCCGGCGCGTGCGCGGCCGGCGCGCCCGCGTAGGCCGCCCGCAGCCAGGCCATGAGCGCCGCGCGCTCGCCGTCAGTCGTCGCCGGGTCGCGCAGCCGCTGGTAGGCGGGATAGGTCCGGTCGCGGGCGGCCCGGCTTTGCGGCGTGTGGAACTGGACCTCGAACGCCAGCCCGGTCTGCCGCTCCCGCCAGGTCGTGCTGATGCCCTTCCACGTGTCGCAGGCCCAGTAGTCGCGCGCCGCCAGCTGCGCGTGCCCCTCGTGCCGCAGCCGCCCGACATCGGCCCGGACCCCCTCGGGGTACGCGCTGGCCGGGTGCTCGATCGTGTATCGGACCAGGTCGGCCATGCACGCCAGCGCGTGCGCCGCCGTCCGGCCCTTGACCCGCGCGTCCTCCGTGATCCGGGCCATGATCCGCGCCTCGCGGCGCGCGGCCGTCGCGGCGGGCGCCAGCCCGGCCTGACGCCAGCCAGCCTCTGCAGTCATGCGGACGATTCTATCCATAGATGGTCGACCAGTGTCAGGCAAAGAGAGTGTTGACTTGTGACCGCAAGAGTCGTTATTCGGGAGAGTCGCGCATTCTCCATATGTCCTGACCTGCGGCTCGGTACGATTCGTAGCCATCAGTGCGGCCCGCCGTCGCGCTTCCAGCACAAGACCTGCATGGGAAGTCTGAGAGGCACGCCATGAAGCAATCGCTTGTCGCCAGCGCGCTTATCACCGGGCTCGTCGTCGCCGGGGGAGCACTGTCGGGGTGCGCCGCGTCCAGTTCCGGCGCGGGCGCGACCGCTACCGCGGGCACCACTGCCCCCGCGACCACGTCCTCCGGGGGAGGCGGCGCGAGCGGCCAGGCCGTCGGCTTCGCCCCGGTGCTCGCCAGCGTCCCGCCCACCGCCCGCCCGTCGGCCCGCCCGTCGGCCCACGCGACCCCCACCGCGACGCCTGCCAGCAGCACGCCCGCCGCGGGCAGCCATGGCTCGGGCGGGTCGGGGTCGGGGTCCGGCGGATCGGGATCGGGGTCAGGCTCCGGGTCGGGCTCGGGCTCGGCGGGCGGGTCGGCCGCCTGCACCCACCCGTCATTCACCACGTCCGACCAGCAGGGCGGTCAGACCTTCGGCGATTACTACGTGACGAACGACATGTGGAACGCCGGCGGCTACAGCGTCAGCCAGACCATGCACGCCTGCTCCGCCAGCGACTGGTACGTCACCGCCACGATGAGCAACAGCAGCGGCGACGGCGCCGTCAAGACCTACCCGAACGCGCACCGGGACTTCAGCAGCGGCCCCTCGCTGTCGAGCTTCCATTCCATTACCAGCAGCTTCGCCCAGTCGTCGAACCCGTCCGGGATCTACGAGTACGCCTACGACGTGTGGATCAACGGCCTCGCGACCAGCAACTCGACCGAGGTCATGATCTGGACCGACAACCACGGCCAGGCCCCGTCGGGCGACAAGGTGGGCACCATCACCGTCGGCGGCCAGAGCTTCGCGGTGTGGCGGTCGGGCAGCTACATCGCGTTCGTCGCCAGCTCGAACGCCAACTCCGGGAGCCTGGACCTGCTCCAGTTCTTCAACTGGATCGTCGGCAAGGGCTGGCTGACTAGCGGCGCGAGCCTCAACCAGGTCGACTACGGCGTCGAGCTCGTCTCCACCGGAGGCGTCCCCGAGACGTTCGCGGTCACGAACTTCAGCGTCGCCACCTCCTAGGGACCGGCCGCCGGCGGCGGCTATCCGTGGGCGGCCGCGCCGTGCGAGTTCGGCCCGGCCGGCGGTCCGCAGTGCGCGAACCCGGCCGGCCCGGTCGTCACGATCTCGGATTACAACTACGCCGGAACCGGGCGGTTCGCGACCCACCGGCTGCCCTCGGCGCCGACGGCCTACCTCCACTTCCCTCACTGAGGGCGATTAATCGCTACTATGTGCAACGGTCAGGCAACGGCAGGACCATGACTGAGTCATGTGGGGGTATTACTTGCGCAAGTCCAGCCACCTCGTCGGCGTCATCACCGCCAGCCTCCTCCTGGTCGCGTGCACCGCGTCCGCGAAGGCACAACCCGCGAAGGCACAACCCGCGATGGCACAACCCGCGAAGGCACAACCCGCGCGGGCGCAGCCGGCCGCGGCCAAGAAGGACCCGCTCACCAGCAGCTGCCAGCGCCCGAAGCTGGTCAGCACGTCCCGGCTATCCCCCTGGCAGAACGCCGGGTACTACGTCAGCAATGACATGTGGAACGTCGACGGCTACAACGTCCGGCAAACGCTGTCGGCTTGCTCCTACCGCAACTGGTACGTCACCGCGACGATGACCAACAACACCCCCCGCAACGTCGTGAAGACCTACCCCAACGTGTACCGGACCTTCCCGGCCGTCCAGGTGCGGAAGTACCACGCGATCACGGCCGCCTACTCCCACGGCAGCACCGGCGGGGGCACCTACGAGGATGCGTTCGACATCTGGTTCAACGGCGTCGCCCAGTCCTGGGCGACCGAGATCATGATCTGGACCGACACGCACAGCCAGGTCCCGCGCGGCTCGGTCGCGGGCCACGTGACCCTGGCCGGCAAGCAGTACACGGTCTGGAAGGACGGCAACGTCATCACGTTCGTCGCCGCCAAGAACTCCTCGGCCGCGATCTTGAACCTGCTCGGCTTCTTCAGCTACGTCATCGGCAAGAAGTGGATGACGAACCAGGCTGAGCTGCGGCAGGTGTCCTACGGGGTAGAGCTCGTCTCGACCAACGGCGTTCCCAAGACGTTCGCGATCACGAACTTCTGGGTCACCGCGACCTGACCCCGCGGCGCGGGCAGGAAGCAGCGCGCCCCGGGGCAGGCGATGCCCCGGGGCGCGCTGTCACTGGCTTGCTAGCCGACGAGGGAGCGCAGGCTCTCCTTGAGGGAGTCCATCGTCGCCAGGACGGCGGTGGGCTCGTAGCCGCAGTGCGCCATGCAGTTGTCGCAGCGCGGGTCCTTGCCCCGGCCGAAGTTCTCCCAGTCGGTGTCCTCGAGCAGTTCCTTCCAGGTGGCGACGTAGCCGTCGTCCATCAGGTAGCACGGCTTCTGCCAGCCCTTGAGGCAGTACAGCGGCACGCCCCAGGGGGTGCACTCGAAGTCCTTCTTGCCCTCAAGGAAGTCGAGGTAGAGCTGGGAGTGGTTGAGGCGCCACTTCTTGCGGCGGCCGTCGGCGAACGTCTTGCTGAACAGCTCGCGGGTCTGGGTCACGCCGAGGAACCGGTCCTGGTCGGGCGCCTTGCCGTAGGCGTAGCCCGGGGCGACCTGCATCCGGTCGACCTTGAGCTCGTCGTTCAGGTACTCCATGGTCTCGATCAGCGCCTGCGGCGAGTCGGTGTTGAACACGGTGGTGTTCGTGTAGACCTGGAAGCCCTTCTCCTTGGCGAGCTTGATCGCCGCGACGGCCTGGTCGAACACGCCCTCCTTGGCGACGGCCTCGTCGTGCCGCTCGCCCAGGCCGTCCAGGTGGACCATCCAGGCGAAGTTCTTGTTCGGCTTGAACTTGTCGATGTGCTTGGGCAGCAAGATGGCGTTGGTGCAGAGCACGACGAACTTCTTGCGCTTGAGCAGCTCGGCCGTGATCTCGTGGACCTGCGGGTGCATCAGCGGCTCGCCGCCCGCGATCGACACCATCGGCGCGCCGCACTCCTCGACCGCCGCGAGGGCCTGCTCAACGGGCATGCGCTGCTTGAGGAGGGATGCCGGGTGCTGGATCTTCCCGCAGCCCCCGCACTTGAGGTTGCACGCGAACAGCGGTTCCAGCTCCATGATCAGCGGGTACTTCTTCACCCCGCGGATCTTCTGCTTCATCAGGTAGGTACCGAGCTTCACCGTGAGGTGCAGCGGCATCGCCATACTAGTGTGCCCTCCGTATCAAGAGATCTCGCGCATGAGTCCCGTGCCGGGAGATCTCGTTTCACCCTCCGCGCTCCACGCTCTCGCGGTTGAACATACAAGCTGTATGTCACATGATGGCTGTATGCCCGCGAGATCGCAACCTCAACACCCTGGGGCCCGTCGTTCCGAACACGCCGCCGACACCCGGGAGGCACTTGTTTTCGCTGCTCGCAGGCTATTTGCCGCGCAAGGGTTCGACGGAACGGGCACCGAGCAGATCGTCGCTGAGGCGCGCGTCACACGTGGCGCGCTCTACCATCACTTCCGCGACAAGGCCGACCTGTTCCGCGCGGTGATGGCCGCCGCGGCCGGCGAGGTGGCCCTGGCGCTGGTGGACGAGCAGATGGCGGCGGAGGCCCCGTCCCCGCTGCAGGAGATCCGCGACGGCGTCAGCGCGTTCCTCGACGTGTGCGTCAGCGGGGGCGACTTCCAGCGGATCGTGCTGGTGGACGGCCCCCGGGTGCTGGGCGCGGAGACCTGGGAGGAACTGGTCGACCGTTACGGCCGGACGTTGCTGGAGGAATGGCTCGACCGCTGCGTGGAGGCCGGCGACCTGGCCCCCGTCCCGACCGCGGCGCTGGCCCGGATGATCATCGCGATGCTGACCGAGGCGAGCCTGACCATCGCCCGCTCGCCGGACCCGGCCGCCGCCCGCGACGGCCTCGGCACCGTCCTGGACCGCCTCCTGGTGGGCCTGCGCCCGTAATTCCCGGCCGGAGGCGCCTGCGGAGGCTGGCCCTCGCTAGGCCACGGCGCCGTACACCTCGACCGTCCAGACCGCCACCAGGCTGTCCAGTGACCGGGCGGCGACGTGGATCCCGGCTGACGGGATGGCGATCACCACCCCGTCGTGCTCGCGCCGGACGTAAGCATCCGGGTACCGCGCGCGCAAGCTCCGCTCCGCGGCCTCCATCGTCAGCCCCATCGAGCTCCCCTCATCCAGCGCCTGGCCGGGCTCGTCGTCCCGCTGGATCGTCCGCCGTCCCGGCCAGGGGTTTGCGGTTGTATTCGTGGCCGCCCCGGTGCTGGCTTGGTCGTTCTCGTTTATTTCTTGGCGACGCGGCGAGCCCCGCGGCCCGAACGATAATCGGCGGAACGTAACGACATGGCTACTATGGGCCAGAAAGGCGGGAGAGTGCGGGCATTCACGTTCCAGCACGGGGGTGCGGTGGCCGGCGACCTGACCCTCTCGCACGTCTACGTGCCGGGCGGACCTGGCCCGTGACCAGGACCTGGCGGCCCTGGTCGCCGCCTGCCGCGCCGCGACCAGCGGGCACCCGCTCGCGCACGTTCCCGATCAGTGGCTGCACGTGACGCTGTGCCAGGTAGCGACGCCGCCCGCGAGGTCGGGGCGGCCGCCCGGGCGGACCTGGCGGCCGCCTGGCCGAGGCCGTGCGCGGCACCGGCCCGGTCCCGGTCACCATCGGGGACCCGTTCCCGGTGCCGGTCGGCGTGCTGCTGGTCGCCCCCAGCGACGAGCTGGCGCGCGTGCGCCAGCTCGTCGCCGAGGCGGTCGGGCCGATCCTCCGCCCGCCAGCCACACGCGCGGCACGCAACCCCAGAGCCACGGCAAGCACGACTTGCCCGGAAGGCGGAAGACTCACGATAACTGGCCGCCAGCCGGCCTCATGATCGCTTAGCCGAAAGTTTCTGCCTTAACCGTGCAGGCAGCAGGAGGCCGGATTCCGCTCGCGGCACCTGCCCGGTAACTCCGGCTGCTCCCGGTCGTCGTGCTCGTCGGCCTGGGCGCGGGCCGTGAGGGCCGCGCGGAAGGTCGGGGCCAGCCTCGTCGGCCCCGAGCCGTTCCCGCTGGCACCGGGATCGCCGGTGGCCGGGCCGTGATCGCCGGTCTCGGCCTCGCTCCCGGTCTCGGCCCTGGCTCCGGGCGCGGGCTGGCGGCCTGCGCCGCCAGCGGCGGCGGCCGGAGCCTGCGGGCCGGCGGCCGTGCCCAGCGGGGACGTCATGCCGGTCGGCTGCGGGCCGGCGGTGGAGGCCAGCGGGGGCTTCGCACTGGTCGCCTGCGCGGCAGTCGCCTGGGCCGGCGGGGTAGTCGCACCGGACGCCGGCAGGGGATATGCATCCCTCGCTTGGGCCGTCCTGGCTTCTTCCGCCCCGCCGCCTGCCCCCGCCTCGGTGGAGACGGTCCCGGCAGCGGCAGCGGCAGCGGCCGCCTCGCCCGGCTCGGCGGCGGGCTGGACGGCGGCGGCACCGGACCAGGCGGGAGCAGCCGCCGGAGCGGGAGCGTCACCGTCGACCGGGCCAGCCGAGTGGGGGTCAGCCGGGGGCGCGCTGAGGACGGCGGCGACCAGCTCGCGCTGCTCGCCGGTCGCCGACGGGCCGAAGAACGCCTCGGCCAGGACGGGGGACTCCTCGTCGGACGGGTCGGCCAGGTGCCGCAGCAGCTGGCCGATGATCAGCGAGCGCAGGTGCGTCGCGTCGGCCACCTGCAAGCTGATGCCCCGGTCCCGGCCGAGCAGCGTGAACGCCCGGGCGTGCAGCAAGATCGACTTAACCTTGTTGAACTCAGCCTCAGTAACCACCAGCTCCGGCTCCCGCGCGGCCCCCGCCGCCGGCGCGCCGCCCGCATCGCCGGCCGGCGCAGCCGTCACCGGGGCAGTCACCGGGACAGCGGCCGTCACCGGCACGTCAGCCAGGCCAAGGCCGCCAGCCGTGCTGCCAGCCGGGCCGAAGCCGCCGGCCGGCCAAGCCCCAGGAGCCCCGTCAACATCAGGTGCCGCACCAGCCCCGGGAGCGGCCTCCAGGGCACGGCCATCCGGGGCGACCGTGCCAGCGCCCTCGGTAACAGGGTCCCCAAGAGCAGGGCCGGCCGTAACCAGGCCGCCAGAGACAGAGCCGCCAGAGACAGAGCCGCCAGAGACAGAGCCATCCCGGGCCGGGCCGTCCGGCTGGCCGGCACCGGCCATCGCGGGCCCGGTCGCCCCGTCCTGGATGGTGACCAGGGCCTCAACGGCCAGGCGGAGGCTGTCGAAGCTCGCCGCCGTCCCGTCTTCCGAGGCGCCGAACGCGCGCACCATCAGCTCGGGCAACTCCCACAAGATCCGGCGGTCGGCCGGCAGCCGCAGACCGCGGCGGCGCAGCTGCCGCTCGATCAGCGCGGTCGACGCCGAGCCGGTCAGGCCGGCCGGCCGGTACCCGAGCCCCGGACGCTCGGCCGCGCCGCCAAGCCCCGGGCGCGGCAGTCCAGCGCCAGGCAGTCCAGCGCCAGGCAGCCCGGTCCCTGGCGCCCCAGTCTCGGGCAGCCCTGAGACCGCTAGCGCCGACCCGGGCAGGCCTGCTCCCGGCGAACCGTGGCCCGGATGCCCGGCTCCCTCGGCCGGCCCGCCCCCGTGAGCCCCGCTGGACCCGGCCAGGACGCCAGCCCCGTTGATCGCCCCGGGCACATTCATCCCGCTCGGGTTGCTAGCGGAGCCGTCACCGGCGGGCCGGCCGAGGGTGGCGCGTTCCCAGGCAGAGCGCTCCAGGTCAAGGCGGACGGCCAGCTCGTGGTCGTGCTCGCCGGAGCGCTCGCGGACGTAGCCGGCCGCGTCGAGGGCCTTCAGCAGCTCAGTAAAGGTCGGGAAGCCGAAGCCGGACTCATCGAACGTCGGGTCGAGCCGCTTGACGAGCGGGCGGACCCCGGCCTTGCGCACCCAGGACTCCCCGCCGCCGGCCGCCAGCCGCCGGATCGCCCGCACGACCAGGTCAGCCGCGTCCTCCAGGGGCGCGACCTCCCGTTGGCCGCTGGCGGCGGACTCGGCCGGCGGCACGGCGGCGGCGCCG
>DATBEM010000264.1:0-19300 GCA_036276115.1 Trebonia sp.
CAACGTGGCGGCCGGGGCCAACCCGATGGCGCTCAAGCGCGGCATTGAGGCGGCGGTCGAGGCGGTCAGCGAGGAGCTCTCCAAGCTGGCCAAGGACGTGGAGACCAAGGAGCAGATCGCCTCCACCGCGTCCATCTCGGCGGGCGACGCTGAGGTCGGCTCGATCATCGCCGAGGCGATGGACAAGGTCGGCAAGGAAGGCGTCATCACCGTCGAGGAGTCGAACACCTTCGGCCTCGAGCTCGAGCTCACCGAGGGCATGCGCTTCGACAAGGGCTACATCGCCCCGTACTTCGTCACCGACCCGGAGCGGCTAGAGGCGGTCCTCGAGGACCCGTACATCCTCGTCGTCAACTCCAAGGTCTCGGCCAACAAGGACCTGCTGCCGCTGCTCGACAAGGTCGTGCAGTCGGGCAAGCCGCTGGTCATCATCGCCGAGGACGTCGAGGGCGAGGCGCTGGCGACCCTGGTCGTCAACAAGATGCGCGGCCTGTTCAAGTCCGTCGCGGTGAAGGCCCCCGGCTTCGGCGACCGCCGCAAGGCCATGCTCGGTGACATCGCCATCCTCACCGGTGGCCAGGTCATCAGCGAGGAAGTCGGCCTCAAGCTCGACAACGTGGACACGGACGTGCTCGGCCGGGCCCGCAAGGTCGTCGTCACCAAGGACGAGACCACCATCGTCGACGGCTCGGGCGACGCGGACCAGATCTCGGGCCGGGTCAACCAGATCCGCACCGAGATCGACAACACCGACTCCGACTACGACCGCGAGAAGCTGCAGGAGCGGCTGGCCAAGCTGGCCGGCGGCGTCGCCGTCATCAAGGCGGGCGCGGCGACCGAGGTCGAGCTCAAGGAGCGCAAGCACCGCATCGAGGACGCGGTGCGCAACGCCAAGGCCGCGGTCGAGGAGGGTGTCGTCGCCGGTGGCGGCGTCGCGCTCATCCAGGCCAGCCGGGACGCGTTCGACAAGCTGGACCTGTCCGGCGACGAGGCGACCGGCGCGCAGATCGTGCGCGTTGCCGTTGAGGCGCCGCTGAAGCAGATCGCGATCAACGCCGGCCTTGAGGGCGGCGTCGTGGCGGAGAAGGTCAAGTCGCTTCCCGCTGGTGAGGGCCTCAACGCCGCCACCGGCGAGTACGTCGACCTGATCGAGGCCGGCATCATCGACCCGGCGAAGGTCACCCGCTCTGCCCTGCAGAACGCTGCGTCCATCGCCGCGCTGTTCCTCACCACCGAGGCAGTGATCGCCGAGAAGCCCGAGAAGGCCGCGCCGGCCGCCGCCCCCGGCGGCGGCGACATGGACTTCTAGTCCAGCGCTCGCGCAAGGCAACTCACTGGCAGGCCCGGGGCCCTTGGCTCCGGGCCTGCAGTGTTTGTTTTGGGGCATCGCCGCAGGGTAGAGAGCTAATGCGATCATGAAACCGGAAGGTTGAAGATCCGCCAGAGCTCACGGCCTCGCACGCGATCCCGTCCCAGCACCATCCGAACGTGCGAGGCCGTGACCGGCCATCGCTGTGTTTGCTCCCCTTCGGGGAGCTTCCCGGTGGCTCGCAGTACCTGCCCAGGGGGAGGACCCCCTGGAACCCCCGGTGCGACCCTCTTGGGTGCTCGCTTCCGTAGCTGTCGCGGGCTTGGGGCTGGCACCCCGTGCGGGTTGTCGCGGCTTGGGGGCGTCAGCCGGGTGTTGTCGCGGGGCTTGGGGGCTTCACCCGTGCGGGTTGTCGCGGGGCTTGGGGCGTCAGCCGTGCGGGTTGTCGTGGTCGGCGTGGTCCTTGTCGGGGCTGGCCGGGGTGCGTGGCTGGGGTTAACCAAGGTTCCTTGGTTATCTCCGGTGCCTGGTGACCCAGGGTTATGGGACTGGCTCCTTGGCCTCCCGCCTCTCCAAGCCTGAAAGTACTGGCTTTGCGGGGTCCTGCATGGGCGGGGGCGGGGGCGAAAATAACCGTGCTGCCATTCACCGTGCGGGACCGATAGCCTAGAACATGGCCATAGCATCCGGTCGCCCGGCTGGGCGGGCGGGTGCCTGTTTCTCTAATTGACGTGAGGTCTTGCTCGTGCCTACCGGCAAGGTCAAGTGGTACAACCCCGAGAAGGGGTTCGGCTTCCTCACCCGCGACGACGGGGCTGAGGTTTTCGTGCATTCATCCGCCTTGCCGTCGGGGACGACCGAGCTCAAGTCGGGACAGAAGGTCGAGTTCGGGATCGTTGACGGCCGCAAGGGACCGCAGGCGCTTCAGGTGCGCCTGCTGGAAGCTCCGCCGAGCGTCTCCGCCAACATCGCCAAGCGCGACCGCAAGAAGCCCGACGAGATGATCCCGATCCTGGAGGACCTCGTTAAGTTCCTCGACGGGCTCTCCGACGCCTACCGGCGCGGCAAGCACCCCGACGCCAAGGAGGCCAAGCAGGTCGCCGCCCTTTTGCGGCGCGTCGCCGAGGACATCGAGCCCTAGCCTGGCCCGCCGGTGAGGCACCGCCCGCGCTAGGCGGGCGGTGCCTCACCGGCGTCTGCGGCCGTCGTGGCCGGGCCCCGGCGGCGCCGCACCAGCAGGTACGCCACCCCGGCGGCCAGCAGGGCGGCCACAATGGCAAGGCCGGCCCGGCCGTTGTTCAGCATGGACACCAGCAGGCCGAGCAGGCCGCCGACCACCCAGGAGAGCTGGTGCAGGGTCTCTGACACCGAGAAGGCCGATGAGCGCACGTCCTCGCTGATCTCGCCCTGCACGATCGCGTCTTGGGCCAGCTTGGCCAGTCCGGTGCTGAGCGCGGCGACGAACGCGACGATCAGCGCGGCCGCCAAGCCGAAGAACCACGCGCACCCGGCCGTGACAACGGTGGCCACCACCAGCATCGTGTACATCATGGCCTGCGGCGCCCGCGACCCGATGGCCGCGCCGATGCCCATCGCGGCCAGGCCGCCAGCCGCGGCGGCGACGACCATCGCGCCGAGCGCGATGTTCGGCGACACGCCGCCGAAGTGCAGCGAGCGCAGCAGGAACGCCAGGAAGAAGATCATGAAGCCCGACAGCGCGCGCAGCACCGCGTTGCCGCGCATCGCCTCCGCCACCACCGGGCCGAGGCCGCCAAGGGTCCGCGGCGCCCGCAACCGCCGCCTGCGCCCGGGCGCGGCCCCCGGGCCGCCCGCGCCCGGGGCTTGCCCCTGCTCGATCGCCAGGGTGCCGCTAGGGCCGCGCGGCGGGTACGGGGGACCGGCGGGCGCGGACGGGCTGCCTGGGCCGCCGTGCTGGCCGTCCGGGCCGGGCGGGGGTATCCAGATCACCTCGGTCGGCGTCTCGTCGGGCGATAGCACCGGCACGTCCACGTTGCCGGGCAGGCGCAGCGCCAGGACCGAGGTGAGCAGGTACACGATCGTCCCCGCGCGCAGCAGCCAGGCGGCTCCCGCCGTCCAGGCGATGCCCGCCGCGGCCGGGGCGGCCACCGAGGACGCGACCAGCGTGATGAGGGCCGACCGGGCGTTCGCCTTCACCAGGCTGAGCTGGGCGGGCAGCAGGCGCGGGGCGACCGAGGCGCGCACGACCGCGTAGCACTTCTGCAGCACGAGGATGCCGAACGCGGCCGGCAGCAGCGTCACCGGGTCCTTGATCGCGGCCGACATCCCCCAGCACAGCAGGCCGCGGGCCACCAGCGTGCCCGCCAGCAGGTACTTGCGCCCCTGCTGGAGGCGGTCGAGGGCCGGGCCGATGACCGGGGTGAACAGCGCGAACGGGGCCATGGTGACCAGCAGGAACAGGGCAACCTGGCCGCGAGCCTGGTCGATGTTGGTGCTGAAGAAGATCGTCCCGGCCAGCGAGACCGCCACGAACGCGTCGGCCACGCTGGCGGCGGCGGTGAGCTCCACGAGCGTGCCCAGCCCGGTCTGCCCGGCCCCGGACGCGCCGGTGACGCGGTGCACGAACCGCGCGGCCCGGTCCGAGCCGCGCCGGGACGCGGCGGCGGAACGCCGCGCACCCCGGACAATACCGCGCCCCGCGGTGACGGCACCCCGTCCCGCGGCGCGAGGCCACCGCTGCGCTTCGGACATCCGCACCCCTCCAGTATCCTAGCTATGCGGCCCTGCGACGAGACCTGCGGCGGTTACCTGGCCTGCTGACGTGCGGGGAGCCCGCGGGGAATCCCGCCTACAGGAGCGAGAATTGGCAGTCGTGAGCACCGTTCGCAGCCGGACCAAGGAACCAGATCAGCTCTGCGTCGACGCCGTTGACATGGCGCGAGAGGCGCTGATCACCCCGGACGACTCGATACCGGGCAACGGCGGCACGGGCGGTGCCGTCCGGGTGCAGCCCGAGCTGGTCGGCGATCACCTGGGCTATGAGGCCACCAGCGACCGCGTCGTCACGCATTTCTTCGCGTGCCTCGACCGCGCCTACGTCGGCTGGCGCTGGGCCGTCACGGTGGCGCGGGCGCCGCGGTCCAAGGTTGTCACCGTCGACGAGACCGAGCTCCTGCCCGGTCAGGACGCGCTGCTCGCCCCGGCCTGGGTGCCGTGGGAGGACCGGCTGCTGCCCGGCGATGTCGGCATCGGCGACCTGCTCCCGGCCAGCGCCGACGACGAGCGGCTGGTCCCCTTCGCCGTCCTGGACGGCGACGACGCCGTCAGCGACTGGTTCGCCTCCCGGGCCGACTCGGCCAACGCCGAGGCAGGCCCGGCCGAGCCGTCGGAGCTGCCGTCGCCCGGGCGAGTGCGGACGCTGTCGGCCATCGGCCGCGACGACACCGCCGAGCGCTGGTACGACAGCGACCACGGACCGCGCACGCCATTGTCCAACGCGGCCCCTGCGCACTGCGTGAGCTGCGGCTTCTTCGTTGCCCTGAGCGGCGGCCTCGGGCGCGTGTTCGGCGCCTGCGGCAACGCCTACGCGCCGGATGACGGGCGGGTGGTGTCGGCTGACCACGGCTGCGGCGCGCACTCGGAGGCGATCGCGGCCGGCGGCAGCGCGCAGGCGCCCGTCCCGGTAATCGACGAGTTCGGCTATGACCTGGTGGACCTGCCGGGCGTCTCGGTCGAGGAGACCGACTTCGAGCCATTGTCGCGTGAGTCGCTGGCGGACTCCGAGGGCGCGCCCGGCGCCGGCCCGGAGGACACCGCTCCGGAGGAAACAGCGGGCTGAGTCCGGCGCTGCGCGTCCCGCGCGCGGCCGCGCTGCAGGATCGGCACGTACCACAGGCCGAACAGGCCCAGCACGACCCCGGTCCCGCAGGTCCACAGCCACCAGCGCTGGTCGCCCGGCAGCCCGCCGGGAATGGCGAGCAGGATCAGCAGGACAACGAGCGCCATCAGCCAGCCGAGCGTGATCGCGAGGGTGACCCGCTGGTCGTTTGCCTCCCGCGGCGGCGCCAGAAGCCGGGCAGGCTTCTCGCGCTGCGATCTTGCCTGCGGGTCTGCGGTCACCTCATTAGGCTAATCGGCCCTGGGGGCGGCGGTGCACTTCCGGCCCGGGCAAGGGGGTCGCTCGACCTGCGGCAGCATGATGTGCGCCATCCTTGGCGCACCGTTGTTGCACATGGCCCTATACGGGTCCCGGGCATGGTGTACTTGATAGATGTCGCAGGTAGGTACGCGAACTGACGCCGGGCTGGCGACCGCGATGCGGATTTCGGTCAGCCGACTGGCGCGACGTCTGCGCGTCGAGCACCGCCTCCTTGGCGCCGGGGGCCCCGAGCCGGCGCTGTCCGATATCCAGCTCGCCGCGCTGGCGGCGCTGGAGCGGCACGAGGCGATGACCCCGGGCGAGCTGGCCGAGTACGAGAAGGTGCAGCCGCCCTCGATGACCAGGGTCATCGCGGTCCTGGAGGAGCGCGCCCTGGTGCGGCGCTCCGCTCACCCGACCGACCGCCGCCAGGTCTTCCTCACGGTGACCGACGAGGGCCGGGCGCTCGTCGACCGGGTCCGCCGTCGCAAGGAGGCATGGCTGGCCCAGCGGATGCAGGAGCTCACGGCCGAGGAGATGGAGATCCTGCGGGCCGCCGCCCCGATTCTGGAGAAGCTGAGTCAGTCCTAGCGGCCCAGCCGGTAGCGGCCGAGCGTCTCGAACCGGGGGCTGCCCTGCAAGTGGGATCGTATGAGGTAGATCTCCCCGGCCCGCCAGGCGGGACCGGAGTAGGCGCACAGCGCGCTTACGGCATCCGCCACGTTGACCGGCGCCCGGCAGCGGGCCAGGGTCAGGTGCGGCCGGTACCGGCGGCCCGCGTCGGGCGGGGCCGCTCCCGCCCGGCGGGCGCCCGCGCCGACCGTGGCCGCCAGTTCCGCCAGGGACCGCCGGTCACCCGACAGGCCGCTCCACAGCACGTTGGCCCGGTCGGCCGACGGGAAGGCGCCCGCGCCGCTGAAGGAAAGGCAGAATTCCTCGTGCCGCCGGGCACCGCGCTCCAGCCGGGGCTGGAGGCGGTCCAGGCTGACCTCGCTGACCTCGCCGAGGAAGGCCAGGGTGACGTGCCAGGCGGTGGTCCCGGTCCACCGCAGGTCCGCCCGCGCCGCCCGCAGCGGCGCGCACGCCGCGTCTAGGTCGGCGACCGCGGCCGCCGGGGGAGCAAGCGCCACGAACAACCTCATAGGCTAGTCCCGTGAACCCTGCCCCCCGCTGGCTGCTGCCCGCGGTCCTGGCGCTGCTGGTGCTCGCCGTGGTGATCGGCGCCCTTGCCCGTTAACGCCAGCCGCTGCGCCACGTAGTCGACGCACCCGGTCAGGGCGGCGACGTCATCGGGGTCGACTGAGGGGAACATCCCGATCCGGAGCTGGTTGCGGCCCAGCTTGTGGTAGGAGTCGGTGTCCACGATCCCGTTCTCGCGCAGCACCGCCGCCACCGAGGTGGCGCTCACCTCGCCGGCCAGGTCGATCGTGCCCACGACCGGCGAGCGCTCGGCTGGGCGGGCCACGAAGGGCGACGCGTAGTCCGCCTGCCCGGCCCACTCGTACAGGAACGTCGCCGACCGGGTCGTCCGGGCCTGGCTCCAGGCCAGCCCGCCCTGGCCGAGCAGCCACTCAAGCTGGTCGGCCAGCAGCACCAGGGTGGCGATGGCGGGAGTGTTGTATGTCTGGTCCTTGACCGAGTTCTCCACCGCGATCTGCAGGCTGAGGAAGTCCGGAATGTAGCGCCCGCTCGCCGCGATCTCGCCGATCCGGTCCTGCGCGGCCGGCGACAGCAGCGCCAGCCACAGGCCGCCGTCAGCCCCGAAGGCCTTCTGGGGCGCGAAGTAGTAGGCGTCGAACTCGGCCGGGTCGACCGGCAGCGCGCCCGCCGCGCTGGTGGCGTCGACCAGGACGAGCGCCCCCTCGTCGGCGGCACTTGGGCGGCGGACCGGCATGCACACGCCGGTGGAGGTCTCGTTGTGCGTGAGGGCGTAGGCATCCACGCCGTCCTCGGCCTTGGCCAGCGGGTGCGTGCCCGGCTCGCTGGCTAGCACGGTCGGCTGGCTGAGCCACGGCGCGCGGGTGGTGACGGAGGCGAACTTGGCCGAGAACTCACCGAACGACAGGTGCTGCGACCGGTCGCGGACCAGCCCAAAGGCCGCCGCGTCCCAGAACGCGGTGGTGCCGCCGTTGCCGAGGGCGACCTGGTACCCGGCTGGCAGGGAGAACAGCTCCGCCAGCCCTTCGCGGATCCGCCGCACGACGGCCCGGACCGGCGGCTGCCGGTGGGAGGTCCCGAGCTCGGCGGCGCGGGCGAGGGCGGCGGCCTGCTCCGGGCGCACCTTGGTGGGGCCGCTGCCGAACCGGCCGTCAGCCGGCTTGATGTGGTCGGGGATGACGATGCTGGTCACCGCACTAGGGTAACTCTCGTGGACGCTACAGACCTCGATGCTTACCCGATGAAGCAGTTCGCCCGGTGGATGGCCGATGCCGTCGCGGCCGGGTTTCCCGAGCCCAACGCGATGGTCCTGACGACGCTGGGGGACCGGCCGCACGCCCGCACGGTGCTGCTGAAGTCCCACGATGAGAGCGGATTCACGTTCTACACCAACCGGACGTCGCGCAAGGGGACGGACCTGGCCCGCGACCCCCGGTGCGTGGCCGTCTTCCCGTGGTACGCCCTGGGCCGCCAGGTGACGGTCGAGGGGGCCGCCCGGCCGCTGTCCAGCGAGGAGAGCGAGCCGTACTACCACTCGCGGGCGCGCCGGTCCCAGATCGGGGCGTGGGCGAGCCGGCAGTCACGGGTCCTCGCCGACCGCTCCGAGCTCGACGAGCGGGTTGCCGAGCTGGAGGCGCGCTGGCCGGAGGGAACGCCGGTGCCGATGCCGGACTTCTGGGGCGGGTACCTCATCACCCCCGACACCGTGGAATTCTGGCAGTCAGGGGACAGCCGGCTGCACGACCGGCTCCGCTACAAGCGGAACGAGCGGGGCGACGGGTGGAAAATTGAGCGGCTAGCTCCGTGAGTTAACACTGGCGCGGGCCGGCACGCGCTTGAGCTGCTTGCGCAGGCGCGTAGCATGACCTGTACGAGGAGGGTTTGCAGTGACTTCCCATGGGCTTATCGACACGACGGAGATGTACCTCCGTACTGTCTTCGAGCTTGAGGAGGAGGGCATCGTCCCGCTGCGCGCGCGGATCGCGGAGCGCTTGTCGCAGACCGGGCCCACCGTCAGCCAGACGGTGGCCCGCATGGAGCGTGATGGCCTGCTCCACGTAACCGGCGACCGGCAACTCGCGCTGAGCGACGCGGGACGGGCGCTCGCCATGCGCGTCATGCGCAAGCACCGGCTGGCCGAGTGCCTGCTGGTTGATGTCATCAAGCTGCCCTGGGAAGAGGTGCACATCGAGGCGTGCCGGTGGGAGCACGTGATCTCCGAGAGCGTCGAGCGGCGGCTGTTCGAGCTGCTCGGCCACCCGGAGCGGTGCCCGCACGGGAACGTGATCCCCGGGGTCGAGGAGCTCTTCACCGGGCTCGCCGACGGCCTGGCTGATGGCGCGACCGGGGACCAGGCCATGACCGATGTGGCAGGAGTTGGCACTGGTGCTGATGTTTCGGTCGTCGTGTCGCGAATCAGCGAGCAGATCCAGAGTGACCTTGTTTTGATGCTTAAACTCAAGCACGCCGGGATACAACCGGGACGCGAGGTTCTGCTCGGTCCGGTCGAGGGTGGTGTTCGCGTGACCAGCGCCAACGAGGGCGCTGACGTCACCACCGACCTGGAGTCCCAGGTCGCCTCGCACGTGTTTGTCTCCAGGGAGTAAGCCAAGGGACGGGCTTGGTGGTGGGCGGAGTGTGGGCAATGGGCCCGGCCGATTTCGTGCTGGAGCAAGTAGAGATCGGCGTCGTGGTCGCCGATCCTGACGGCATCGTGCTGCACGTTAACCCGTGCGCGGCGACGCTGCTGGGCGCGGGCGCGCTGGCGGGCAAGCCGCTGGCCGAGGCTGGCCTGTACGCCCAGTGGGACCAGGCCAAGGCCGACGACATGGTGCGGCAGGTGCTGCGCGGCCTGACCTGGGAAGGCGCGTTCAGCGGGGCGGGCGAGAACAATTCCTCGGTTACCCGGACGCTCGCCGTCCCCATGCGGGGCCCGGACGGGGCCGTGAGCGGCATGGTCTTGATGGTCAGCCGCACCTCGCGCCGGGCCGCGCAGCGCGAGCAGGACCGGCTCCGGCTGCTGGAGCGCATCGGCGAGCGGCTGTCGGGGTCCCTGGAGCTGGACGCCACCTTGCGTCACGTCGCGCAGATCCTCGTCCCCCGGTTCGCCGACCACTGCTTCATCGACCTCTACCGGGGCGACAAGCTCATCCGGACGGTGGCCACCCACGCCGGGGACTGGGACCCGCCCCCGGGGACCTGGGTCGAGGTCGGCGCCCAGGTGACCTACCCGCCAGGGCACTTCTGCGAGCAGGCGATGTCGCGGCTGGAGACGATCGTCGTGCCCGACCTCAACGCCGAGTACTACCCGGCGCCCAGCCAGCAGTCGATGACGGCCTCCAACGCGGCCGGGCTGACGTCGGTGCTCGCCGCCCCGCTGTACGCGCGCGGCGAGGTCCTCGGGGTCATGTCGCTGGCGCTGGGACGGCTCATCGACCGCCAGGACCCGCACTACGACCTGTCCGACCGGGACCTGATCGGCGCGATCGCCAGCCGGGTCGCGGTGGCGATCGACAACGCGATGCTGTTCGAGGCTGAGCGGGCGACCGCCCTCGCCTTCCAGAACTCCCTGCTGCCGCAGGCGGCACCGGAGCTGGACGGGCTAGAGGTGGCGTTCCGCTACGAGCCCGCCAAGCCCCTCGTCGCCGCCGGGCAGGGCATCCAGACGCAGGTGGGCGGAGACTGGTACGACATCATCCCGCTGGCCGCGGGCCGGATCGGGATCGTGATCGGCGATGTCGAGGGCCGGGGGGCGCGGGCCGCCGCGATCATGGGGCAGATCCGGGCCACCCTGCGCGCCTACGCGCAGGACGAGAAAGAGCCCGCCGACATCATGCGCAAGCTGGACGAGTGGTGCCGGTCGACCGCACCCGTCAACGCGGGCGGCGACCCGCCGACCATCAGCTGCATTTACCTGATCTATGACGCCTGGTCACGGCAGATCACCCTCTGCAACGCCGGGCACGCCGCGCCGCTGCTGGTCGGCGGCCCGGACGGACCGGGCACGGTGGAGCCGATGGAGATCCGGCACAAGGGCGTCCTGCTCGGCGTGCGCGGCCGGGGGATCCGGGGGCTGCCGACCTACCGGGAGCAGTCCTTCCCGCTGCCGCCGGGAGCGGCGCTCGTCTTGTACACCGACGGGCTGACCGACCGCCGGGCGCTCCCGGACGGGACCGGCCACTACTCGGAGGCCGAGGCGACCGAGATGCTGCGCGAGGCCGTGAGCGCGGTATCCGGGCCCGGCCGGCTGAGCAGGCCGCTGGGGGAAGGGGTCGCCGATGACATCGCCCTCGCCGCCCAGCACGCGGTCCCGGGCGATATTGACGACGACATGGCCATCCTGGTCGTCCGGTCCTCCCCGGCCGACCTGGCGGTGCGCGAGAGCTCCTTCCCGGCCGAGCCGATCATGGTCTCCGAGGCGCGACGGCTGGCGGCGACCACGTTCGCTTCCTGGGACATGGATCCTGACCAGGCTGACCTCGCGTGCCTGCTGGTCTCCGAGGTCGTCACGAACGCCGTCCTGCACGCCTCGGTGAATCCGACCCGCAACCGGGGGGCGCTGCTGCAGATGATGGCGAACGGCGGCAGCCCGGGCGATGCCGCCCTGGAGCCAATGCCAGCCCACCATGGCGAGGGATCACGGCAGTTCCGGCTCCGGCTGCGGCGCGGGGCCGACTCCGTGTGGATCGAGGTCTTCGACCCCGACCTGCGCCTGCCCCGCCTGCGCAGCGCGGGCGAAACCGACGAAGGCGGCCGGGGCCTTTACCTGGTGGAGCAGCTAGCCACCCGCTGGGGAGCCCGCCCCACCCCCGAGGGCAAGGCCGTGTGGTTCGAGGTCCCCCTCAACGGTTCCTTATTTGGTGACCGCTGAGTGGGGGGTGTGGGTGGCGCCGAAGAACAGGCACAGCACGATCACGACGATGATCACCACCGCCCACCAGTGCTTGCCCTTGACCTGGAAGTTCATCTTCTTCCGGCCGCGCTGCCAGACCCAGGCCACACCGAGGCCGATCAGGGCAGCCAAGATCAGGCCGCTATAGTCCACGCCTGGGGCCTCCGCGCCAGCTGTGGGTTCCCGCCCGGGTGCGGGCTCCCCTCAGCTCCAGAGTACGACAATGTCGGAACTGGTGTCAGGTAGCGAGAGGGCCCGGGTCAGCTAACCGAAATATCTACGTCAGGTGACCGATTAATCACCCCTGTCCGTTAACCGCCTGCCCGCCAACGGCGAGCGCGCTGGTCAGGCGCGCTCGATGATGGTGGCGTTCGCCTGGCCGCCGCCCTCGCACATGGTCTGCAGCCCGTAGCGGCCGCCGGTGCGGTGCAGCTCGTGGACCAGCTTGGTCATCAGCACCGCGCCGGTAGCGCCGAGAGGGTGGCCCAGCGCGATCGCGCCCCCGTTGGGGTTGACGCGCTCCAGGGACGCCCCCGTCTCGGCCGCCCACGCCAGGACGACGGGCGCGAACGCCTCGTTGATCTCGGTCACGTCGATGTCGTCGATCGTGAGGCCCGCCCGGGCGAGGGCCTTGGCGGTGGCGGGGATCGGGCCGGTCAGCATGACGACCGGGTCGGCCCCGGTGACCGCCAGCGCGTGCACCCGCGCCAGCGGGGTCAGGCCGTAGCGGGCGACGGCCGCCTCCGAGGCCACGAGCACGGCGGCCGCCCCGTCGGAGATCTGGGAGGCGACGGCGGCGGTGATGTCCCAGCCCTCGCGCAGCGGCTTGAGGCCCGCCATCTTCTCCAGCGACGTGTCGCGGCGGGGCCCCTCGTCGGCGCTGACGCCGTTAACCGGGGCGATCTGCCCGGCGAAGCGGCCGGAGTCGATCGCGGCGATCGCCCGCTGGTGGCTGGCGAGCGCGAATTCCTCCAGGTCGAGCCGCTTGAGGCCCCACTGCTCGGTCATCATCTGGGCGCCCCGGAACTGCGAGACCTCCTGCTCGCCGTAGCGGTCGCGCCAGCCTGCCCCGAAGGGGGCCGGCATCCCGGCCTCGGTCCCGAGGTAGATCGAGGAGCCGAGCGGCACGGTGGACATGTTCTCCACGCCCGCCGCGATCACCAGGTCCTGGGTGCCGGACAGTACGCCCTGGGCCGCGAAGTGCACCGCCTGCTGGGAGGACCCGCACTGCCGGTCGATGGTGACCCCGGGCACGGTCTCGGGCAGCCCGGCCGACAGCCACGCCGTCCGGGCGAGGTCAAGCGACTGCGGGCCGATCTGCGAGACGCAGCCCATGATGACGTCATCGACGTCGGCCGGGTCGATGCCGGCCCGCTCGACGACCGCCCGCAGCACGTGGGCGCCGAGATCGGCCGGGTGCACCCCGGACAGCCCGCCGCCCCGTCGCCCGACCGGCGTCCGGACTGCCGCCACGATGTACGCCTCTGCCACTTGCGTCTCCTAACCCCGAGGATGCCTGCCCCTCTCCCGCCACGCTATACGCGGGAGCGCGAAGGGTCGAGAGCGGGCCAGCCAGGGTCACCCGCGCGGGGGCAGCTGGCGCGGATCGGGGTACGGGGGCCGCCCCCCGGGAGATACGGCCGCTACATTCGCCCGGGGAGGGGGACGCCAAGGAGGCCGAGGCCGGCGGTCAGGACGCGCAGGGTCGCCGCGCACAGGGCCAGCCGGGAGTCGCGGGTGGCCTCGTCGTCGGCCTTGAGCACCGGGCACTGCTCGTAGAACGTCGTGAACAGGCTCGCGGTCTCGAAGACCCAGGCGCACAGCCGGTGGGGCTCGGCGGTGTCGGCGACCAGCTCGATCGCCGCCCCGAAGCCCAGCAACTGCAGCGCCAGGTCCCGCTCGGCCTTCTCGGTCACCCGGACCGGCGCCTGGGGCGCGGTCGGGTCGAGCCCGGCCCGGCGGAAGATGGACCGGATCCGGGCCGTGGCGTACTGCAGGTAGGGGCCGGTGTTGCCGCGCAGCGCGAGCATCTTCTTCCAGTCGAACACGTAGGCGCTGTCACGCGCGGTCGACAGGTCGGCGTACTTGATCGCGCCGATGCCGACATCGGCCGCGATCGCGTCCTTCGTCGCGTCGTCCATGCCCTCAAGCTCGTCCAGCACCGCCCGGGCCTGCTCGACCCCCTCGTTGAGGAGGTCGCTGAGCCTGATCGTGTCTCCTGACCGGGTCCGCAGCCGGCCGCCGCCGGCGCCCTGGACCATCCCGATCTGGGCGTGCTCGTAGCGCGCTCCCGCGGGCAGCCAGCCCGCGAGCCGGGCGGCCGCGAACACCATGCGGAAGTGCAGCGCCTGGTCCGAGCCGACCACGTAGATTGCCCGGTCGCAGTTGACCTTATCCACTCGGTACCGGACCGTCGCCAGGTCGGTGGTGGAGTAGTTGAAGCCGCCGTCCCGCTTGCGGATGATCACTGGCAGCGGGGTGTCGTCCCGGCCGGTGAAGCCGGGCGGGAACACTACCAGCGCGCCGTCGCTCTCGACCGCCAGGCCCTTGGCCGTCAGGTCGTCGATGACCCCGGGGATCAGGTCGTTGTAGAACGACTCACCCCGGATGTCGTCGTCGGTGAGGCTGACCTTGAGCAGGCCGTAGACATCGTGCAGGTACTGCCGGGACAGCTCCATCATCTCGTCCCACAGCCGCTGGGTGGCGGGGTCGTCACCGGCCTGGAGCGCCACGACCCGCCGCTGGGCGCGCTCCTTGAAGCCCGGGTCGGAGTCGAACCTGACCCGGGCCGCCTGGTAGAAGGCGTTGGGGTCGGTCCGCAGCAGCTGCGCCCGCGGGTCGTCCTCGCCGATGTCGAAGAGGAACTCGATGAGCATCCCGAACTGGGTGCCCCAGTCCCCGACGTGGTTGTCGCGGATGACACTGTGCCCGGCGAACTCCAGGACCCGGGCGATCGCGTCGCCCACGATCGTCGTGCGCAGGTGCCCGACGTGCATCTCCTTGGCGATGTTGGGCGATGAGTACTCGACGATGACGGTCTGCGGGCGCCCGGCCAGCGGCACGCCCAGCCGCGGGTCGGCCGCGACCGCGGTGGCCTGCGCCGCGATCCAGTCCGCCCGCAGCGTGAAGTTGATGAACCCCGGCCCGCTCACCGTGGGCGGCTCGCTGACGTCGGCCACGTCGAGCTGGGCGACGATCGCGGCCGCGATGTCCCGGGGGGCGAGCTTGCGGCCCTGCTCCTGGCCGAGCCGCTGGGCGAGCGGGAGGGCCGCGTTCGACTGGAAGTCGGCGAACGACGACGGGCGGATCACCGGGTCCGCGTCGGCATAGCCGGCGCCGAACGCCGCGCCGAGGGCGGCGCGCACCCGCGCGCCGAGGACCTGCTGAGGATCTGCCATGAGTCAAGCCTATCGGCCGCTAACTTGGCCGCCGAACGGTTTCCGGCTGGCGGTCGCGGCGCAGGAAGTGAGCCGGGCGGCGGTCCTGGACCGGCCCCAGGCGCATCCGCACGCGCTCGGTGATGTCGCCCCGCGTCAGGCTCGCCGCCAGGGCGCAGGCGCTGGCGACCGCGCGGGCGGTCGAGGCGCCGTGGGCGATGACGACGGTGCCGCCCAGGCCGAGCAGGGCGGCCCCGCCATAGGACTCGGCATCGAGCCGGTCGCGCATCTCCCGCAGGCCCCGCCGCTGCAGCAGCGCCCCCACCTTCGCGGCGCGGCTGGAGGTCAGGGCCGCGCGCATCTCGTCCGCGGCGAACCGCATCGCGCCCTCCAGCGTCTTGAGGGCGACGTTGCCGGTGAAGCCGTCGGTGACGATCACGTCGACCGTCCCGGCCAGCAGGTCGCCGCCCTCGATGTTGCCCACGAACTGCAGCGGCAGTGCCCCCGGGGGCGGCTCGGACGCGAGCAGCTCGTGCGCCCGCCGGGTGAGCACGTTCCCCTTGCCCGGCTCGGCCCCGATCGTGAGCAGCCCCACCCGGGGGTTGGTGATGCCCAGCGCGATCTGCGCGTAGGCGACGCCGAGCTGGCCGAACTGCACGAGCATTTCCGGCTTGGGGTCGGCCGTGGCGCCCGCGTCGATGAGGACGCTGGGCTGCGGGTGGGTGGGCAAGACGACGGCCAGCCCGGGGCGGGGCACCCCCGGCAGCGGCAGCAGCCGGTGCCGGGCGCTGGCCACGATCGCGCCGGTCGAGCCGGCCGACACCACCGCGTTGGCCTGGCCGCGCCGGACGAGCTGGCAGGCCACCGCGATGCTGGAGCGAGGGCGGCGGAAGCCCGCGAGCGCCCCCTCGCCCATCCCGACCACGTCCTCGGCCGGAACCACGCGCAGCTCCGAGCCCGCCCCGAGCCGCGCGATGACGGGCCGCAGCTGGGCCGGCGGCCCGGTCAGGAGCGTGGTCACGCCATGCTCTCGCTGAGCGGCGAGCGCGCCCGCGACGATCTCGTCGGGTGCGTAGTCGCCGCCCATCGCGTCAACCGCGATTACCGGCTCGGTCGGTGCCAGGGCCCCGTCAACCGGGAACGGCGGCCAGGCCGCGGGTGAGGTTTGCCCCACTTCCCCTGTTCCTGCCCCCTATGTCGGTGGCCTGCGACTTGCCATTAACCAAGGGTACGGGGGACAGCGGAAGCGGGATGGGGCGAGCCGGCGTTCCGCTCCGTCAATGCGCCTTCATCGTGGCTGCCCTCCGCTGGGAGCCGAGGGCGGCGATGTCGAGGATGCGGGCGGCGCTGCGGGTGCTGGTGAAGTTCCGGGCGAACTCGCGGGCAGTCGCCGCGTGCGCGGCCCGGGTGGCGAGGAGCTCGGTCAGCCGGTTCCACCACAGCCCGACGGGAGATTCCGGCGCGACCAGGGCGGCCTCGCCGGGGGTGGCCTCGGGCACGCCGCCGACCGCGGTGGCGAGGATCGGGACGCCCAGGGCCTCATACTCCAGCGCCGAGATGCAGAAGGTCTCGACGAAGCCCTGGATGACCTTGGTCGGGAAGACGCCGGCGGCCGACGCCGCCCGCAGGCACTGAGCGTCGTCGTAGCCGATGCCCGCGAGCACCTTGATGTTCGGCAGGTGCGCGGTTTCGGCCATGAGGCTGTCTGCCAGCGACCCCGCGCCGCCAATCACGAACTCCAGTTCAGGCGCCTCCGGCCGGGCCATCTCGGCCAGGCCGATGATGGTCTCCAGGCCCTTCTCCGGCTCCAGGCGCCCGAACGTGGACACGAGGACGGAATCCGGGCGCAGGCCGTAGTCCGCGCGGAACCGCGCCAGCGCCTCGGGAGCGGGGGGGTCGAAGGCCGCGGGTGGCAGGCCGGGGTAGCGGATCTGGACGGCGTCGGCCAGCGAGGCGCGCAGGGACGGCCCGGCGACTTCCTCCACCGTGGCGAGGAAGCGGCTGGCGACGTAATTCGACACGGTACAGAGGACATCCGCGCGCAGGACGTCGCCGATTAGGACGCTGGCAAGGCCGTCGTCAACATGCTCGCACATGGAGTCGACCAGGTCGGTGCCCTCAATGCTGTGGATCACTATCGGCCGCTTGCCAACGTGCCGCAGCGCGTCCGCGACCCGGTTTGCGATTGCCGCATGCGGGTCGCTGTAATAAGTCAATATGGCGTCGACGTCGTGGCCGGCGGTGACCCGGTACAGCTCGGCGGAAATGGCTCGCGCGAGCTGGCCGTCGGAGTTTCTCGGATTGCTCCGGACCGGCCGGACATGATGTACCCGCACGCCCGGCCCGGCCTCGTCGGCCGGATCCACGGGGGTGCCACTGTAAGTGACCTGATGCTGCTCACGCCCGGTCAGAGCCGCGAGAGCGCGGTTGTTCCACAGAGCCTGCTTGGCGTGCCCGGAGCGGTACGGCGGGTACTTGCTGAGGGTCACGAAACGCTGAGGTGTGTTCATTGGCCCGGTATTTCTGGGTAAAGGTGAACGGGTTCCCTGGCGGTTCCTCGCCAGAGGGTGGCTCAGCGTACCAGTCCCCGCGCCGCTCCGCTACGGGTCGCGCGAGCGTGAAGAATGACGATCGCATTTCACCGCGAATTCATTCGCAAGGCGTAGCGAATACGTCGCTGTTTCCCGGCCGCCATGGCCGCCGACTGCGGCCGGGCCCGCGACAGGGGCCGGTGCCGCGGCAGCGACGAGGGATGCCGCCGCCTCCCGGCGGCCGTGAGCTATCCTCCGGTCATGGAGTTGAACGGTACATCCGCCATCGTCACTGGTGCCGCGAGCGGCCTCGGAGCGGCAACGGCCCGGGTGCTCGCCGCCGCCGGAGCGTTCGTCGTCGTGGCCGACGTGAACGACGAGGCGGGCAAGGACATGGCGCAGAGCATCGGCGGGCACTTCGCCCGTACCGACGTCACCGACGAGGACCAGGTCACCGAGGCGGTCGCGGCCGCCGTCGGCGCTGGCAAGCCGCTGCGGGTGGCCGTCAACTGCGCCGGCATCGGGTTCGCGTCGCGCACCGTCAACCGGGACGGGGCGCCGCACGACCTGGCCGCCTTCGCCCGCGTCATCGGCATCAACCTGACCGGGACCTTCAACGTCTTGCGGATCGCCGCCGCGGCGATGGCCAAGGCCGGCCCGGCCGACGCCGACGGGCAGCGCGGCGTCATCATCAACACCTCGTCGGTGGCCGGCATCGAGGGCCAGACTGGCCAGATCGCCTACTCGGCCTCCAAGGGCGGCATCATCGGCATGACCGTCCCGGCCGCCCGCGACCTGTCGGTCATCGGCGTGCGGGTCAACACGATCTGCCCCGGCATCATCGAGACGCCGATCTACAAGAACATCGCCGGCGGGGACCCGGAGGCCGGGCAGGCCTTCATGGCCAAGCTGGCCGAGCCGATCGTGTTCCCGCGGCGCCTGGGCCAGCCCGAGGAGTTCGCCCACCTGGTCCGCTCGCTCATCGAGAACGACTACATGAACGCGGAGGTCATCCGCTTCGACGGGGGCGTCCGGTTCCAGCCCAAGTGAGGGCGGGGCGCGCCCTGGTAGCCTGGCCTCAGGGGTTACATGTCGGGGATCGCTGGATGCCTCGCGCTGGCTGAGGGAACCCGGCCGGACGCGGACTGGGCGAGTCGTGCCGCGCGCCGCATGGCGCACCGAGGCCCGGATGACGAGGGCCTGTTCTCTGATGCCTACATAGCGCTGGCCGTGCGGCGCCTGGCCGTCATCGACCCGGGCCCGGGCGGGCACCAGCCCATGCGCTCGGCCGACGGGCGGTACTGGCTGGTCTTCAACGGGGAGATCTACAACACCGGCGAGCTGGCCGCCCGGCTGCGCGAGCGCGGCGTCACGCCCCGCGGCGGCTCGGACTCGGAGATCCTCCTGGAGACCTTCGCCATCGAGGGCAAGGACTTCCTGCGGCGGCTGCGCGGCATGTTCGCGTTCGCGATCTGGGATACCCGCAACCAGGAGCTGTTCTGCGCGCGCGACCCGTTCGGCATCAAGCCCTTTTACTACACGCACGCGGAGAACGGCACCCAGTTCCGGTTCGCCTCCGAGCGCAAGGCCCTGGCCGGGCCGGGCGAGGTCCCCAACATCGACCCGAACGCGCTCCGCCGGTACCTGTCCTTCCAGTACGTCCCGCCACCGCTGACGATGACGCCGCCGGCCCGGACGCTGCCGCCGGGGCACTTCCTGATCGCCCGCGCGGGCGGCCCGGTCGACGTCTTCCGCTACTGGCGGCCCATGCTGCGGCCCGAGAAGTCGCCCGCGCCCGACGTTCCCGAGAAGATTCTCACGGCCCTGCGCGACTCGGTTGGCGCGCACCTGCGCAGCGACGTCTCGCTGGGCGCGTTCTTGTCGGGCGGCCTCGACTCGGCCGCCCTGTGCGCCATC
>DATBEM010000265.1:0-27238 GCA_036276115.1 Trebonia sp.
CGCCCCGGGGTCTCCCGGGGCGCCCGCCGCCGCGTCAGCCGTTACCGCACGCGCTGGAGACCGCGACCCCGCCCCCGGTATTGGCGGGGTCACGCTGCCCATGACCACCAGGATGCCGGGCTCGCCTGTAGGGGACATGGAGAAAATCTCCAAGCCGCCTCTAGGCCCGGCCCGGCCCCTCGCCTACCAGGCGAAACGGCCGAAAGAGGAGCGGACGTCCTGCCAGATCGTGCGGGCCAGGTACGGGCCGCCACGCAGCGTGTGCCGGAACATGTCGACGTTGCGGCGCACCGGCGACGGGAGCGGGGCCGGCGCGCACGACCAGCTCGACGCGTCCCGCAGCGCCTGGTCCTCGTCGTCGCTGAGCACGATCTCGGCCGCGGCGACGTTGCTCTCCAGTTGCTCCAGGCTGGACGCGCCGGGAATGGCGGCCACCGCCGGGTGGCGGACGGTCCAGGCGAGCGCCGCCTGGGCCGGGGTGGCCGAGTGCGCGTCCGCCACCTCGCGCAGCACCCGCAGCAGGCGGGCCGTCCGCGCCAGGCGCTCGGGCCGGAAGTGCGGGCTGGTCGCCCGGACACGGTCGGACGGCAGGTTAGCCTCGTGGTACCGGCCCGACAGCAGCCCGTGGGCGAGCGGGCTGAACGCGATGATGACCCGGCCGTGCTGCTGGGCGAACGGCAGCAAGGTGGTCTCCGGGCCCCGCGCGAGCAGGCTGTACTCCACCTGGTTGCTGAGGATGCGGTTGCCCAGGGCCACCTCGGCTGACCGCCAGCGCTCGACCGAGTAGTCGCTGACGCCGACCTCGCCGACCAGGCCCGTGTCCTGCAGGATGCGCATGTCGCCCATGATCGCCCGGTCATCGCTGAGCGGGTTGGGGCAGTGCACCTGGTAAAGGTCCAGCCGGGAGGCCCGCAGCCGCCCGGCGCTGGCCCTGGCCCGCTGCTTCACCAGCGGGCCGGTCGGCGCGATGGGGAAGATCTTGCCCGCGAGGAAGACCGCCTCCCGGTCCTCGCCGAGGGCGCGGCCCAGGATCCGCTCGCTGCGCCCGCCGGCGTAAATCTCGGCGGTATCGAACAAGGTGACACCCAACGCAACAGCGCGCCGTACAATAGCGTGAGCCGAACGCTCAGAATACTCCGCCCCGTAACCCCATTCTTTTGAGCCGAACTGCCACGTTCCCAGGCCAATCTTGGAGATTCGCTTGGCTGTGTCGGTATTCAGGTAACGCATTCGCCTAGTGCCTTAGCGGCACGCCCCCCGTCCTCGGAATTCCTTCACGCAAGGTAATGCTAGCGCGACTGGGCCGCCAAATCACGGAGTTTTTCCATAAGTAATTCTGATGGGTAATTGAATTGCATTAAGCAATAAATGTCATGTTTTATGGACATATCCGAGAGGCGTGCGGCAGCGCTCCGGGACCTGCTCCCGGGCCTGTGGTCAGGCACGCCCGACCGGGGAGGCGACAGGCGACTGCGGCCGTGGCCGGGCACGTTCGAGCCTAATAGCGATCAGCGAACCGCCCCGGCGGGCCTGGCCCAGGTGGGGGATTTCGGCAAGAATATCCACCTAACGGAACCCTCCCGAAAACTGGGTACCCTGCGACTTCCAGAGCCGCGAGGGCACGCGACCAACCTGGAGGATTAGCGCGGGAGATCAGCATTAACCGGAACTTTTGCACCGTATGCGATGCTTTTCTTCCAGCTAATGCACAGTTACCTGGTTGTCGTGATGCGTGGCGGGTGCCTGGTGCTCTGGTGACGTGCGAGGCCGGCCTGGCGGCGCCGGCGCCGACGCCGGCGCCGGCGCCGCCAGGCTTCGTCGCGGCGCGTGCCCGGGTCGGGGACGGCCCGGGTATCTGGTGTCGACGCCGCACGGGACCGGCCGACCAGGGAACGGGCCCGGGCGTGCGACCGGCAAGCAGGGACCAGCCGTCCGGCCAGCCAGCAGGGGACCCGGGCGGGCCGCCAGCCAGTGAGACCCGGGGAGGCCGGCCAGCCAGTCCGCAGGACCCGAACGGGCGGCCGGTCCGCAGGGTCCTGGCGGCCAGCCGACCAGCAGGCCCCGGGCGGCAACCGGCGGAGGAACGGGGCGGGCGACCGGCCAGCAGGCCCCGGGCGGTCAGCCAGCCAGCGGGGGCCGCGACCGGCTGCGGGATGAGGGTGCGCCAGAGGCTGGGGGGCGTGTGACGGGAGTAACACTCGGGTCCGGGCCGGCCGTGAGCGCCTTGCCTGGTAGGGAGCCTGGTGGGGATGGCGGGGCACACCGTGGCGTAACCGAGACCGGATTGCGATCTTGGAGACTGCTGTCCCCTTTACCCGTTATCGAGCGGACAAGTAGACTCGCCCCCAAGAAACCAGCCCACATCCGGTCACGCCCAGGCAGACCCGGCGCGCTGGCTTTCTTTATCTGGTCTTCGGGGGTGACGTGGGGAGATTGACCAGACGCAGCTCTGTAACAAAAGCGGGAGCAACAGGGACGGGACTCGCGTGACAGCCATACGCGTCAGCGCGGAGGGACAGGGGCAGACGTTCCAGCCGGGGGCGGTCCTCCGCATCGGCAGCGCCTCCGATGCCGACTTGGTGATCGATTCGCCATCGGTTAGTCCCTACCATGCCCGGCTCGCGTCTGACGGGGACGCCTGGCAGCTCACGGCCGAGCCCGGGAGCGACATCTGGGTAGCCGGGGAGCGCATCACCAGCATCGCCCTCACCGGTCCGATGGGAGCGTGGCTCGGCCCCCGCGGCGAGGTCGCGATCCGCTTCGAGCCGGCCGGGGAGGCGCCCGCCGCGCCCCGCGGCGTCATGCCCCGCGGCGGCCTGCAGCCGAGGGTGGCCGGGCACGAAGGCCCGACGCAGCTCGTCGTGCCGCCGACCACGCGCGTCGGCGCGGGGCGGTCAGGCTCCGGCGCCCCAGCCTCCAGCGCTTCCGCCCCCGGCACTCCCGGCAACAGCATCGCGGGCAATAGCGGCCCCGCCCCCGGCGCCCCGGGCAGCGGCATCCCGGGTCCTGGCATCCCCGGCAACGGCACGCCAGGCAGCGGCACGCCAGGCAGCGGCACTTCGGGCGCCGGCACTCCCGGCAACAGATCCCAGGGCAGCGGCGCCCCGGCTAGCGGCGCGCGCCCGGCGCACCCGCCGGTGCGGCCGCTTGGGGTGCAGCCCGCGACGACCCGGATCGCACCAGAGCCGCCTACGACCCGGGTTACCCCGGCCGCCGCGCCCCCGGCGCCGGCTGCCCCGTACCCCGCCGCTCCATCGCCGTCCGGGCCGTCGCCGTCCGGGCCGTCGCCGTCCGGGCCGTCGCCGTCCGGGCCATCGCCGTCCGGGCCATCGCCGTCCGGGCCATCGCCGTCCGGGCCATCGCCGTCCGGGCCATCGCCGTCCGGGCCGTCGCCGTCCGGGCCGTCGTCATCCGGATCGGGGTCGCCCGGGCCGTCGCCCTCGCGGGTGTCGTCGTCGGGATCCTGGTCTTCCGGATCGCCGTCTTCCGGATCGCCGTCTTCCGGATCGCCGTCTTCCGGATCGCCGTCTTCCGGATCGCCGTCGTCCGGATCGCCGTCGTCCGGATCGCCGTCGTCCGGATCGCCGTCGTCCGGATCGCCGTCTTCCGGGTCGTGGTCATCCCAGCCGTCGCCGTCGGGGCCGCCATCGTCGGGGGCGCTGCCTGCTTACCGGCCTCCGGCTGCTCCGGCCGGGCCAGGCGGCGGGCCGCCGGTTGCAGCCGGGAGCGGACCCGTGCAATCTGGCCTGAACCAAGGCGCTCCGGTCCCGGCCGCGCCGCCAGCCGGCAACGGTCCGGCGCCCCTCGGGGGCGCCCCGTACGGGGGCAACGCCCCGTACGGGGGCAACCTGCCGGTGCCGGCCGGGCCACGGCTGCCCGCCGTGCCGGCGCCGCCCGGCCAGGTGCTGACCGGGACGCCGCTGCCCGGGCCGCCCCTCGGGGGCGACACGCTCATGGGCCAGGAGCGGTTCCCCGTCCTGGTCACCAGGATCGGCGGGGTCCAGCGAGTCTTCCCCGCGGGCATGCCCGTGCGCGTCGGCCGGGACCCGCAACTGGAGCTGGTCTCGATCAACCCGCTGGTATCCCGGCAGGTGCACGGCGTGATCACCTCCGACGAGAAGGGCGCCGTCTACACCGACCAGTCCCGTCGGGGCACCTTCCACAACGGGAAGAAGCTGCACGCTCCGCTGCGCATCACCCAGTCGGTCGTGCTGCACCTCGGTGACCCCGCGACCGGCGAAGAGCTTGGCATCACCCCGCCGCTGACCAGTACCGAGATCGAGCACAACCGCGTCCGGCGGGTACTGCGGGGCCGGGTCCTGGCGATCGCGGGCGGCGTCGTGGCGGTCGCCGCGGCGGCCGGGCTGGCGGCCTTCTTCCTCACCTCCGGCTCCCCCGCGCCCAAGCCCGCCAGCACCGCGGCCGTGCCGCCGCTGAGCGGCGGCACCCCGGCCGCGGTCCTCCAGCACGCGGAGTCGGCCACCACCCGGCTGCTGCTCGGGTCGCCCAGCAACTACACCGGCTGGGGCTCGGGGACGATCCTGACGCCGACCGGCCTGATCCTGACCAACGCGCACGTGGCCGAGCCGCAGGCCCCGGGGGCAGCGGTCGCCCTCGGGCTGCCCGGCAGCCAGCTCGACCCCGACCCGCCGTACCTGACGGTCGAGCTGACGACCGGCCAGTCCTCGCCGGTGACGGCCCGCTACCGGGCCAAGCCGGTCGCGGTCGACGGCTACCTGGACCTGGCGGTGGTGCAGATCTACGCGACCAGCAGCGGGGCGCCGGTCAACACGGCGACCCTCCACCTGCCCTACCTCCAGCTCGGCAACGACGCGCAGGTCCAGCTGGACCAGGCGGTCACCGTCCTGGGGTTCCCGGGGGTGGCCGACTCGGACTCGATCACCGTCACCAACGGCACGATCTCGACGTTCGTGCCCGACCCGCTCGGGCACATCACCGACCCGCGGTTCATGCTGGAGACGACCGCCCGGCTGGCGCACGGCAACTCCGGCGGCGCCGCCATCAGCAACTCCGGCCAGCTCATCGGCGTGCCCAGCCTGGAGGTGACCGGCGAGGGCGGTGACCTGTCGTGGCGGCTGCGGTCGGTGACCGAGGCCCTGCCGCTCATCCAGGCGGCCAAGGCCCACGCGGCCTACCACAGCCACATCCTCGAGCCGCTGACCGGCGCCGAGCAGGCGAGCGCGGTCGGGGTCGGCAGCTCGGCGGGCCAGGCGTGCGCGGGATCGCAGGCGGTCCAGGCGAGCGACACGGCCGCCTTCGGGGTGTCCTACGCGAACGTGACGAAGGGGCTTGACCTCGCCATCCTGGTCCAGCTGCCGGACGGCTCAGCCGTCCAGGTGCCGACCGGGGGGCTCCCCCAGGGCACGGCGAAGGGCCCCACTGGCTGCCTCGCGATCGAGGTCAGCGCGGAAGACCTGGGGCTCAGCGCGCTGCCCAGCGGCACGTACCAGGTCCAGCTGTACGGCGGGCCGAGCCTGACGCCGATCGGGTCACCCGGCAGCGTCAGCGTGCGGGCGGGAGGCTAGTGACGACCGCGCGCCCGACATAGAGCCCCGGTGGCGGCGCCAGCAGTGGCGCCGCCGCCGCCAAGGACAGTGCTGGCACCAAGGGCGGTGCCGTCACCACAAACCGCGCCGCCGGAGAGAGGGGGCGCGGTGAAATACAGGACGGATCACGAAGTTGATCATGAAGCGACCCGTCGAACGTAACGGGGGACTCCCTCGTTGGTACTCAGGAATATGGAGGCAAATGGCATGAGCGGGGACCCGTTCGACGCTCAGGGCGAGGCGCACGAGGCACTGAGCACCGCCGTCAGCAGCTACGGCGCGCGGGTGCTCAGTGATCCCCGCATCCTCGGCAATCTTGTAACTGACCTGCTGCCGGACTCGCCGCGCGAGCGCAGCTTGCTCGTCACCGCGGCTGAGGCCGGAGTGGCGACCGACCTGGCCCAGCACGTGGACCAGCAGCACCTCGACGTCGACACCGCGATCTCGATGGTGGCCCGCGGGCTGTCCGAGCACCGGTCGATCGACCTGGCCGCCAGCACGTGGGTGGCGACCGAGTACGCCCAGGCGCTGGGCTACCAGGTGCAGCAGTCCTCGACGCCCGCCGGGCAGTTCTCGGACGTGCCGTCGCCGACGGCGACGGTGCGGCGGCCGGCTTCGTCGCCGCCGCCGTTCGGGGTGACGCCGTCCCCGCCGACCGTGCAGTCGCCGGGGACTCCGCCGCCGTTCGGCGGGGCGGGCGCGCCGGGCGGGCAGCAGCCGTCCACCCCGCCGCCGTACCAGGGGCAGGGCTACCAGCCGACGATCTTCCAGCCGCCGCAGAGTCAGCCGCCGTTCGGGCAGCCGTCGAGCCAGCCGCAGGGGTTCCAGCAGCCGGCATCGTCGCCGCCGCCGTACGGGCAGCAGCCGTCCTCGCCGCCCCCCTACGGGCAGCAGGCGTCGACCCCGCAGTACGGGCAGCAGCCGTCCTCGCCGCCGCCGTTCGGGCAGCAGGCCTCGAGCCCGTCCCCGGGCGGGTACCCGGGGCCGTCGTACGGGACGCCCGGCAGCCAGCCGTCGTCGCCGTACCAGCCGGGCGGGCCGTCCACCCCGACCGCGCCGTACCCGGGCGGGACGCCGCAGGGCGGGCCGCAGCAGGCCGGATTCCAGGCGCCAGGGTTCCAGTCGCCGTACCAGCAGCCGGGCGGCGGCCCGCCATGGCCGGGCGGCGGCCAGCCCGCGATCGGCGGCCGCAAGCCGCGCCGGGGCCTGCTGTTCGGCGGGATCGGCGTGGCCGTGGTGATCGTGGTGGTCATCATCGTCGTCGTGGCGACCAGCGGCGGCAACAAGCCCAAGCCCAAGCCGATCGCCAACGGCGGCGGTTCCTCGTCGGTGGTCACGACCGCGCCGCCCACCACGCCGCCGACCACCGCGCCGCCGACCACCCCGGCGCCGTCGCCGACCACGCAGGCGCCGCTGCCGGCGAGCGTCAAGCCGCTGCAGGCCCTGCTGCCCTCGGACATCGACGACTTCGAGACCGAGTGCAAGAACCAGACCCTGGCCGACCTGCCCTTCAAGCCGGTCGGGCTGCGCCAGGCGCTGAAGTGCGATGACCCCGGCCTGCCGAACGGCACCGTCTTCGCGTTCCAGTTCGACAGCGCGTACGACTACGTGCAGAGCTTCAAGGCGTTCAACACCTGGTGGGGCTTCACGCCGTCGACGGCCGGCACCAGCTGCCCGCCCTCGGGCAGCTCCGCCACCGCGCAGGGCGTGTCCGGCTGGCACAGCGATACCTACCCGCAGCACAGCGGGCAGGAAGTGGAGTGCCAGTACGTGACGGTGAACGGCACGAGCACCGTGAAGAGCAACCTGGAGCCGGACTACGTCTGGTCCTACCCGACGCAGTGGGCGTTCATCGACGGCCAGGGCGCCGCGGGCTCCTCGTTCAGCGCCCTCCAGACCTGGTGGACGAACACCTGACGCGGCTCGGTGCGACCGCACCGGCTAACTCCCGATGAGTAAGGTCACTGGCTCATGACCCAGACCACCTTCTCGCAGATGCCAGGGGGCGGCATTTCCCGCCGCCCCCTGCACGTCCTCGTCCTGGCGGACTGCTCCGGCGGGATGAAGGGCGAGAAGATGCAAGCCCTCAACTACGCCATCGCGGACATGATCCCGCACCTGGAAGCGTGGGAACGCGACCAGGAACAGGCGAAGGTGTACATCCGGGCGATCGCGTTCGCCACCGAGCCACGGTGGCACATCCGCGAGCCGATGCCGGTGACCGGCATGCGGTGGGTCCCGCTGGACCCGGTCTACAAGGGCCTGACCAACATGGGCCCGGCGTTCTCCATGGCGGCGGACGCGCTCGCGCCCGGCGTCATCGAGCGCCGGGCGCTGCGCCCGGCGATCATCTTGATCACCGACGGGCTCGCCACCGACCCGCCCGGCCAGTTCGAGTCGGGCCTGGCCAAGCTGATGGACACCCCCGCCGGGAAGTCGGCGCTGCGGCTGTCGATCGCGATCGGCCGCGACGCGCAGTCCGACGCGCTCACCAAGTTCATCGACGACCCCGCCGTGCCAGTGCTGGTCGCGGACAGCACCGAGGACATCGCCGACCGGCTCGTCGCCGCGTCGCTCGCGGTCTCCCGGATGTCCGAGACGGGCGCCGACCGCGGGGCGGTGGCACGCCGCCTCTTCGGCCTTCCCGAGGGCATGTCCGGCGTGTTCAACCAGGACACGATCGTCTGACGCCGGCCATGACACCGCGCCCTCCGCACGTGCCGAAGACCGTCCCGGTCACGCCGGCCCCAGCTAAGACCAGTACCACCACCACCGCGAGCGAGCCGGAATGGCAGGTGGTCACCGCCACCGCCCGCGGCCGCTCGCACATCGCGCACGGCCTGTCCAACGAGGACGCGGTCGCCCACGCGGCGCTCGCCGGGAGCGACGGCATCGTCGTCGCGGTCGCCGACGGTCACGGCCACGAGCGGCACTTCCGCAGCAAGACAGGATCGGCGCTGGCCGTCCGGGTCGCCTGCGAGGCGGCCGACGCCCTCCTCGCCGAGCTGGCGGCGGACCCGCCGCCGGCGGCGGCGGCCGACACGTGGCCGTTCCTGATCCGCGACGGGCTGCCGCCCGCCATCGTCCGCTCGTGGCGAGACGAGGTGGGGCGCGACATCGAGGCCAACCCCTACAGCGAGCTCGAGCTCACCAGCCTGGAGCAAGAGGGCGACGGGCCGGAGATCCCGTACGGGGCGACGCTGCTGGTCGCGGTGATCACCGGCGGCTGGCTGATCAGCGCCCAGATCGGCGACGGGGACCTGGTCGCCGTGCACCCCGATGGCGAGTTCAGCTGCCCGGTGCCGGGCGATGACCGGCTCGACGGGCTGCGCACCACCAGCTTGTGCCAGCCCGACCCGCTGGACGCGTTCCGCACCGGCGCGCGCGACCTGACCGCCGAGCCGCTGGCCGCCCTGCTCCTGGCGACCGACGGGTACGGCAACGCGCAAGCGTCCGATCCCTGGCAGCCCGCCTGGGCCCGGGACATGGCGGGCCTGGCGGCCGAGCGCGGGGCCGGCTGGTTCGCCAAGCAGCTGCCGGTGTGGGCGGAACTGTGCGCGTCCGGCGAGGGCAGCGGGGACGACACGACGATCGCCCTCCTGCTCGGGCCGGCCAGCGCGCGCAATGAGGAGGGGGGCACGTGGACGGGCTGATCCAGGCCGGGCAGAAGCTGCGGATGGAGCGCGGCGAGGCATTGCTGGTCGTGGGCGAACGCATCGGGGAGGGCGGCCAGGGGGTCGTCCACCGGGCGCGGCTGGGCGACGCGATGTTCGCGGTCAAGTGGATCCGGCCCGGGCCGGGCGAGGCCGAGATGCGCAAGTCGATCGTCGCCCTCGTCCAGCGGGGGCGCCCGCCGCACCCCGCCTTCGCGTGGCCGATCGACGTCCTCACCTCGCCCGAGACAGCGGGCTTCGGCTACGTCATGCCCCTGCTGGAGCCGCGCTTCGTCTCCCTCGCGCAGGTGCTCAACCAGGAGATCCAGCCGTCGTTCCGGGTGGTCACCACCCTGGGCCGCGAGCTGGTCGACGCCTTCGCGGCGCTGCACTCCTCGGGCTTGTGCTACCGGGACATCAGCTTCGGCAACCTGCGGGTGGACCCGGCGGCGTGCGAGGTCGCGATCATCGACGTGGACAACGTGGGCATCGACGGGGGCGAGGCGCTGGTCAAGGGGACCGGCCCGTTCATGGCGCCCGAGGTGCTGCGGGACGAGACCCTGCCGTCCACCGTCACCGACCTGCACTCGCTCGCGGTGCTGCTGTTCTACCTGCTGATGCACGGGCACCCGCTGCTCGGCGAGCGGGCCGACGCCGCCTACGGCTGGGAGGGGGCGCACCTGTCGGAGACGCAGGTCACCCTGCGCAACTTCGGCACCCACCCGCTGTTCGTCTTCGACCCCAGCGACCACTCCAACCGGCCGCTGCCGAACGACCCGGTCAGCGTGTGGTGGCCGATCTACCCGGTGCACTGCCACCGGGTCTTCACCGAGGCGTTCACGAGCGGCCTGAAGGACGCGACCCTGTACGGGCGGGTCAAGGAGGGCATGTGGCGGCGCACGCTGCTGCGCCTGCACGACGCCGTGATGTTCTGCCCCGCGTGCGGGGCGGCGGCGTTCCACGATTCCGAGCAGAAGGCCCAGCGGTGCTGGCAGTGCGAGGCCATCTTGCCGCCCCCGCTGCGGCTGGAGGCGCCCGGCGGCAACCTCGTGCTGTCCGACGGGGCCAAGGTGACGAGCCACCACCTGTTCCGCGACCGGAACCACAAGGCGGTCTTCGCGACGATCGGCCCGCACCCGGGCCAGCCGGGCCGCCTGGTCATGCGGAACATGACGAGCCAGCAGTGGGCGGTCGCCCCCGAGGGCGAGGCGCCCAAGCCCGTGGCCCCCGGCCAGCGCCTGGCCATCCGGCCGATGCTCATCGACTTCGGCGGCGTCCAGGGCCGGATCCGGTAGGCCTCAGCAGGAGCGGGGCGTCGGGATAAGGGCCGTTCGAGGGTCAGGCGGGCCAGTTGACGATCACGTCGCCGTACCGGTCGCCGGTCACGTCGTACAGGTGATGGATCGGGTCGTGGATGAAGTAGCGGCCGAAGGTGTCGATCGTGAAGTGCGCCCCGTCGCCGCGCCGGCCAAGGCGCTGCCACTGGCCTGCCTGGACCCCGGCGAAGCGGCTCGCGACCGCCGCCGCCGCGTCCCGGAATTCCTGCTTGACCACGTTCGGGTCCTGCTCGCCGTACCGTTCGGCGAGCGCCGTCTCGTCCTGGTCCCAGTTCGGGAACAGCGGGTTGTCCTCGCTGAGCATGAGGGCCAGCCGGTAGTCGTAGAGCTTGAACACGTCGCGCACGTGGCAGGTGTACTCCAGCGGCGACCACTTGTCGGGGGCCGGACGGCTGAACAGGTTACCGCCGATGCCGCCCATCAAGAGCGCGTCGAGCCAGGCCGCCGCTATCGCCCGGATCATGGCCGGGAGGTCGGCCACGTCGAATGAGTTGGTGTTGAACCCGCACTCGGGGCACGGGCGCTCCAGCACCCAAGTCCAGTCCTTGGTATCGGGGACGATTTTCATATCGCGATACTACTTATAGCGCCGGGGAATATTCCGGCTATTCACGCAACGTTCCCACCTGCTGTGATTCCGGATACCACGCTGCGATTGCGCCTGCACAACCGGCGGCCGGCAACATCGGAGCGCCACCCGCGGGCCGGCGGAGTTACCCTGTTTAAGAGCGCGCGGGCAAGAGCACGGGAGCTGACAGTTGGACGATCGCAACGCTGATGCCAGTCTGCTGCGGCCTGCGGTGGATCCGACGATTCCCCGGGCCGCCCGGGAGGCGCTGCTCGCCGGCGCCGCCCGCGACGGGCGCCCGGGCGTCTTGCCGGCCGACCCGGACCAGCGCATGGCCGCGGTCGGCGGGGCCGCGACCGGGCTTGGCACCGGGTTCCTGGTGGCGGTCACCGGGGCTGCCCCGTGGGCGATCGGGGTGCTGATCTTCCAGGGCGCCGCGGGCTGGCAGTCCGCCACCGGCCGCTACGCCCTGCTGCTGATGGAAATGATCATCGTGCTGACCTCCGTGATCTTCGCCGGCCGGGTGGCGCGCCACGGGCCGGCCGGCGTCGCGGGCCTGCGCGCCCGCTACCGGGGCCGCTACGTCACCGAGGCCGACCTCGACCCGTCCGGGCGGGCGCTGCTGCGCCGCGCCCAGGAGGCGAGCGACGCCGTGACCGGGTCGCGGGTCGGCCAGGCGGGCCTGCTCGACGAGGTCCCGGCGCTGGCCGCCCAGGAATGGGACATCGCGGTCTCGCTGCGCGACCAGGCCCGGCTGCGCGCCCAGCGGGCCGAGATCGCCGAGGCGGAGGGCATCCCCGAGCCTGAACCTGACCCTGGGCCTGGGCCTGGGCCTGGGCCGGCCCCGCCGGCCGCCCCCTCCCCCGGCGCGCGGCTGCTGCGCGGGCCGGGCCCGGGGGCCCCGCCGCCGGGCGGGCGGGCAACCGAGCCCCCGGCCGAGTCACCGGCCACGCGGCTACTGCGGGAGCAGGCCGACGCCGCCCGGGCGGCGCTGCGCAGCGTCAGCGAGCGGGTCGCCGCCCTGGAGGGGTACGCCGGCGAGGTCCGCGCGGCCGACGCCGCCTACCGCGACTCCCGCGCCCGCGCCCGGCTGGCCGAGCTCAACGACCCGCACCTGGACCTGGTCGCCCGGACGGCGGCCGACGTCCACGGCATCGCCGAGCTCACCGAGCTGACCGCGCGGGCGGCCGCGATCCGCGAGGCCCTGCAGCGCGGCGATCAGCCCGGCTGACGCCGCTGCCAGCGGGCGGCCGCCCGCGGCCACAGGGCGTCGATCGCCAGGCACAGGGCGGCGGTCACGGCCACCGCGATGGCGGCCCCGCCGACCGTGTCGGTGAAGTAGTGCCAGCGCAAGGCGAGGACGCCGAGGACGGCCGCGACCAGCAGGGCAAGCAGGACGGCGAGGCCCGCCAGGCGCCAGCCGCGTGAACGGCGGTCCTGCGGCGGCGCGAGGAACAGCACCGCGTACACGAGCGCCAGCGTCGCCACGCTGGTGGTGTGCCCGCTGGGATAGGACAAGGCCCCGAGGTAGGTCCGGTGGAACAGCGGCTTCAGCAGCTTGTCGTCCACGCCGGTGGCGATGAGGTCGGCCACCAGGGCCAGCACGAGGCCGTTCCAGCGCCGCGCCCACAGGCAGGCGGCCGCCAGGGCCAGGGTGATCAGCGCGAACGGGACCCGGTTGCCGGGCTGGGTCAGCCAGCCCGCCAGCGCCTGGTGACGGCCGAGCGAGTCGATGACCGGGGCGTCGGCCGCCCGGTCGAAGCGGTCGGGGCCGCACTGGCGCGCGAACGCGAGGCCGAGCGCGACGGCGACGGCGATCCCGGCGGCCAGCAGCGCCCACGCCCAGCGGCGGAGGGCGGCCGTCGCCAGCAGGGGCCGGCTGGCCCGCCCGCGCATGCCGCCGCTGTCCACAGGGCGAACTTAGCCGCCCGGGCGGGGCAGCGCCAACCGGGCGCCGGCCGGGCCCGCCCGCTAACTGGGCCTTCCCCCCGGCTCGCGAGTGGGGGACACTGATCGCCGATGGCCGCGATTACCCGGTTACCCGTCGTGGAAAGTGGGCGAGGCAACGATGAATGACCCGCGAGGCGCGGCCCTGGACATGAGCGCCCCCCTGCTGGAGAGCGCGCCCTTGCTGGAGATCAGCGGGCTGACGGTCTCCTACGGGACCCGGCACGGGGTGGTGCCGGCCGTGCGCGGCGTGGACCTCGACGTGCGCCCGGGCGAGGTCGTGGCCCTGGTAGGCGAGTCCGGGTCGGGCAAGTCCACCACCGCCCACGCGATCGTGCGGCTGCTGGCGGCCAACGCGACGATCGACGGCGGCAGCATCCGCTTCGCGGGGCACGAGCTGACCACCATGGGGCCGGGCGGGCTGCGGTCCATCCGGGGGCGCCAGATCGGCTTCGTGCCGCAGGACCCGGCGGTCTCGCTGAACCCGGTCAAGCGCGTCGGCGAGCAGGTCGCGGAGGTCCTGCGGACCCATCGCCTGGCGGCCCGGCGGCCGGCCGCGATCCAGGCGGTGGAGATCCTCGACCGCGCGGGGCTGCCCGACGCGGCCACCCGGGCACGGCAGTTCCCGCACGAGCTGTCGGGCGGCATGCGCCAGCGGGTGCTGATCGCCATCGCGATCGCGGCCGGGCCGAGGCTGATCATCGCCGACGAGCCCACCAGCGCGCTCGACGTGACCGTCCAGCGGGTGATCCTGGACCACCTGCAGCTGCTCACCCGCGAGGCGGGCACGGCGGTCCTGCTCGTCACCCACGACCTCGGCATCGCGGCCGACCGGGCGCACCGCATCGCGGTGATGTCCAAGGGCCAGGTCGTGGAGACGGGCCTGGCCGGGCAGATCCTCTCCGCCCCGCGCGACGAGTACACCCGCCAGCTCCTGGCGGCCGCCCCGAGCCTGGCGGTAAGGCACGCCAGCCGCGCCGCCCGGCGGGCCCGCGCCCGCGCGGCCGAAGCCTCGCCCGTCGCCGCCGCGAGCGCGCCGGAGTACGCCGACGACCTCGCGGCCAGGGCGCCCGCGGTAGCCGGCGGGCCGTCCGCCCGGGGGCCGGCGCCCGCCGCCGAGGACCAGGTCCCGGCCGGGCCCGCGCGCACGGTCCCGGTGACGGTGGTGACGCCGGCGCCACCGGGTGACCCTGCCACCGCCACCGCCCTCGCCCCCCTGGTCGAGCTGCGGCACCTGGTCATGGACTACCCGCTGCCCCGGGCGGGCGGGCGCAAGCGGTCGCTGCGCGCGGTCGATGACGTGAGCCTCACCCTGGAGCGGGGCCAGACGCTGGGCGTGGTGGGCGAGTCCGGCTCGGGCAAGTCCACCCTGGCCCGGCTGGTGCTGCGACTCACGGACCCGACCGCGGGCCGGGTCCTGTTCGACGGGGCGGACATCACCCGGGCGCGGGGCGACCGGCTGCGCCAGGTGCGGCGGCGGGCGCAGCTGATCTACCAGAACCCGTACTCCTCGCTCGACCCGCGCTTCTCCATCGACGACGTGATCACCGAGCCGCTGCGGATCTTCGGGGTCGGCAGCCGGGTGAGCCGGCTGGCCCGGGCGCGGGAGCTGCTGGACCAGGTGGCGCTGCCGGAGTCGGTGCTCGGGCGCAAGCCCGCCGAGCTGTCGGGCGGCCAGCGGCAGCGGGTGGCCATCGCCCGCGCGCTGGCGCTCAAGCCGGACCTCGTCGTCTGCGACGAGCCGACCTCGGCCCTCGACGTGTCGGTCCAGGCCCAGGTGCTCGACCTGCTGGCGGGGCTGCAGGACAGCACTGGCGTGGCGTACCTGTTCATCTCCCACGACCTGGCCGTCGTCCGCCAGATCGCCGACCAGGTCGTGGTCATGAAGGACGGCCGCGTGGTGGAGGCCGGCACCGCCGACGCCCTGTTCCAGGCCCCGTCCCACGACTACACCCGCGAGCTCCTGGCCGCCATCCCCGGGAGCCGCTCCCCCGCCTAGGGAGGTGCTGCTCAGGGGCGCAGGGCGCGGGAGGCGCCGTGGCCGGCCAGCGCGACCGCGAGGGACAGCAGGGCGACGGCGAGGATCGACACGGAGATCAGCCACAGGCGCTCGCCGCCGGGACGGCGCAGCCGCCCGACCGCCCACACGACCGGGGCGATGCCCGCGATGACCAGGCCCGGGACGACGCTCACCTTCAAGACGGCACCGCCGAGGGCGGCGAACGAGATCGCCGTCCGGGTCCACGCGAGCGAGGTCCGCTCGATGGCCAGGCCCGGGTCGCGCTCTTCCAGGTCGTCCAGGTCGGGCGGGCCGGGCTTCCCCGCAGTACCGGGCTTCCCCGCGGTACCGGGCTCACCCGGCAGGTCGGTGGCCATGCGGTGCCTAGCGGGCCGCGGACAGCGTCAGGACGACGGCGGAGATCGCGGCCATGACGCCGATCATGGCGGCGAGCAGCCACGGCAGGATCGAGTGCGGCAGCGGCTCGCCCGAGCGCAGGGCGCGCTGGTTGCGCAGCCACTCGACGTAGGCCACGACCGCGAGCACCGCGCCCAGGATGATCAGCGGGATGCCGAGCAGGTGGCGGCCCGCGGGGACGCCGGGGAAGGGCGGCAGGAGCTGCACGATGCCCAGCCCGGCGACCACGAGCGCGAGGGCCGTCCGGCTCCAGGCCAGGAACGTCCGCTCGTTGGCGAACGTGAAGCGGGGATCGGGCTCGGTCCCCTCGCTGGCCACCTTCCCGGCCCCGCGGGGGCTGATCCAGTGCCATGGCGATGCCATCGGGCGGACCCCTTTCGCTCAGGTCTGGTCCCCTGGCTGGTACCAGGCCCAATCTTGCCGTTAACGCTTGTAACGGCCAACGCCGGGGGTGGCGGGCACGCGGGCCGGGCCCGGCCGGGCGCCGCCGGGAACGGCGCTTAAGCCTCAATAGCGCTACTTACGGAACGATTGCCGCATATGGCTCAACATTCTCGATTGCCTAACGTTTGCACTTCCGGACCGGGCGGTGAACCCTAGTCTGTGATCCATGCAGATGCGAGGCGGCGACCTGGAACGGCCAAAGCCCGGCTGGCACGACGTGGCGGACCTGGAGCACCGCGAGATCGACATCGCGGGCGTGCGCCGTACGTACTGGCTAGCGCGGGCGCGGCCTCGCCGGGGGGCATCGCCCGGCGCGACCGGGACCGCCCCGCTGCTGATCGCCCTGCACGGCTCGGGGATGACCGGCCGGGCGATGGCCCGGTTCACCGGCCTGGCGACCCGCGGCCCGGCGGCCGGCATGACGACCGTGTTCCCCGACGGCTGGAAGGGCGTATGGCACGCCGCCCGCCCGCCGGCCGAGGAGCCCACCCTGGACGACGTGCAGTTCCTGGCGACCCTGTGCGCGCACCTGGAGGCGATCGGGGCGGCCCAGGCGTGGCCGGTGTTCCTGGCCGGGGTGTCCAACGGCGCGATGTTCGCCGAGCACGTGGCCCGCAACGGCCTGCTCCCGGTGACGGGGCTGTTCCTGGTGGCGGGCACGGCGCTGGAGTTCAGCCGCCGGGCCATGCCCCGGCCGGTCCTGCGCACGACGGTGGCCTGCGTGATGGGCACCGGCGACCCCAGCGTCCCCTACCAGGGCGGGCCGCTGGCCCGGCGCGGCATCGCCGGGATGATCCTCAAGCGGCGGATGGCCCGGCACGGGGAGCTGCCGGGCGAGGAGGTCGTGGCCGGGGCGGAGGAAACCTGCGCCGACTGGGCCGCCGCCAACGGGGTCACCGGCTGGCCGTCGGTGGCCGACCTGCCCGCCGCCCCGGGCGAGCCGGCGGTGACCCGCAAGACCTGGACCGGGCCGGGCTGCCGGCCGGTCACCCTCTACCGGGTCGATGAGGGCGGCCACGGCTGGCCGGGCGGCCCGCAGTTCCTGCCCGCCCGGGTGATCGGGCAGATTCCCCGCCACCTGGACGCGACGGGGATCTTGCTCGACATGGCCGCCCGGGAGACGGCGGCGGCCTCCGGCCTGCGCCGCCTGGACCGCGGCCGCTCCCAGCCGGGCCCCGCCTAGTAGCCGGCGCGCCCGGTGACCGGGCCGCGGGGGCCACGGCCGAACTGGCCGCGCGACTCCATCCGCGAGACGCGGGTGAGCAGGACGAACCGCTGGATCGTGAGCGAGATGACCAGGTAGAGCAAGATCGTCGCGTTGCCGGTCGCGTCGCCGTCCTTGCCGCCGCCGATCACGAGGTAGTCATAGCCCAGGTGGACGCCGAGCGCCACGACCCAGAGCAGGGCGGTCAGCCACGTGCCCTTGCGCAGCAGCGGGCCGCCGGGGTCGCGCCAGACGCGGACGGTCAGCGCGCGCACCGCGCCCAGCACGGCGGCGAGGACCAGGCTGCCGACGACCGCGATGACGATCTTGGACTCGTTGTGCCTGGCGGTGCTGGTGCCGAGGAACCGCACGAACTCGACGAGGCCGATGATCCCCAGGATGACCGAGATCCGGTAGTTCTCGCGCAGCGTCCGGGTCTGCAGCTGCCGGACGACGAGCAGGACGAGGACCGCGATCCCGATGACGAGGCTGGTAACGCTTCCCGTTGACATGCCCTCAAGCTATGACAACGACCGGTATCAGCGGCAGTGCGCTCAGTCCATGACAAATGATGACAGATGTCACGGGGAATTACGGGACGCAGCGGTCAGGCGTGGGCGGCGGCGGCCTTCTCGATGGCCGCGAGCGGCAGCCAGCCGTCGTTTGACCAGGTGATCTTGCCGGCCGGGGTGACCAGGACGAGCCACGGCTGGTCCTGCACGCCGTAGCCGTCGGCCAGCCGCCCGCTCTTGTCCTCGCCCACCGGGTAGCTCAGGGCGGGCAGGCCGTGCAGGGCGGCGGCCACCGCCGGGGCGGACGCCTCGGTCACCGTCTCGTCCACGGCCGTGAGAGCGGGCAGGTGCTTGGCGGCCGCGTCCTTGACGTAGGCGTTCAGGCTGGTCATCTCGGCCTTGAAGTCAGAGGTCTCGGTCAGCCAGGTGGCGAAGAAGACCACCAGCCGGGCCTTGCCCGGGCCGAGGGCGACCGGGGCGCTGCCGGCGCCGGGGACGGGGGCGGCGGGCAGGCTCACGACTGCCGTCGGGTCCTGGGGCGGGACCGTCGCCAGCGACTCCAGGGAGGTGAGTGCGGGGCGGCCGGGCAGCAGGCTCGCCACCTCCTGCGCGATGACCTGCGCGGACTGGGCGACGCTGGAGTACACCATCTGGGTCAGGTAGACCTTCTGCTCCCGGCCCTGGGCGTCGATGACGAACAAGGCGGGGGTGTGGTCGACGTCGCCCGCCGCGAGCTGCACGGCGATGTGGTAGGCGCTCCAGGTCGACTTGAGCTGGGCGTCGCTGCCGGTCAGGAAGTCCCACTCGTTGACCATGCTGTGCGCCTGGGAGTAGGCGAGCACGTCCGAGACCTTGTTGGCGCCGGGGTTGGCGTCCACCCCGAGCAGTTGCACCTGGCTCCCGGCCTTGCCCAGCAGTTCCTGGGCGAGCACCATGCTCTGCGTGGTCAGCGGGCACACGTCGGTGCACTCGGCGTCCTCGAAGCCGAGCAGCACGACCTTGCCGCGGAACTGGCTGAGCGACGTCGGCTGGCCGAACTGGTTGTCCAGCGTGAAGCCGGGAGCCGGGACGCCGCCGAGCGGGCTGCCGAGGTCAATGTTGGGATTGGACTCGGCCGCGACGCCCTGCGGGCTGGTCGCGGCGTCGGCCGCGGCCGAGGAGGCCGAGCCGCCCTTGGCCGAGCCTGATGACGAGCCGCCAGCCGTGCAGCCAGCCAGCACCAGGGCGGCGAGCCCCAGCCCGGCGAGCAGCGCGGCCGCCCCTCGCCGCCGGCGGGCACGGGGAACGCGGGTTCCGGGGATCACGCTTGCCTCCAACCAGGTCGACCACAAGCCCTGCCGGGTTCGAGGCTACTACAGATAGTCGTAGTGCTACCCGGTCCCCACCGACCCGGCCGGCACGGAGTCCTCGCTCCCCGAGCCGGAGCCGCCCGAGCCAGCCGTGCCCGAGCCAGCCGTGCCCGAGCCAGCCGTGCCCCGCTCGCCGGGCGGCGGGCCGCCGGTCACCTCGCCCGTGCTGGAGCCGGCCTCGCCGCCGACGCCGACGGGGCCCCCGACCGGCTCGTCGCCGACGATGACGCCGCCGCCGTGGCCCCAGGTGAGGTAGCGCCAGGACAGGTTGATCATCGTGGAGACCCGGTTGCGCCCGCCGAGCAAGTAGAACAGGTGCAGCCCGAGCCACGCCAGCCACGCCAGTGTCCCGGTGATCCGCTGGCCCTTGGGGAACTCGACCACGGCCGAGCGGCGGCCGATGGTGGCCATCGTCCCCTTGTCGTGGTACCGGAACGGCTTGGCCGGCTGCCCGGCGATCAGCGCCAGCACCGACGCCGCCGCGTGCTTGCCCTGCTGGATGGCGGGCTGGGCAAGCTGCGGGCACGGGTTGTCGGGGTACACCGCGATGTCCCCGGCCGCGAAGATCCGGTCCTGGCCGGGCACCCGCAGGTCCGCCCCCACGACCACGCGGCCGCCCTTGCCCTGGGGCAGCCCCCAGTCCTTGACCGGCTCGCGGGCGGCGACCCCGGCCGCCCACACGGTGAGGTCGCTGGCCACCTCCCGCCCGTCGCCGAGGACCACGCTGTCCGGGCGGACCTCGCGGATCTCGGTGTCGAGGTGGATGTCGACCCCGCGCTCCACCAGCTGACGGCGGGCGTACTCGCGCAGCTGCTCCTTGAACGGCATCAGCAGCGCCGGCGCCATCTCGACGAGGCGGACGTGCACCCGGGACGGGTCGACGTCGGGGAAGGTCGCCCGCAGCACCGCGCCGCGCAGCTCGCCCAGCGTCCCGGCCAGCTCGACCCCGGTGGCGCCGCCGCCGACGACGGTGATCGCGAGCGCCCGCTGCCCGCCGGACGCGCTCATCCGCTCGAACCCGGCCATGATGTGGTCGCGCAGCAAGATCGCGTCGGCCCGGGTGTACAGGCCGAAGGTGTTCTCGGCCGCCCCCTTGACGCCGAAGTACGCCGACGACACCCCGCCCGCCAGGATCAGGTAGTCGTAGCCGAGCTCGCGCCCGTCGGCCATCCGTACCCGGCGGGCGGCCGGGTCCACGTGGGCGAGGTCGCCCCGGATGTAGCGGGCGCTGCGCGGGGTGGTGAACCCGCCGACCGGGTAAGCGACGTCGCCGGGGTTCAGCCCGCCGGTCGCCACCTGGTACAGCAGCGGCTGGAAAGTGCTGTAGAGGTTCTTGTCGATGATGGTGACGCGGACCCGCTTCCCCTTCAGGGCGCGGACCGCGGAGAGCCCGGCGAACCCGGCCCCGACGATGATGACGTGCGGGACCTCCGCCGCACGCTGCTGGGGAATCGTGTCCCCGGATGCTGTCACGTCTTGCCTCCGTGCGTTGGTGGTCGTGCACCGCGTGCTCACCCGACGCCGCTACCCCCACCGTAAGCCGGGCCGAAACGACCTGGCCGGCGGGCCCGCCCGCAGCGGTGCCGGCGCCCGTGGCCCGCCCAGCATGCCCCGGCCCGCTACGGGCCGATCATGAGGCCAGGCGGACGACAGCCGATCGAATAAATACCCGGTAAGATTTACCGGTTAGGTAAGATTTTCCACACTATAACCGTATTTTCTTCCGGCAATCGTTAAATGTGCCGCCGCACCCCGGGAGCCGCTTAGCCCTTCCGCCGCGGGCGGACGTTCTCGCCGGTACCGCCACCGTCGCGGCCGCCAGGCGCGGCGGCGCCGTTTGCCCGGTCACCGCTTGCCCGGTCACCGTTCGCGCCCGGGTCTCCCGGTACGGGCCGGCCATGCCCGCCATCCCCAGGCCCGGGGCTCACTGGCCCGGTCCGGTAACCATTCCGGCCCGGATGGCCATTCGCGCCCGCGCCGCCCGGTCCGGGGTTGCCTTGCCCGGCATCCCACGGCGCGGCCTTGGCGGGCCCGGCTCCGCTACCGTTCACGCCCGGATGACCGTTCGCAGCCAGGCGGCCGCTCGCAGCCGGACGGCCGTTCACGCCCGCGCCACCGGCACTGCCGTGGCCGCCGCCACCGGCACTGCCGTGGCCGCCAGACGTTACTGGCCCGCCTATCCAGGTGCCGTCCGCACGCGCACCCTCCGGCCCGCTGCTACCACGCCTGGCATTCCAAGGCACAGCCCCGGCCGACCCGGGCCCGGTGCCGTTCGCGCCTGGATGGCCGTTCACGCCCGCGCCACCGCCGACTACGCGGCCGCCGACTACGATCGGGCCGGTCGGGGCGGGCTGGTCGGGGTTCGGCGCGGGCGGGCGGGACGGTATCCCGGGCTTGCGCCGGGCGTGCTTGCCGGCGGGGGCGGCGGGGGCGGCGGCGGACCATTCCACCAGGCCGGGCACGGCCACCCCGGTCGTGCCGGGCAGCATCGTGTCGGGCAGGAAGCGGGCCGACCGGGGCCAGTGGCGCCGGGTCAGCACCACGTCGGTCTCGGCCGCGATGAGGGTGATGATCGACTCTACGTAGAGCCAGCCGATAAGGCCGAGGACCGCCCCGAACGTCCCGTACAGGGTCGAGGCGCGGTGCAGCTCGTGGGTGATGACGTAACCGCCAGTCACCTGCAGCGCCTGCCAGACGATGGCGGCCAGGGCCGCCCCGGTCCGCAGGTTGCGCCACGGCACCCGCCGCATGCTCGCGAGCCGGAACGCGACCCAGAACACGCCGATGTTGGCGGTCAGCGAGATCGCGACCGCCCCGACGAGCGCCCCGAACCCGGTCAGGAGCTTCCCGCCGCCGCCGACGATGCCGGACAGGAACGAGGTGACGACCAGGCCGAAGCCGATCACGAGGACGAGCACGAAGCCGTAGGCCCAGGACACCGGGAAGCCGGGCCGCTTGTCGCGCGGGATCCCCCAGACCTGGCACAGCGCGTTCTGCATCGCGAACGCGACCCCGCGGGTGCCGAACAGCAAGATCGCGATGCCGAAGCCGAGGGCCGGCCCGCCGCCGTGGAGCATGCCGAGGTTGGTGTCGATCTCGTTGCCGATCACCGGGTACTGGGCGAGGGCGGAGTTGAGCAGGTCGTTATGCAGTTCCGGGTGGCTCTTGACCGTCATGTCGAGGACGGTCGCGAAGATCAGCAGGAGCGGGAAGATCGCCAGGAACGCGTAGTGCGTGATCAGCGCGGCCAGCAGGCCCGCCTGGTCGTCCTGGAACTTGCGCCAGACGGCGACCGGCACGGCTGACCACGGCCGCCGCTGCTGAGCGTCGTCAGCCGCCGAGCCCACCCGAGCTGCCCAGTTCATTGCGGGTACCCCTACCCTCTGCCCGACTGCCGATTCATCCAGCCACAACCCCTAGTTTTCCCTTTATATAGAACGGATCCGGCCGACTCCGCAAGCGGGCCGCCACTTCTCGGCTGCTTATCTCACCAGGTCACGACTGGGTAACGGCGAGCAAGGACCGGGCCTGGCTACAGGTTAAGGGCGACCAGCAGCGGCGAGGCGCACTCCTGGGGCGGGGACGGGGTAGCCGAGGGGGTGGCGCCGGGGGCCGGGCTAGCCGAGGTGGGCGTGAGCGTCGGGGCAGGGACCGTCGAGGGCGAGCGGGCCGGACTCGTCCCGGGGCTGGCCGGCGATCGTGCGGGCGGCCCGGTCGCGGGCAGCGCAGAGGCTGGCGTCACCGATCCGGGCGCCGTCAGCGTTGGCGCCGTCGGCGTTGGCGCTGCCGGGGACGATGCTGCCGGGGACGACGCTGCCGGGGACGTGCTGAGGGTCGCCGTCGGCGCGGGCGCGAGGCGGCCGCAGGCGGCGATGACGACGGTATCGCCGACGGTGGCGGCGCTGCCGCCGATGCCGCTGACGTCGGCGAAGTAATGCGGCCAGGGCAGCCCGGCGGCGGTCCAGGTGACCCGGCCCGCGACGAGGCTGTAGCCCCACGCCTGCCCGCTGGCGCCGCTGTCGAGGCCGAGGGCGACGCCGCCGCGCACGACGTACAGGCCGCCGCCGCCGGGCGCGGTCGCGCCCGACACCGACCGGGTGACCCGGCCGGTCAGCGGGCTGAGGCCGAGCAGGCTGCCGCTGGCGGAGGTGAAGTACGCCAGCCCCTCCCCCGGGTCGGTCCCCTCGGGCACGACCCCGCCCCGGGTCCACAGCAGCGCGCCAGTCGCCCCGCTGTAGGCGCTGACCCCGTCGGGCGCGCTGAAGATCACGACCCCGGCGACTACCCCGGCCAGGGTGCCGCGGAAGGGGCTGCTCGCGGGCGAGGACAGCGTGCGCTCGTTGTCGGTTGCCAGGTCGATCACCCGCAGCCCGGTGACCGGGGCGCCGGCTAGGTACCCGCCGGCCGACTCGGTGATGTAGAGGTCATCCCCGTCGGTGCGCCACGCCTGCCGGGAGTCGGCCGGGCGCTGCCAGCGGACCTTGCCGGTGCGGTTGTCGTAGCTGGTGACGCTGGAGGTGCCGATGACGATGGTGGTGGTCGCCGAGGCGGCCACGGTGCCGCCGAACAGGGCAGCCGGGTAGCGCCGGAGCGGGACGCCGGTCCCCGCGTCGAGGACGACCTCGGTGCGGGTGCCGCCCCTGCCCGCGACCCCGGCGGTGACGACCCCCGGCCAGGCCCGGACCGACATCACGGCCGCCCCCGGGCCAAAGCCGCCCAGCGTCTCCTGCCACGCCAGCGCCCCGGTCGCGAGCCGGTAGGCCGAGACGGTGAGCCCGTCCCCGACGGCCGCGACCCCGTCGCCGGCCGCCACGTAGGCCTGCCCGGACAGCGGGTAGGTGCCGGCCAGGCCGCTGCCCACCGCCCAGGAGCCAGTCAACGGGACCGCCCAGCGCTGAGGGCTGGCGGGCGCCTGGCAGGCGGGTCCCGCGCAGGCAGCGGCCGGGGGGCCGGAAGCGTTGCCGGCCAGCGGGATGAAGGCCACCCCGAGCAGGGCGAGGGCGAGCACGGCGCGCGAGACCCAGGCCGGAACCCGGCGCGTGCCCGGGCGCCCCGGCGCCCGCCGCCAACCGCGCCGCCAGCCCGGCCGGCGGCGCCTGCGCTGGGCCTGCCGCGAAGATCCGTTCATGTCCGGTAACACCCTACGGCCACCGCGAGACGCTAGGGCGGGAGCGAGGCCAGCACTGGCGCCAGGCCACCGGCGGGCAGCAGGCGCGGCGGCCGCCCGGGCGAGGGCCGGGGCGTGCACCCTGGGCAGGCGACACGGGGGACGCCCGCGCGGGGGGCGATGGCGGCGCCGGGGGCCGCGATAGCGTAAGGGCGACCTGGTCCATCGCACGCAATGAGGTAGCAATGGCAGAACGCGCACCGCTTCCCTATGACTTCTTGCCGCCGGTCCCGTCGTTCGCGGTGAGCAGCGACGACATCTCGCACGGGCAGGCGCTGAGCAACAAGCACGTCTACGACAGCTTCGGCATGTCGGGTGACAACATTTCCCCGCAGCTGTCCTGGTCCGGCTTCCCGGCCGAGGCGGCGGGCTTCGCGGTCACGTGCTACGACCCGGACGCGCCGACCGGCTCGGGGTTCTGGCACTGGCTGGTCATCGACGTCCCCGCGTCGGTCACGGAACTGGCGGCCGGGGCCGGGGCAGCCTCGGGCGCGGGCCTGCCGCCGGGGGCGTTCCAGGTCCGCAACGACTACGGGACCAAGGACTACGGCGGCGCGGCACCGCCCGCGGGCGACGAGCCGCACCGCTACGTCTTCGCGGTCCACGCGCTCGACACGGGCACGCTCGGCATCGACTCCGACGTGTCGCCGGCGGTCGCCGGGTTCAACCTGCGGTTCCACACGATCGCGCGCGGGCTGCTCGTCGCCGTGTATGGCGCCTAGCGGCTCCCGCGCCACTAAGAGCGCGATTGCAGGCTGACGGGATGGTCCCCGGCGTGGTTATTCCTCGGCGTCGGGGACCGAGCCGAGTGCCTCGGGATGCTTGGCCTGATAGTGCTTGGTGAGCACCGAGCTGGCCTCGCCGGGGCGATAGGCCATCGTCCGCTGGCATAGCTGACAGCGGGTAACGGGAAGTCGCGTCACCGTCACCGGGAAGCGCTTAGTTGCTGAGCTAGTCATTTCACTTTCATAATGCCAGACGCGACGGGATAATTCCGAGCCCGCAGCCAAACTCGTGCCGATAATCGCCGGATCCGCCGCACCGGGCGACCCGCGCGGATGGCGTCGGATGCGCCGATTACGCTGGCCTGATGCCAGATCTAACCCCGGACGAACTGCTCACGACGACCCGCTCGGTCCGTAAGCGGCTCGACCTGACCCGCCCCGTCCCGCTCTCCCTCGTCCGCGAGTGCCTCCAGGTCGCCCAACAGGCGCCGAGCGGCGGCAACGCCCAGCAGTGGCACTGGGTCGTCATCACCGATCCCCAGGTCCGGGCGCAGGTCGGCGACTACTACCGGCGCTCGACCGAGGTCTACCTGGCCGGACGCGAGCCGGCCGACGAGGCCGGGCAGCGGCTGCGCGACAGCGCGGCCTACCTCGGCCAGCACATGGGCGAGGTCCCGGTGCTGCTGCTGGCCTGCGTCCAGTCCGATAGCCCGTGGCCGGCCGACGGCAACCAGGCGGGGCTGTGGGGCTCGCTGCTGCCCGCCGCATGGAGCTACATGCTCGCGTGCCGTTCCCGCGGCCTTGGCACCGCCTGGACAACGCTGCACCTGCGCTACGAGAAGGAGGTCGCGGAACTACTCGGCCTCCCCGATAACGTGCGGCAGGGCGTGCTGATCCCCACTGCCTACTACACCGGCGAGACGTTCCGGCCCGGCCCGCGGCGGACACTCACCCTGCACGAGAACCACTGGTAGGACGATCGAGACATAATGTTTAATTCGTCCCCTATCACCCTCCGGGCAATTGCCGGAATTCGATAATCTCGCGACATGAGCGCGGGGGGGAACGGGGCGCCCGCGCGCCCGGCGGCACCCTGGCCCTGCCGGGCGGGATCGCCCGGCCAGCGCGCGCACCGCATCGTGGCGGCGGGGGGCGGACCCGTGAAAAGTGCCCCGGCCGTACGATCAGCCAATGGAAAGCCAGATCATCGCGGTGCGGACGGGCGGCCGGGAGGCCGTCCGGGACATCACCGGCGAGTGCGAGCGGTTCGCGAGCGAGGCCGCCGGCGGCGGGGACGGGCTGCTGCACGTCTTCGTGCCGCACGCCACGGCCGGGGTCGCGCTCATCGAGCTCGGCTCCGGCAGCGACGAGGACCTCCTGGCGGCGCTGGGCGACCTGCTGCCGCCGGATGACCGCTGGCGGCACGCGCACGGCAGCCGCGGGCACGGCCGCTCGCACGTGCTGCCCGCGATCGCGGCACCGTACGCGAGCGTCCCGGTCCTGGGCGGCCGCCTGGCCCTCGGCACCTGGCAGTCGATCGCGCTGGTGGACCTGAACGTGGACAACCCCGACCGCCAGGTGCGGCTGTCGTTCCTGCGCGGCTAGCGCAGCACTGTAACCTTCGCCCCGTCCGCGCCACTTGCGCCGCCCCTGACCCGGGCGAGGCCAGCACCAGCCGCCTGCCACTGCTTCGCTTTGGTAACCATCTCAGCAGACGCGCTGGTCAGGCCCGGCCCGTTGCCGATACCTTAGGAGTTCCCGATTTACCTGGCGCCGCGGGGGCACCGCGCCAGGATGCCCGCACGCACCATGGCCGGGCAGGGGCCCGCCCCGCCGCCAGGTGACTTGCGATAACGAGGTGATGACGACAATGGCCCGCATCGTTGTCATAGGTGACTTGATGACGGACACGGTTGCCCACGCGATGCTGCCGCTCGCGCGCGGTAGCGACACCCCCGCCACGGTGACCATGCACGGCGGCGGATCCGGCGCCAACGTGGCCGCCTGGCTGGCGGCGGACGGCGCCGACGTGGCCTTCATCGGCCGCCGGGGCGCCGACATCGCCGGCCGCAACCGCGACATGGAGCTCATGGGCTACGGCGTGGACGCCCGGCTGGTCATGGACCCCGAGCGGCCGACCGGGACCTGCGTCGTGATGGTGACGCACAAGGGCGAGCGGACGATGCTGTCCGACCCCGGGGCCAACGCCGCGCTGTCGCCCGACGACCTGCCGCACGACCTGTTCGTTCCGGGCGCGCACCTGCACGTGTCCGGCTACACGCTGCTAGCCGAGGGCTCGCGCAACGCCGCCCTCGCCGCGCTGGACTACGCACGGCGGACCGGCATGTC
>DATBEM010000266.1:0-38523 GCA_036276115.1 Trebonia sp.
GCCATGGTGGTCGCGGCGCTCGGCGTCCTCATGGCGGGAGGCTGCTACGTCCCGCTCGACCCGGCCCACCCCGAGGCCCGGCGGCGCGACATCGCCCGCGACGCCGGGGCCGCGCTGGTCGTGGGGCCCGGCCCGGGCGCGATCGCGGTTCCCGGGCGCGGCGACGGCGCTGCCCTGGAGACCCTGAGCACCGCGGGCCCGGACAACCTGGCCCACGTGCTGTTCACCTCCGGCTCGACCGGCCGGCCCAAGGGCGTCCTGACGACCCACCGCAACATCACCGACTTCATCGCCTCCTGCGCGCGGTTCACCGGGGCCGGGCCGCAGACCCGCTCGCTGGGCATCGCGTCGCTCGGCTTCGACGCGGCGACGATCGACTGCTGGACGCCGCTGGCCGTCGGCGGCAGCGTGCAGCTGCTCGGCGAGCGGGACCGCGACGACCCGGCGCGGCTGCAGCGCTTCATCGCCGGGCACCAGGTGAACTGGGGCTTCATCACCCCGTCGGTCCTGTCCCTGCTCGACCCGGGCGAGCTGCCGCACTGGCGCGTGGTCATGTGCGGGGGCGAGGCCGTCCCGGCCGCCCTGGCCCGGCGCTGGGCCACGCCCGGGCGGCGGTTCTGGAACGCCTACGGCCCCACCGAGGCCACCGTGCTGGCCGTCGCCGGCGAGGTGACCGGGCACGGCGAGCAGGCGGTGCCGCTGGGGCGCCCGCTGCCCGGCCACACGGCCCGCGTCGTGGACGGCGAGCTGCTGATCGGCGGCCCGGGCCTCGCCCGCGGCTACCTCGGCCGCCCCGGCCTGACCGCCGCCCGCTTCGTGCCCGACCCGGACCCGGCCCGGCCGGGGATGCGCCTGTACCGGACCGGCGACCTGGCCCGGATCCGGGCCGACGGGCAGGTCGAGTACCTGGGCCGCGACGACGGGCAGATCAAGGTCAACGGCCAGCGGATCGAGACCGGCGAGATCGAGGCGGTGCTGGCCGAGCAGGACGGCGTCGCCCAGGCGGCCGTGGTGGCGCTCCCGGGCGCGGCGGGCACGCGGGTCGTCGCCTTCGTGACGCCCGCCGACGCGCCCGGCGAGGTGCTGGCCGGGGCGGCCCGGCGGCTGACCAGCGCCATGATGCCCGCCCGGCTGGTGCGGCTGGCCGAGCTGCCGCTGGGCCCGACCGGCAAGGTCGACCGCGCCCGGCTGCGCGCGCTGGCGGCGCGCGACGCGGCCGGGGCCGGTGACGACGGCGGCGCCCGTGACGGCAGCGATGCCAGCGACGGCGACGATGCCAGCGACGGCGCTAGCGCGACTGACGGCATCCGGGCGGGCGGCGGCCCGCTGGCGGGCGAGTCGCGGGCGGTCGCGGCGGCCTGGCAGCGGCTGCTGGGGCACCGCCCGGCCCCCGATAGCCAGTTCACGGCGGCGGGCGGCGACTCGATCACGGCCATGCGCCTGGTCGCCGCGCTGCGGGCGGAGCTCGGGCGGGACATCTCGGTCGAGGACGTCTTCGCCGGCCGCACCCCCGGCGGCATCGCCGCCCAGGTGGCGAAGGCGCCGCCGCTGGCCGGGCGGGCGCTGGCCACGGGCCACCCGCCGGCCCTCTCGCCGCCGCAGCGCCGGCTGTGGTTCACCGACCAGCTCGCGCCGGAGCAGGCCGCGTACAACATCGCGCTCGCGGAGCGGATCGGCGGCCCGCTCGACGTGGCCCGGCTGCGGGCCGCGCTGGCGGCGGTCGCCCGCCGGCACGAGATCCTGCGCTGGCGCGTCCTCGACGCCGGCGGGACGCCGCAGGCGACGTGCGACCCGCCGGGCGACGTGCCGCTGGCGGAGGTGACGCTCGGCGGCATCCCGGACGGCACGGGCTCCCCGGGCGCTACGGCCGAGGCGGAGCTGCGAGACCGGCTGGCGGCCGCCGCGCGCACGCCGTTCGACCTGGCCGCCGCCCCCCCCTGGCGGGCCACGCTCTACCGGCTCGCGCCGCAGGACCACGTCCTGGCGCTGACGTTCCACCACATCGCCTTCGACGGCTGGTCGCAGCGGGTGCTGTACGACGACCTGGCCCGCGCGTACCAGGGCGCGGCCCTGGCGGCGGGCGCGGCCTCCTACGCCGACTACGCCGCCTGGCGGCAGCGGCGCGACGACCAGCGGGCCGACGCCGACGTGGCGTGGTGGCGGGAGCACCTGCGGGGCGCCCCGACCGTGCTGGACCTGCCGCGCGACCATCCGCGTCCCGCCGTCGCCACCTACCGCGGGGCCCAGGCGTCGGTCGCCCTGTCCGCCGGGGCCGGCGCCGCGGTCCGCCAGCTCGCGGCCAGCCTGGCCGTCACCCCGGCGGGCGTCCTGCTCGCCGGGCTCGGGCAGCTCCTGCGGCGCTCGACGGGGAGGCCGGAAGCGGTGATCGGGGCGGTGATCGCCGACCGGCGGCTGGCCGAGCTCGATGACCAGGTCGGCTTCTTCATCGACATGATGCCGGCCCGCCTGGCGGTGGACGACGGCGCGTCGTTCGCCGAGCACGTCCGCCGGGCCGCCGCCGAGCTGCTCGACATCGCGGCGCACCCCTCGGCCCCGGTCGAGGTGCTGGTGGACAAGCTCGGGCTGGCGCGCGACACCTCGCGGGCGCCGCTGGTCCAGGTCATGTTCAACGTGCTGAACTTCGCCGATCCGGCGCTCGCCCTGCCCGGCCTGCGGACGCGGCCCGTCGCGGTCGACAAGCCCGGCTCGCCGCTGGACATGACCGTCTACGCCCTCGAACGCGACGGCCGCCTCGCCATCGACCTGCTCTACAACCCCGACCTGTTCACTCGCGAGCGCGTCACCGCGCTGCTGGCGGACTACGCGGCCCTGCTCGGCGCCTTCGCCACGGACCCGTGGGCACCGGTCGCCGGCGTGGCCGCCGGGCGGCCGGCGGTGCTCCCGGTGCCGCCGGGCGCGATGACCGTGCGCGCGCCCGCGCCGGCGCCGGGCGACTCGTCCGGGGCCGGCCCGGCCGCCGCGGACGTGGCCGGGGCCGAGGCGGCCGTCGCCGCCGTGTGGCGCGAGGTGCTGGGGCGGGCGGCAATCGGGCCGGGCGACAACTTCTTCGACGTCGGCGGCACGTCGCTCGCCCTGACGATGGTCCGCGCGCGGCTGTCGGCCCAGTTCGGCCGCCCGCTGAAGATCGTCGACCTGTTCCGCCACCCGACCATCAGGTCGCTGGCCGCGTTCCTCGGGCGCGCGGCCCCCGGCCCGGACGACCCCGGGCCGGGCAGCGGCCTGGACCAGGTCCACCAGCGCGTCGCGGCCCGGCGCGAGCGGGCGGCCCGCCGGGGACGCCGGCTCCCGGGCGGACCCGGTACACCACCTGACCAGCGAGGAGATCAAGCATGACCGACCCGGCGCAGGCCGAGCCAATCGCGATCGTCGGGCTGGCGGTGCGCGTCCCCGGCGCGGCCGGCGAGCGGCAGTTCTGGCGCAACCTGATGGACGGGGTGGAGTCGGTCAGCCGCTTCACCCGCGCCGAGCAGCTGGCCCGCGGGGCCAGGCCCGAGGAGGTGGACGACCCGAACTGGGTCAGCGCCGCGCCCGTCATCGCGGACTTCGACCACTTCGACGCCGCCTACTTCGCGATGACGCCGCGCGAGGCGGAGATCACCGACCCGCAGCACCGCCTGCTGCTGGAGGCCTGCCACGACACGCTGGAGGACGCCGGGTACGACCCGGCCCGCTTCGAGGGCGCCATCGGCGTCTACGCCGGCAGTGGCGGCAACGGCTACATGTGGCAGAACGTGGTCCGCAACGCCGCCGTCATGGCCGCCCAGTCCGGCGGCATCAGCGTCCTGACCGGCAACCAGCCCTCGTACCTGGCGACCAGCGTCTCCTACAAGCTCGACCTGCGCGGGCCGAGCCTCACCGTGCACACCGCCTGCTCCACCTCGCTGGTGGCGATGCACCTGGCGTGCGAGGCGCTGCGAGGCGGCGAGTGCGACATGGCGCTGGCGGGCGGGGTGAACATCGAGATGCCGCACGGCATCGGCTACGTCGGGGTGGACGGCTTCACCTCCGGCAGCGGGCACTGCCGGCCGTTCGACGCCGGCGCGGACGGCACCGTCTGGGGCAGCGGCCTGGGCGTCGTGCTGCTCAAGCGGCTATCGGACGCGACCGCGGCCGGCGACCGGATCCGGGCGGTCGTGCTCGGCAACGCCATCAACAACGACGGCGCGAGCAAGGTCGGGTTCTCCGCCCCGAGCGTCGAGGGCCAGGTCGCCGTGCTCGCCGAGGCCGTCGGCGTGGCCGGGGTGGACCCGCGCTCGATCTCCTACCTGGAGGCGCACGGCACCGGCACCGCGATGGGCGACCCGATCGAGGTCAGTGCCCTGCGCGCGGTCTACGGGACGGGCGCCGGCGATCGCGGCTGGTGCGGCGTCGGCTCGGTCAAGTCGAACATCGGGCACCTGAGCCAGGCGGCCGGCGTGGTGTCGGTCATCAAGACGGTGCTGGCGATGGAGCACGGGTTCATTCCCCCGACCATCAACTTCGAGCAGGCCAACCCGGCGATCGACTTCGACGACTCGCCGTTCACCGTCGTGACCAAGCCCGTCGCCTGGGACCCCGGCCCGGCCCCGCGCCGGGCAGGCGTCAGCTCGTTCGGCGTCGGCGGGACCAACGCGCACCTGGTGCTCCAGGAGGCGCCCGCCGCGCCCCGGCCGCCCGCGGCGGACCGCGACGGCGCCCGCCCGGCCCGGCTGCTGCCGGTCTCGGCCCGCACGCCGACGGCGCTGGCCGCCAGCGTGGAACGGCTCGCGGACCACCTGGCGAGCCACCCCGGCCTGGACCTCGGCGACGTCGCCCGCACCCTGCAGGCCGGCCGCCGCCGCCACCCGCATCGCGCCGTCGTCGTCGCCCGCGACGCCGAGGACGCGGCCGAGGCGCTGCGCGAGCCGCGCCGCCGCCAGGCCGGGCAGGCCGGCCTTACCCCGCCGGACGTCGCGTTCCTGTTCCCCGGCCAGGGGGCGCAGTACGCCGGGATGGGCGCTGAGCTCTACCGGACCGAGCTGGCGTACCGGGCGGCGGTGGACGAGTGCGCGGGCCTCCTCGGCCTTGACCTGGACATCCGGCGGCCGATGTTCGGCGCGGGGGCGGGCGACGACGCCCTGCTGCGCGAGACCCGGTACGCCCAGCCCGCGCTGTTCGTGACCGAGTACGCGCTCGCCCGCCTGCTGGAGTCCTGGGGCGTGCGCCCGTCGGCCATGATCGGCCACTCGGTCGGCGAGTACGTCGCGGCCACGCTGGCCGGCGTCTTCGAGCTGCGCGACGCGCTCACGCTGATCCGCGCGCGGGGACAGCTGATGCAGTCACTGCCGCCGGGCGCGATGCTCGCCGTCCGCACGGGCGAGGCGGACCTGGCCGCGCGGCTGCCCGCCGGCCTGGACCTGGCGGGGGTGAACGCGCCCGGCAGCTGCGTCGTGGCCGGGCCGGAGCCGGAGGTGGCCCGGTTCGCCCGCGAGCTGACGGCGTCCGGGATCACCTGCACGACGCTGCGCACGTCGCACGCCTTCCACTCGGCGATGACGGAGCCGGTCCTGGCCGAGTTCACCGCCCTGGCGGCGGCGGTCCCGCGCCGCGCCCCGCGGCTGCGCTTCGCCTCCAACGTCAGCGGGACGTGGATCACCGGCGAGCAGGCGACGGACCCGGCCTACTGGGCCCGGCACCTGCGGCAGGCGGTGCGCTTCGGCGACTGCGTGGCGACGCTGCTGGCCGGCGGCCCGGCCCTCATGCTCGAGTGCGGGCCGGGCCGCCAGCTGGCCGGGGCGGCCCGCGCGCAGGTCCCGGCCGGGTTCCCGGCCCCGCTGCAGGCGCTGCCCGGCCCGGGCGACCGGCTCGGGGAGGCCGAGACGCTGCTGGCGGCGGCGGGCGCCCTGTGGGTCGCGGGCGCCGGCGTTGACGTGCCGGTCGAGGACGCGCGCCGGGTCCAGCTCCCGCTCTACCCCTTCGAGCGCACGCGGCACTTCGTCGCCCCCGACCCGGTCGCCCCGGGCGCGGCCGCCGCGGCCGGAACCGCCGGCGCCGCGGCCGGGCAGGGCGGGCCCGCGGGCCCGCAGCCGCTTGAGCGCTGGTTCTCCGTCCCGGTGTGGCGGCAGCTTGGCCCCGGCGCGGCGGCCGGGCCCTTCGGGCCCTGCCTGGCCTTCTGCGCCGATGGGGCCCTGCCCGAGGCCTTGCGGGCGGCGGGCGCCGACGTGATCGAGGTCCGCCCGGGCAGCGCCTTCTCGTCGGCTGGCGGCCGCTTCACGGTCCGCCCGGGGCAGCGCGAGGACTACGACGCCCTGATCGGCGCGCTCGGCGACCGCCTGCCCAAGCGGATCGTCCATGCCCTCGCGCTCGCGGGCACGCCCGCCGGGACCGACATCGACGCCGCCTGGGCCGCCCAGGACGACGGCTTCTTCAGCCTCCTGGGGCTCGTGCAGGCGCTGGCGGCGGCCGGAGCCGCCGACGGCACCCGCCTGGACGTCATCTCCGCCGGCACCCGGGACGTGGGCGGCGGCGACCTGACCCGGCCCGAGCATGCCACGCTGGCGGGCATCGTCCGTGTCCTGCCGCTGGAAACGCCCGGCCTGGCCCTCCGCCACATCGACCTGGCGGACGGCGCTGACGGTGCCGGCGCCGCGGCCGGCGCCGTCAGCGAGCTCCGGCAGGCCGGGCCGCCGGAGGTCGCCCTGCGCGGCGAGCGCCGCTGGGGCCTGGACTACGAGCAGCTCGACCTCGCGGCGCCCGGCCAGGAGGCGATCCGCACGGGCGGCTGCTACGTGATCACCGGCGGCCTCGGCGGCCTCGGGATCACCCTGGCCGAGGACCTCGCCGTCCGCGCGCGGGCCAGCCTCGTCCTGGTGACCCGCTCCGGCCTCCCGCCCCGCGAGGAATGGGACGCCCTGCTCGCGGGGCGCGGCGGGGCCGGCCGGGCTGGCCGGGCGATGCGCGCCATCCGCCGGATGGAGCGAGCCGGCGCGCGGGTGCTCGTCGCCGCCGCCGACGTCACCAGCCCCGAGGAGCTGGGCCGGGTCCGGGCCGACGCCGAGGCCGCGTTCGGCCCGGTGCACGGCATCGTCCACGCGGCCGGGGTGCCCGGCGGCGGGCTGGCCGAGGTCAGGGACAGGGCCGCCGCGCGGGCGGTCCTCGCCCCGAAGCTGGCCGGCACGCTCGCCCTGCGGCTCGCCTTCGCCGGCGCGGCACTCGACTTCGTCGCCCTGTGCTCGTCGGTCACCGCCGTGTCGGGCGACTTCGGCCAGGTTGACTACTGCGCGGCCAACGCGTTCCTCGACGCCTACGCGCGGGCGGACCGGGGCTGGGCCGCCCGCGTCGTCGCCCACGACTGGGGCGGCTGGTCCGAGGTCGGCATGGCGGCCGAGGTGGCGGCGCCGGCCGCGGTCCGCGGCGAGCAGGCCGCCGTCGCCGAGCCCGTCGACCATCCGATCCTCACCAGCCGGTCCGGCCGCGAGTGCCGGGGACTGGTCTCCGCGTCCGCGCACTGGGTCCTGGACCAGCACCGGATCGGCGGCGTCGCGGTCATGCCGGGGACCGGGCACCTGGAGGCGGTCCGGGCGGCCGTCGCCGCGTGCCTGCCCGCGCCGGGCCCGGAGCACGTGGTGGAGCTGCGCGACGTGGCGTTCCGCCAGCCGTTCGCCGTTCCCGGCGTCGCCGAGTACCGGGTGACGCTAGCCGACGGCGAGTTCGCCGTCGCCAGCCGCGCGGCCGGGCGCACGCGGCTGCACGCGAGCGGGTCGGCGGGCTGGGCCGAGCCCGGGCCGGCCGGCGTCCTCGACGTCGCCGCGGTCATGGCCCGGTGCGCTCCCGTGGGAACCGACGGCGACCCCGGCCCGGGCGGGCGCACCAGCATGGTCACGTTCGGCCCGCGCTGGGGCGTGCTCGCGGGGCACTTCGCCGGCGCGGGCGAGGAGCTCGCGTTCATCAAGGCCGAGCCGCCCGAGGCGGGCGGCGCCCCCGGGATGGCAGGCGGCCCCGGGCAGTGGTGGCTCGACCCGGCCTGGCTCGACGTGGCGACCGCGTTCGGGCGCGGGCGCGGGTCCGGCTCCTACCTGCCGCTGGGCTACGGGCGGGTCGTCGTCCGCGCCCCGCTCCCGCCGTCGTTCTACAGCCACCTGCGCTACCGCGGCGACGACGGCGGCGAGATCGTCACCGCCGACCTCACGCTGGGCGACGAGTCCGGCCGCGTGCTGGTCGAGATCAGCGACTTCACGCTCCGCCGGGTCGACCCGCAGGCGGTCGCGGGCGACCTGGCCGACGACGGCGAGCCCGCGCCGGGCGGGCCGCCAGCGCCGGCGGCCGGGGGGACGCGGATCGCCCCCGTGGACGGGGCCGAGGCCTTCCGGCGGGCGCTCGGCGACCGCCTCGGGCCGCAGGTCGTCATCAGCCCGGTGCCGGTGGCGGACCTGTTCGCCCGGCGCGTCACCACCCGCGAGCTAGCCGCCGAGGCCGCCCAGGACGCGAGCACCGAGCCGGCCCCCGGCCCGGTGCTGGCCGGGGCGGGCGAGTTCACCGCCCCCCGCCCGGGCCTGGAGGCGTCCCTGGCGGCGCTGTGGACGTCGGTCCTCGGCGTCGAGCAGGTCGGGGCCGACCAGGACTTCTTCAGCCTCGGCGGCAACTCGCTGGTCGCGATCCAGCTGATCGCCCAGATCCGCAAGGCCGAGGGGGTCCGGCTGCCGATCCGCGTCCTGTTCGAGGCGCCGACCGTCGCCCTGCTGGCCGCCCGCATCGAGGAGCTGCGCGAGGCGGCGCGGGCGAAGGCGGCCGACGACGGCGTCCCCACCGTGGCGATCCCGAAGCTCAAGCGCTAGAAGGGGCCGACGTGAGCACTGTCTTCCTCGTCCAGAACGAGCCGAGCCCGTGGGTGCCCGTCGTGGCCGACCGGGTCCGCGCCCGGGGGCACCGGCCGGTGCTGCTGTCGGCGCCGCTGGCCGCCGGCCAGCGGCTCGCGGCCGCCAAGGCGGTCGACGAGGTCGTCGAGATGGCCGACGTCGCCGACCCGGAGGCCCTGGCGGCCACGGCCCGGGAGCTGGCGGGTGACGCCCGGATCCTGACGTTCTCCGACAACGCCATGGTGGCCACGGCCCAGGCGGCCGAGCTGCTCGGCGTGGCCCGGGTCCCGGCGTCGGTGCTGGCGGGCATCCGCAACAAGTTCGCCGCCCGGCAGGCCATGGCGGCCGCCGGGCTCCCCCATCCGCGCTTCGCGCTCCTGCACGGCGCCGGGGACGCCGCCAGGGTCGCCGAGGCGGTCGGCCTGCCCGCGATCGTCAAGCCCGTCAACGGGGTGGCCAGCCACCTGGTCAGCGTCGCGAGGACGGCCGGCGAGCTCGCCGCGGCCTACGAGCGAGCGGTCGCCGCCCTGCCCGGCACGATGGCGGGCCTGTACGACCGGCGGATCGGCGACCTCGACCCGGCCCGGTCCCTGCTGGTCGAGGGCCAGCTCCAGGGGAGCGAGTACGCGGTGGACATCGTCGTGCGAGGCGGCGTGGCCGAGACGCTCGCGCTCCTGGGCAAGCCGGGCATGGACGAGACGTTCCTCGAGCGCCTCATGGTGAGCCCGCCGTTCGGCCTGCCCCCCGGGCTCGACGCCTCGCTGCGCCGGGCGGCTACCGACGCGGCCCTGGCCCTGGGCCTGGATGACTCCGTCGCCCACGTCGAGCTCATTGACGACGCCGAGCTCGGGCCCACGGTCGTGGAGGTGAACGCCGGGCGTCCCGGCGGCGGGCTCGTGTTCGTGATCGACGAGCTCACCACCGGGGTCGACCCGTTCGCCGAGGCCGTGGCGGCCGCGCTCGGCGAGCCGCGCCCGCCCCGGACGCCGCCGAAGCTGACGATCCCGATCGCGCACTGCATCGTCTTCGGCACCGGCCGGGGGCGCCTTAAGTCGATCGTCGGCCTTGATGAGCTCACGCGAGCGCCGGAGGTCCTCCAGGTCGTCCCCACGGCGGAACCAGGCCAGGTTCTCAGCGACGACCACGAGGTTCTCGTCGTGAACGTGCTCCTGGCCGGGTTCGGCGACGAGGAGGAACTGCTCGCGGCGCACCAGGAAGTCCAGGAGAGCATCCGGCTGGAGACTGAGCCGGCCGAAGGGAGCACGACCCGATGAGCACCGTCTTCCTGGTCCAGAGCGAGCCGGGATTCTGGGTCAGCACCGTCGCCGGCCACGTCCGCGAACGGGGGCACCGCCCGGTGCTGCTGACGGCTCCGCTGACGCGGGCCGAGCGCGAGGCGGCGGCCGGGACCGTCGATGACGTGATCGAGCTAGACGACATCACGGACCCGGTTGCCCTGGCGGCGGCGGTCCGCGGCCGGTCCGCCGGCGGCCGGATCATGACGTGCGCGGACAGCGTCATGGTGGCCACCGCGCAGGCGGCGGAGCTGCTGGGCGTCGCCCACGTCCCCGCGCCGGTCCTGGCGGGCATCCGCAACAAGTTCGCCGCCCGCCAGGCCATGGCGGCGGCCGGCGTCCCCGGGCCGAGGTTCGCGCTCCTGCCCAGCGCCGCCGCCGCGGCGGCCGTCGCCGCGGCGGTCGGCCTGCCGGCGATCGTGAAGCCGGTCAACGGGGCGGCCAGCCACGGCGTGCGCGCCGTGAGCACCGTCGAGGAGCTGGCCGGCGCGTACCGGGAGCTGGCGCGGGACCTGCCGGGGTCGATCCGGGGGCTGTACGACCGCCCGTTCGGCGGCCTCGACCCGACCCGCTCGTTCCTGGTGGAGGGCAGGCTCACGGGCGTCGAGCACGTGGTTGACCTGGTGGTCCGCGACGGCGAGGTTGCCTGGAGCCGGACCGTCGGCAAGCCGATCGTGGACGAGTCGTTCCGCGAGCCGGTCATCATGGTCCCGGCGCTGGACCTGCCGGGTGACCTGGAGGACGCGCTGCACCGGCACGCCCGGGCGGCCGTCCGCGCGCTCGGGCTGCGCGACGGGGTCGCGCACGTCGAGCTCATTGACGACGCGGACCTCGGCCCGGCGATCGTCGAGGTGAACGCCAGCCGTCCCGGCGGCGGGATCCTGGCGGTGATGCACGAGCTGAACTCCGGCGTCCAGCTGTTCGCCGAGGCCCTGGCCGCCGCCCTGGGCGAGCCGCGGCCGCCGCGCCTGGACCCGAAGATCGCCATCCCGGTCGCCTCGGTCACCGTCTTCGCCGACGAGGCCGGGCGCTTCGTGCGCGCCCACGGCCTGGATAAGGTGGCGGACTTGCCGGAGGTGCTCGAGGTGCTGCCCGTCGCCCAGCCCGGCCAGGTCCTCGGCGGCGACCACGAGGTCTTCGGCGTCAACGTGCTGCTGACCGGCTTCTCGACCGAGGCCGAGGTACTCGGCCTTAACCAGGAGATCGCCGGCCTGGTCCACCTGGAGATCGAGGCCCTATGACCGGGCAGCGCCCGCTACGCTGGCGGCTTTTGCCGGCGGGCGCGGATCAGGGAGTACGGGGGATCGTCCCCCCGGAGGAACGAGCGGCGCCCGCTAGAATGGCGGCCGTTGCCAGCGGGCGCGAATCGGGGGGTACCGGGGATTGTCCTCCCGGGAGGAACGAGCGGCGGCGAGGAGGGCCCTAGTGACCGGCGATCCGTTCGTTACCCAGATCCGGCGGCCACAGGCGCCGGTCCAGTTGTTCTGCCTGGCGCACGCGGGAGGAGGGGCGTCGGCCTACGCCCTGTGGCCGAAGGCGATCGGCGCGGACATCGAGGTGCACGCCTACATGCCGGCGGGCCGCGAGCGGCGCTACGGCGAGAAGCCCGTGGTGGACCCGGCCGCCGCCGCGGCCGCCATCGCGGCGCGCGCGGACCGGCCGTTCGCGCTGTTCGGCCACTCACTCGGCGGCCTGGTCGGCTTCGAGGTCATCCGCGAGCTGCGCCGGTCGGGGCAGCGCCTGCCTGTCCGGCTGATCGCCTCCGCCTGCCCCCCGCCGGACGCGGAGAAGACCGGGTCCATTTACGAGGGGCTGTCGCTTCTCGACGACGAGGAGCTCCTGGGCCGCCTGGCGGGGACCGGCGACATCCCGGACGGGATCCTCGCCGAGCCGAGCCTGGTCGACATGCTGCTGCCCATCTTCCGGACGGACTTCAGCTGGCTCGATGCCTACATGTACGCCCCCGAGCCGCCGCTGCCCGTACCGGTCTCGGCCTACGTGGGCGATGCTGACGACACGGCGACGCCGCAGCAGGCGGCCGGCTGGCGGGCGCACACCCGGTCGGGCTTCACGCTGCGCACGTTCCCGGGCGGCCACTTCTTTCCCGTGGATCACCTCGCCGAGGTGGTCGGGCAGGTCCGGGCGGACCTGCTGACGGCCGGGTGACCAGCTCCAGCCGCCCGCCCAGCCGCCCACCCGGCCGGCCGGCCCCGAAGCACGAGGCTCGGGACCGCGTCTGGCTGGGCCAGCGCGAGCTCTCCTGGCGGCGGACGCTCGCCCCGGGCCGCCGGCGCGACGAGACGGCGAAGTACGGCCTGCTCATCGCCCTTCCCGTCATCGCGCTGATCCTCGCGGGGGCCACGCCGCAGCCCGCCCGGCTGGTGCTGATCCTGGCCGCCGCCGCCCTCGGCGTCCTCGCGCTGGCCCGGTGCGCGTCGGCTGGGCGGGCGGCCCTGCGGGCGGGCCGCGACCGGAAGGCCGCGCGGGCCGGCCGACGGCCGACGGATGCCGACATCATCGCCCGCTACGAGCAGCAGCTGGCGGACATGCGGGCGCGCCACCGAGACCAGCCGCCCGGCCCAGCCGACGGCGCCGGTTAACGACAGTGCCGGTTAACGACAGTGCCGGATGACGACAGTGCCGGATGACGACAGTGCCGGTTAACAAGGCGGATGAAGGGCCCGGGAGGGCCAGGGCGCGTAGCGCGAGCGCGGTGACGGCCGGCTCCAGGCCGCCGGGCATGGCGGCGTCGCGCAGCCGCCGGGCCGACAGGACCGACAGCAGCAGCCAGGCGGCTGCCTCGGGGTCGGCGCCGGGGTGGACACCGCCGCCAGCCTGGGCGTGCCGGACCAGGTCGGCCAGGTGGGTGGCCACCGTGGCGAGCGCCGCGCGGGCCGGGCCGGCCAGCGCGGGCTCGGCCGCCAGCGCCGCCGCGTCGGCGAACAGCACCCCGAAGACCGCCCCCGCGTGCCGCTCGCCCGCGTGCCCCGTGCCCGCCGGCCCCGCGTCCCGGGGCCCCGTGCCCGCCTGCCCCGCGTCCCCCGGCTCTGCGTCCCCCGGCTCTGCGTCCCCCGGCTCTGCGTCCCGGGGCGCGGCGTGACCGCCGGGCGGATGGGCGGGCGGCCTGGCCAGCACGTGGGCGAGGAGGCCGGACGCTGGCCCGGGGCTGGCCGCCAGGTCGTCCAGGGAGTCCCGGGCCTCGGCGGCGGCGCGTTCGAGGACGGCGGCGAACAGCTCGGCCTTGGAGCCGAAGTTCTGGAAGATCACCGGCTCGCTGACGCCGACCCGGGCGGCCACGTCGCTAACCCGCGCGGCCCGGTAGCCCGCCTCGCCGAACACCGCCATCGCCGCGCGCAGGATCGTCTCCCGCCGCTCGGCCGCCGGCAGCCGGGCGCGCCGGGCCGCCCCTCCCCTGTTCCCCTGTGCCTCGGTCATCTTGCCCGCTAACTTAGTCTCGACTAAACTTAGTCTCAACTAAGTTACTGGCAACGGGAGGAATCCAGTGCACGACACGCTCAGGAAGCTGCACGGCGGGCCGGGACCGGGAGGCACGACCCTGGACCGGGCGGCCGCCTGCTGGTCGCCGACTTCGACCCGTCCCGCCCGCCGCTCCCGCTGCACCCCGGCGCCCGCCGCACGCGCGCGGCAGCGGCCACCATCGGCCCGCTGGCGGAACTGGCCGCCTTCGCCGGCTACCACGTCGAGTCGGCCGGCTCGCTCCCCCTGCTGCGCTACGTCACCGCCGTCCGGCCCGTGGCCGAGGGCGACCGGTAACGGCCGGCCATGCAGGCGCGCGGGCAGGTCAACCGCGCTCGCGGCCGTCCGGGCGGGGAAGGGGGGCGACGCGGGCCAGGGCCGCGTTGGCCACGGCGAGCAGCAGGGCGAGGACGAGGAGGGCGGGGCCAAGGATGGCGAGGCTGGTGGTGTCGATGAGGAGGCCGAGGATCGCGGAGATGCCTGACCCGCCAGCCGCGGCCGCACCGACCTGCCAGGCGATGGCGTGCTGGGCCCGCCGTTCCCCGATCCGCTGCGGGGTGATCGCGATCAGGGCCGGGAACATCCCGGCCAGGGCGGCGCCGAGGAGGGCGAAGCCGGCCACGACGACCGCGGTGTCGGGTTGCCACCAGATGAGCGCGGCGGCGGCGGTGCTGGCGACCATGCCCCAGCCGATCACGTGCCGGACGGGGACGGGCCGGGCCGGGAGGGCGAGGCCGATCCGCACGGCGGTGAGGGCGCCCCAGTAGCCGAAGGCGGCCAGCCCGGCCCCGGACGCGGACATGTGCAGGTGGCCGCGCAGGTAGCTGGTCTCCCACTGGCCGGCGCTGACTTCCAGGCCGGTGTAGACGAAGAACACGATCAGGCCCAGGGCCAGGGCCGATGCGAGCCGCCGGCGGGACCAGGCCGCGGCCGGGTCGCCCGCGGCCGGGTCCTCGCCGGCGTCGCTCGCGCCAGGATCGCGGGGCGCGGCGGGCGGGGGCACCCGGCGGTGCTGCCGCACCCAGAGGGCGGCGGTGGCGAGGTCCAGGGCGACGAGCAGCAGGTACGCCGGCCGCCAGGAACCGGCCACGATCGCGGCGGTGACGATGAGGGGGCCAAGCGCGGTGCCGATGCCGTAGAAGCCGTGCAGGAGGTTCAGCAGGCGCGGACGGCCGGTAAGGGCGACGGCGGTATTGAGGCCCCCGTCCATCATGCCGATCGCGGCCCCGAGCAGCGGCCCGAGCGCGAGGATGAGCCACAGCCCGGGGGCGGCGGCGTAGCCGACGCCCCCGAGGGCGGCGCACACGCTGGCGACGGCGAGCAGGGCGCTGATGCCGAGCCGCTGGATGAGCCGGCCCACGAACGCGGCGATCACGACCGATCCGAGGGTGTTGACCAGCAGGATCAGCCCGAGCTGGCCAACCGGGGCGCCGAAGCTGTGGCGCATCGCGGGCCACGCGGTCCCCAGCATCCCGTCGGGCAGGCCGACGACGATGAACGTCCCGAGGCTGAGCAGGTCGAACCGGCGGTCCGGGCTGCCCCGGCCCGGGGCGGCGGACGGCGGCGGGGATCCTGCGGGGGTCTCTTGCACACCATGACGCTAGCCGAGCCCGGCCAGGAGCCGGGGCCGCCCGTCTACCATCTGATCAGGGGAGGCCGCCGGCGAGGCCGCCCGCAGCGGAGCGAAAATTTCCTGGCATCTCGTGGAACCTTCTCCTGGGACCGGACACAAGGTGGACATGAGCAAAGCGGCAACCGATCCGCAGCCCAGTGACACGCTGCTGTGGCAGCGCGTCACCAACGGCGACCATGACGCGTTCGGCGAGCTTTTCGATCGCCACGCCGGGATGGTGTACACGCACCTGTATCGCCGGCTCGGCGACTGGCCCGAGGCGGAGGACCTGACGTCCGCCGTCTTCCTGCACGCCTGGCGAAGACGATCTCAGGTCGTGTTCGACCGGGACTCTGCCCTCCCGTGGCTGCTGGGCGTGGCCAACGGGCTGCTGCGCAACGCGGCGCGCTCCCGGCGCCGGCACGCTGCCCTGATGGCCCGCATCCGCACGGACGAGGCGGCCGAGGGCGCCTCGCGGGTGTACGCCACCATGTCCTGGAGCCCCGGCCCGACCGCCGGGCAGCCGGACGGCGAGCGGGAAGCGGCCCGCTTGCGCGCGGCCATCGACAAGCTGCCGCGCCACCAGCGCGAGGTGATCGAGCTGTGCGCCCTCGGCGGCCTCGACCAGGCGACGGCCGCCGTCGCGCTCGGCGTGCGCCCCGGCACGGTGAAGTCCCGGCTCTCGCGCGCCCGGCGCGCCCTCGCCGCCGAATTCGAAACCCGAGAGGAACTGGCGTGAACGGCAACCAGACACCGGGAATGGCGCCCGAAGCCCGGCCGCTGCCCAATCACGAGCAGCACCGTCATGACCTGCTGGCCGCGATCCGGGCCGAGTCCGCGGGCGCCGGCCGCCCGGTCGCGGGTGACCGCCCGGGCCCGTTCAGCCGCCCCTGGGTGGCGCCGGCGGCCGCGGCCGCCGCCGTGCTGGCCGTCGTCGCCGCGACGACCACCGTGCACGCGCTGGCGCGGTCGGGGAACGGCTCCCCGGCCGGCGGGCAGGGCAACCAGGCACCCGCGGCGGCCAGCACGGCCACCGCGACCGCGACCGCCCCGGTGACCAGCAAGCCGACGTCCCTGGGGGGCGGCGAGCAGCGGGTCACCACCTCGTTCGACGTGGCCGCGGCGGTCACGTCCCTGACGGTCGACGACCCGGCGGGCTCGGTCACGGTCACGGCCGGGGACGTGAGCGCCGTGTCGGTGACCGCCGCCATCTACTACGCCGGGACCGCCCCCTCCATCACCCGCGACCTCAGCCCGGCCAAGGCCCTCGCCCTCGGGTACTCCGCCTGCAGTAAGTGCGGCGTCGGGTTCAGCATCACCGTGCCCAGGAACGCGAGCGTCAACGTCACCGAGGACACCGGGGCGGTCACGCTCACGGGCATCGGCGGGAACGTCAGCGTGCGCGTCGGCACGGGCAGCGTCACCGCGACCGGGCTGACCGGGCTGACCGGCAAGTTCAACGTCGGCCACGGCCGGATCCAGGCCGGCTTCACGGTGGCGCCCACGCTGGTCGACGCGGCCGTGGACACCGGAGCGGTCACGGTCCAGGTGCCGTCGTCGGCGACGTACCAGGTCACCGCGAGCAGCGCCCACGGCCCGGCCCGCGTCACCGTCCCCCGCGGGGGCCAGTCCAGCCACGTGGTCAACGCCTCCGCGAGCGCCGGCACCGTCGCGGTCACCCCGGCGGGCTGAGCCGCCCTGATTACTGGCACTGCCCGGGCGCCCCTCGCGGGGCGGCCCGGGCAGTGCCCGACGACGCGGCGTGGCCTAGGACCCGGCGTCGCCCCAGACGCGGCGTCGCCCAGACCCAGCGGCGCCCCGGCTTACTGGACGGCGGGCTGCCCGGCCGGGAGCGGCCGACCTCCCAGCCACCGCGGGAGCCACCAGTTCGCCTTGCCCAGCAGCTCCATCAGCGCGGGCACCAGCACCAGCCGGACGACGCTGGCGTCCACGGCGACGGCCACGGCCAGCCCGAGCCCGATCTGCTTGACCGACACGTCCGGGGTGGCGTCGAAGGCCAGGAAGACGATGACCATGATCGCCGCCGCGGCGGAGATCACCCGGCCGGTGTTCGCCAGGCCGCGCGCCACCGCGGCCGAGTTGTCCCCGCTGGCCAGGTACGCCTCGCGGATGCGGGAGATGAGGAACACCTCGTAGTCCATCGACAGCCCGAACAAGATCACGAACAGGAACACCGGCACCCAGGTCGTCACCGGCATCTTCTCCGGGAACCCGAACACGTGCCCGGCCCAGCCCCACTGCGTCACCGCGGTGAGCACCCCGTAGGCGGCCGCGACCGACAGCAGGTTCATCACCGCGGCCTTCACCGCGACCAGCAGCGAGCGGAACACGACGATCAGCAGCAGCACCGACAGTCCCACCACCGTCAGGAACAGCCACGGCAGGCGCTGGCGGATGAGGTTGGCGAAGGTGACGTTGGCGGCATTAGGGCCGGTGAGGTAGGCCTGGATGCCGGTGTGCGCGGTCGCCTGCGGCAGCACCGTGCGCGTGATGTGGTTGACGAGCGTGTCGGTGGCCGAGTTCTGCTCCCCGGTCGCGGGGTAGGCGATCAGCAGGGCGGCCTGGCCGCCGGGGCTGACCACCGGCGGGGTGACGGAGGCGACGCCCGGCACCCGGGCCAGCGCGGCCGCGACCCCGTCAAGGCTGGCCGTCGGGCTCGGGAGCCTCGCCGCGACGACCAGCGGCGCGTCGAACCCGGGCCCGAACCCGTCCGCCATCGCCTGGTAGCTGGCATAGCCCATGGAGCTATGCGGCTGGGTCGAGTCGTCCGGCATCGACAGCTTCATCGCGAGCGCGGGCGCGGCGAGCACCAGGATGAACACGGTGGCGGCGAGGGCGGCCACGATCCGGTGCCGCTGGATGACCAGGGCCCAGCGCTCCCAGCGGCCCGCTGGCGCCCCCTGGGCGTGGCGGCCGCCCGCGGCGCTGGGGCCGTCCTGGCTACCGCGGCCGTCCTGACTACCGCGGCCCTTGCGGCGGCGCAGCCGGGCCAGCAGCGTGGGCCCGGCCAGGCGCCGCCCGGTCAGCCCGAGTAGCGCCGGCAGCAGCGTGAGGGCCGCGATCATCGTCATGGCGACGGTCGCCGCCGCCGCGATGGCGACGCCGTTGATGAGCTGCTGGCGCAGGAGCAGCAGCCCGAGCATGCCGATGACGACCATCGTTCCCGCCGCCAGCACGGAGGTGCCCGCGGTCCGCATCGTGGTGACGGCCGCTCCTTCCGGGCTGTCGGCGTCGGTCAGGCCCGCCAGCTCCGTCCGGAAGCGGGTCACGATGAACAGCGCGTAGTCCACCCCCACCCCGACGCCGATCATCGCGGCCACGACCGGGGAGAACGACGGCGCCGGGAAGAAGTGCCCGAGCAGGGCGATCAGCGACAGGCCCGAGCCGATGCCGAACAGCGCCGTCGCGATCGGCAGCCCCATCGCCAGGAACGACCCGAACGTGACGAGCAGGACGACCACCGCCACGGTGACGCCGATGCCGTCCGACGGCCCGCCGTAGGGCGTCTCCTGGGTGTCGACCACGTCGCCGCCGAGGCTGAACGTCACGCCGTTCCCGCTGGCCGAGCGGGCGTCGCTCATCAGCGCCTTCACCTCAGAGCCGGGGATGCCGCTGCTCTGGACGCCGAACTGGACGGTCGCGTAGGCGATGCGGCCGTCCTTCGACACGTGCCCGGGGGTGGTGTAGGGATTGGTGACGCTGGCCACGTCGTGCGCCCGGGCGAAGGTGGCCACCGCCTGCCCGACCCGGTCCTGCACCGAGGGGGCGGTGACGGGGCCGTCGGACCGGATCGCCAGGGTGAGGGCATCCCCCGACGCCTGCGGGAAGTACTGGTTGAGGATCGCCTGCCCGGGATCGTTGCCCTGGAAGGCATTGTCAGCCGCGGCGCCAAAGCGTATCCACATGGTCACGAGCGCCGCGACCGCGATGATCCAGGTGACGAGGGTGATCGCGCGATGCCGGTAGCACGCGCGGCCCACCCCGCCGAGTAGTCCGTCGCGAGTGGCGGCCGGCACGGGCACAGTCCGCGCACGAGTGTCTGATCTGGGCATGACGACAGTATTTCCAGCCCCGGCCGCGCCGTCGTCATACGAGAGGAGGCACCGTGACGGGCGGCGTACTCCGGGTGTAGTACGCGGTGCCCTGCGCCGTGCCTTACGCCCCGGGCGCTAGCGCCCCGGGCGCCCGGGCGGCGGGGCCAGGCCGTGCTCGTAGGCGAGGACGACCAGCTGCGCGCGGTCGCGCGCGCCGAGCTTGGTCATGGCCCGGCTCACGTGGGTCTTCGCCGTGAGCGGGCTGACGGTGAGCCGGGCGGCGATCTCGTCGTTCGACAGCCCGGCGGCGACCAGGGCGACGACCTCCCGCTCGCGCTCGGTCAGCGTGCCCAGGGTCCGCGACGCTGTCCCGGGCGCGGGCGCGGCGGCCGGGGCGGGGGCGGCCTCGGCCACCTCGGCCGGAGCGGGCGCGTCGACCAGGCGCGCGATCACGGCCCGGGTCACGCTGGGCGACAGCAGGGCCTCGCCGCGGGCGACCGCGCGCACCGCGCGCAGCAGGTCCTCCGGCTCGGCGTCCTTGACCAGGAACCCCCGGGCGCCCGCGCGCAGCGCGCCCATCAGGTTCTCGTCGTCATCGAAGGTCGTGAGCACCACGACGCGGACGCTGGCCAGCTCCGGGTCGGCCGCGATCCGCCTGGTCGCGGTGACGCCGTCCATGCCCGGCATGCGCAGGTCCATCAGGACCACGTCGGGGCGGTGCTCGCGGACGAGGGCGACGGCGGCCCGGCCGTCGGGCGCCTCGCCGACGACCTCGATGTCCCCGGCCGCCTCCAGCAGCATGCGCAGCCCGGCCCGCAGCAGCGCCTGGTCATCGGCCAGCAGGACCCGGATCACGGGGCCTTCCTCGGCAGGTCGGCCAGGACGGTGAAGCCGCCGCCGGGGCGCGGGCTGGCGTCCAGGAAGCCGCCCACGCTGGCCGCCCGCTCGCGCATGCCGCGAATGCCGTTCCCGGCGATGTCGTCATCGGGCGCCACGGCCTCGTCCGGGACGGGCCCGTCGTTGGTCACGGTGATCGTGACGGCGTCCGGGGTGTACCGCAGGCCCACCTCGGCGGGAGTGCCGGCCGGCGCGTGCCGGAGCACGTTGGTGAGGGACTCCTGCAAGATCCGGTAGGCGGCGTGGTCGACCGCGGGCGGCAGGTCCTCCTGCTTGCCGCCCAGGGCGACGGTGACCGGGGTGCCGGCCGCGGTGATGGTGGCGCAGAGCTGGGGCAGCCGGGACAGGCCCTCGGTGACCGCGGGCGAGCCGCTGCCCGCCCGGATCTGGCCCAGGACGGTGCGCATCTCGGCCAGCGCCCCCTTGCTGGTGTCGCGGATGGCCGACAGCGAGTCGCGCAGCTGCGCGTCCACCCGATCGCGGCCCGGGTCGTGGGAAATCAGGTGCAGGGCCGAGCCAGCCTGCAAGGCGATGGTCGCCATGCTGGTCGCTACCGTGTCGTGCAGCTCGCGGGCGATGCGCAGGCGCTCCTCGGCCAGGATGCGGGCGGCGTCGGACCGGCGCTCGTGGTCGGCGAGCTGCAGGCGGCGGGCGGTCTCGGCCGCGAGCGCCCGGCGGCTGCGGACCACCTCGCCGAGGGCGACCGCGAAGACGAAGATGGCCAGCGAGGGCAGGAAGTCCCACAGCAGGACGACCGTCTGCTCGTGGCCGAGGACGCCCACCCAGATCACGCCGAGCACCATGATCAGCGCGGGCAGGCCGATCGCCCAGGCCAGGTAGCCGGCCAGGGCGCACTCGTAGGTGGGGACGAACATGAGGGGGGCGGGCGAGATGTTGCGCCGGTCCAGCCAGTAGAAGCCGACCATCAGCGCGAAGCTGACGAACAAGATCGGCAGGGGCCAGCGGCGGGCCAGCAGCAGCGGCAGGCTGATCACCGCGCCGATCACGTACGCCTCCGCGTTCAGCGGGACGGCGCCGGTCCCGCCGCCGACGGCCACGTTCAGCTCGATGACCGCGATGACGGCGGTGACCGTGATGAGGTCGGCCGGGCGGACGCCCAGGCGCAACGCGGTCCGATCCACATGATCACAGTACCGGCGCGGGAGGAAGCGGCCGACACCGCCACCTATCGCCCGCGCGCCCCGCCGACCAGGTCGCCCGGGCCGGGCGAGGTGAGGTGGCCGGGCGGGGCGAGCACGTCGGCCGGGGCCCCGCGGCCGGCGACCGCGCCCTGGTCCAGGACGATGACCTCGCTGGCCCCCTCCAGCCCGGTGAGGTGGTGGGTGACCAGCAGGACGGCTTGCGGCCCGGGGCGCAGCACGTCGCGCAGCACCTCGTCGGCAGTCTGCGGGTCCAGGCCCTCGGTTGGCTCGTCGAGCACGAGCACGGGCGGGTCGGCGAGGAACGCGCGGGCCAGGATGAGCCGGCGGCGCTGGCCGCCGGACAGCTGCTGGCCGCCGGGCCCGGTCACCGTGTCCAGCCCGGCAGGCAGCCCGCGGACCCAGTCGAGCAGGCGGGCGCGCCGCAGGGCCTCATCCAGCTGTTCCCCGGTGGCCCCGGGCCTGGCCAGCAGCAGGTTGGCCCGGAGGGTGGCGTTGAAGACGTGGCCGTCCGACAGCGCGCCGCTGACGGCCCGGCGGATGGCGTCGCCCGCGTAGTCGCGCAGGTCGACCCCGTTGAGCCGCACCGTCCCGCCGTCGAATTCCACCAGCCGCATCAGCGCGGCGAGCGCGGTGCTCTTGCCCGCGCCGCTGGGGCCGACCAGGACCACCCGGGAGCCGGGGGCAAGGTCCAGGTCCAGGTCCCGGACGGCCGGCGGGGCGCTGGCGGCGTAGCGCACCCGCAGTCCGCGCACCCGCAGCGTGACTGGCCCGGTGGGCGCGGGCGCGGGGCAGGCGGGGTCGGGCACGGCCGGGGCGGCGGCGAGGATCGCCGTCACCCGGCGCAGCGCCGCGTAGCCGCGGGCCAGCCGCTGGGCGGCCTCGGGAAGGGCGGCGGCCGGCTCGAAGGCCAGCAGCGCGGTCAGCGTCACCACGGAGATCATGACGACCCCGAGCCGGTGGCCGTGGGCCGCCCCGATGCTCACGAGCAGCACGGTGACCATGGTGGCGCCGCGGATGAGGAACCCGGCCGCGGCGGCGATGCCCGCGTGGCGGGCGGTGGCCCGCTCCAGCCGGGCGAGCCGGGCCGCGGCCGCATCGGCGGTGGCCACGGCGGCCTCCGTGGCGCCGAAGGCCAGCAGGTCCTCCCGGCCATCGATCAGGTCGACGGTGCGGGCGGCGAGCTCGCCCCGGGCGGCGGCGATGCCGGCGCTGGCCCGGGCCGTGGCCACGCCCGTCGCGGCCGGGACGACGACGCCCGCCAGCAGCAGGCCGAGCGCCAGCGGGAGCGCGCTGGCGGGAACCAGGATCGCGCTCAGGGCCGTCCCGGCGACGGCGACGAGCAGGGCGGCGACGGCGGGCAGCAGGCAGCGCAAGGCGATGTCGGAAATGGCCTCGACGTCGGCGACCACCGAGGTCAGGGTCTCGCCGCTGTGCCCGGTGGCCGCCCCGGCCGGCACCAGGGCCGCGTAGACGCGCCCGCGCAGGTCCGCCAGCGCCCGCAGCACGGCGTCGTGGCTCACCAGGCGCTCGGCGTAGCGCAGGGCGCCGCGCAGGACGGCGAAGCCGCGCACCGCGACGATCGCCTCGCTCAGGGCCGACAGCGCGGGCTGCTGGGCGGCCCGGCAGATGAGCCACGCGGAGGTGGCCATGAGGGCCAGCCCGGCGAGCTCGGCGAGCGCGCCGACGGCGCCCGCGAGGGCGATCCGCCGGGCATAGGGCCGCAGGGCCGCCAGCGGCGAGGCGCTGCTCACGCGTCCTCCTCGCTGGCGCTCGTCGGCCGCGTTCGCGCCATCTCCCGGGGGCGACCCCCGTCCCCCCGATCCGCGAGCGCATCGCTGCGGGGAGCCTGGCCGGGCGCGACGAGCTGGCCGTCGCGCAGGGCGACGACGCGGTCGACGTAGCGCAGCACGGCCGGGCGGTGGGCGACGATGAGGGTGGTCCGGCCGGCCATCAGCCGCACGGTGGCCGCCAGGACGGCCTCCTCGGTGGCGGCGTCGAGGTGGGCCGTCGGCTCGTCGAGCAGCAGGACCGGCGCGTCGCGCAGGAACGCCCGGGCGATCCCGATCCGCTGCCGCTGCCCGGCTGACAGTCCCTGCCCGCGCTCGCCCAGGCGGGCCTGGTAGCCGCCGGGCAGCGCCGCGATGAAGGCGTCCGCCCCGGCCGCGGCGGCCGCCGCCCGGACGGCCGCGTCGCTGGCGCCGGGCTGCCCGAGCCGGATGTTGCCGGCGATGGTGGCGGCGAACAGGTGCGGGTGCTGGGGAACCCAGGCGAAGTCGCCCGGCCCGGGCCGGGCGCCGTCCCGGCCGACCCCGCCCTCGTCCGGGGTGACCAGGCCGAGGGCGACCTTCAGGAGCGTGGTCTTGCCGGCTCCGCTCGGGCCGACCAGCGCCACCCGCTCCCCCGCCGCGAGGGCCAGCGTGACCTTGTCCAGGGCCGGGCGCGGCCGCCCGGGATAGCGGACGACGATGGCGTCCAGGCGCAGCCCGGCCCCGCCCGGCGGGGCGGCCGGCACCGGGCCCGGCGGCGGGCGGTCGATCAGGGCGAAGGCCTGCCCGGCGACCGTCAGCGCCTCGGCCGACGCGTGGAACCGGCTGCCGAGCGCCCGCAGCGGCAGGTACGCCTCGGGGGCCAGCAGCAGGACCAGCAGGCCGACCCGGAGCGTCACCTGCCCGTCAAGCAGCCGCAGGCCCAGCGGCACCGCGATCAGCGCCACCGAGAAGGCGGCGACCAGCTCGAGGATCAGCGCGGAGAGGAAGGCGATGCGCAGCGTGCGCATGGTGGCGCGCCGGTGGGCGTCGGCCAGCCGGCGGACCGTCTGCGCCTGCGCCCGCGCCCGGTCAAAGCAGCGCAAGGTGGGCAGCCCGGCGATGACGTCGAGGAAGTGGTCCCCCAGCCGGGACAGCGTTCCCCACTGCCGGGCGACCGCGGCGCCGGTCGACTTCCCCACGAGGATGCCGAAGACGGGGATGAGCGGCAGGGTGAGGACCACGATGACCGTGGAGACCCAGTCGGCCAGGGCCAGCCGGGCGATGACGGCCAGCGGCACGACCGCCGCCAGCACCAGCTGGGGCAGGTACCCGGTGAGGTAGGGGTCGAGCGCGTCCAGGCCCCGGCTGAGCAGGACCGCCGTCTCGCCCGCGGGCGGGGCGGCGCCGGCCTGCTCGCCCAGCCGGCGCAGCAGCCGCGAGCGCAGCCCGGCCTTGATCCCGGCCGCGCCCCGGGCCGCCGCCTCGGCGTGCAGGCCCATGACCGCCACCCGGATCGCGATGATGGCCGCGAGCACGGCCAGCGGGCCCGCCAGCCGCGCGGGCGCGGGAGCCCGCGTGGTCGCGGTGGCGAGGATCCCCGCGAGCTGGTCGGCCTGCCACACGATGACCAGGCCCCCGGCGGCAGCCGTGGCCGCCATCGCGATGATGGCGCGCTGGGCCTCGGGCACCGCCCGGAGCAGCCGCTGCGGTCGCATCCCGGCCGCCGTCAGAAGAAGACCGTCCGCCGGGCGCGGTTGTACGGCGCCCCGAAGGTCCACCACGACCAGGCCTGGTAGAGCAGGATCAGCGGGAAGAACGGCAGCAGCGTGTAGCTCAGCAGCGAGAGGGTCGGGGTGCCGGCGATGATGCGGGCGGGCGTCAGGCCCGAGCGGGCCGTGGTCGCCCACACCAGGGCGTAGGGGTCGGCCGCGGCGGCCAGCATGGCCACCGGGATGGCCATGGCCAGCGCCGTCGCCGTGAACGCCCAGCCGGTCCGGCCCCTGGCCGCCAGCAGCGCCGCCACCACGAGCAGGAGGGCCAGGACCACGGCGAGCACGAGGACGATGGCCGGGTGGCCGACCGACACCCGGACCTGCCGGGTGAGCGCCCCGGCGGCCACCGCGAGCGCCAGCAGCGCCACCGCCAGCGGCAGCGCCCAGCGGGTGAGCCGGACGGCCCGCTCGCGGAGCGTTCCCGGGCAGCGCAGCGCGGTGAACACCGTGCCGTGCACCAGGCAGATGGCCGCGAACGCCAGGCCCGACACTACCGAGAACGGGTCGAGCAGGCTCGCCGGCCCGGCCGCCACCTGGCCGGGCGCGCTCATCGCGAGCCCCTGCATGAGGTCGGCGACGACGACGCCCCACAGCGCGGCCAGCAGCGCGCTGCCCGCGACGATGGCGCCGTCCCAGCCCAGCCGCCAGCCCCGCCCGTCGCGGCGGCTGCGGAACCAGATCCCCGCGTCCCGCACGACCCAGCAGACGAGGATCGCGACGATCAGCGGGTAGAGCCCGGTGAGGAGGTCATCATCGAGCACGGGCATCGCGCCCGCCAGGACCCCGACCGTTCCGACGAGCCAGACCTCGTTGCCGAGGAAGAACGGCCCCATGGCGTTGATGACCAATCGCCGCTGGACGCCGGAACGCCCGAGGAAGGGCATCGCCAGGGCCAGCCCGAAGTCGAACCCCTCAAGTACGAAGAAGCCAGCGAATAGCCAGCCGAGCGCCCAGAGCCAGCCTGCCTGCGAGGTCAACGTCTTTCCCTTCCCGAAGCTTAGAGGGTGAACTCGGGCTCGTCGGCGAGCAGCTCATCGACCCGGGTGCCGAATATCCCGTCCGCCGGGCCGCGCTTGGCCATCTTGGCGATGAGCGCGTAATCGATGATGACGAGCACGACGAGGACCACCGTGAATACCACGAAGCACGAGGCTACGAGGCTAAAGCTGGCGTTCCCGAGCGCCGCCCTGGTCGGCAGGACATTGTAGACGGCCCATGGCTGGCGGCCTTCCTCGCGAAATACCCACCCGCCGACTGACGTCAGGAACGGTAGCGGTATCGCCCACACGAGCAGGCGCTGCAGCGCAGGGCTGCGCATTAGCCGGTCCTTGACGAGCATCACCGTGCTGGCCAGCGTGAGCAAGATCAGCAGGCCGCCGAGGACGAGCATGGTGAAGGCGCCGATCGTCTCGATGAGCGCCTTGAACAGCGCCCGCAGCGCGTCGGGCTGGTGGTCGCCGAGGTAGCCGAACTGCTCGATCCCGAAGGCGACCAGGACGGGGAAGCCGACGAGCATCGCCAGCACGCCGGTGCGCAGCGAGCTGCGGAAGACGGCGGTGTCGCCCCCTGGCCGGCGCAGGTGATAGGCGCTGACCCCGGCCATGAGCGTGCCCCCGACCATCAGGCCCGCCCCGACCACGTGGCCGAAGGCGAGCAGGAGGTTGCCGTTGGTGAGCACGGCGCCGAAGTCGGTCAGCCGCCCGACGCCCCCGCTGACGGCGTAGCCGACCGGGTGCTGGAGGAAGGCGTTGTCGGCGAGGATGAAGAACACCGACGCGTAGGCGGCCAGCGTCACCAGCCAGATGAGCGCGAGGTGGACGCGCTGGCCGAGCTGGCCCCAGCCGAAGATCCACATGCCGAGGAAGGTGGACTCGGCGAAGAAGGCGATGATCGTCTCCAGGGCGAGCGGCGCACCGAAAACGTCGCCCAGGAAATGCGTCAGGCCACTCCAGTTCAGGCCGAACTGGAACTCCATCACCAGGCCGGTGAAGATGCCGACCGCGAAGTTGATGACGAAGATTCCGCCCCAGAACTTCGCCATTGATTCCAGCCGGGGATCGCCATTGCGAACCCAGCGGGTCTCGATGATGGATAGCAGCAGCGCCAGTCCCAGGCTCAGGCCGACGATCATGAAGTGGATGCCCGCGGTGACGCCGAATTCCAGGCGGGCGAAAGTCAGTGTGTTCACGAGAGCCTTATCACGTGTGGGAGGGGGCCGGCGCACTGTCCGGATTCACGTGTCATACGGTCTGGCCTTCATCTTCAACGGGGGCAAGCATAACAGGTATCCCTTCTGTCGCTTGCTCCTCCGCCGGCCGCGGCTCTTCCGGTCGCAGCGGCGCGCCGGCCGGCAGCCGGATGGTGACCAGGGCCAGGGCCACGGCGGCCACCAGCGTGGCGATCAGCCCCGCGTGCACGCCGCGGGCGACCGCGTCGGCGATCCCGCTGGCCCGGGCGGCCGCCTGGACGTTCCCGGCCGGGCGGCCGGCCAGCAGCCGGTCCAGGCCCGCGGCGACCGAGCCGTGCACCGCCTGGTTGGCGACCGTGATGACGATCCCGGTGCTGACGGCGGTGCCGACGACCTGGCCGAGCTGGCGCAGCTGGGTGAGCACGGCCGTGGCCGAGCCGATGTCGCTGGCCGGCACGGCGGTCTGGACGACCACCATGACGATCGGCAGGAGCATGCCGATGCCGACGTTGGTGACCGCGCCGCCGGCGATGATCATGGCCAGCGGCGGGCGGGTCCCCGCGAGCAGCAAGATGGCGACGCCGGCGATGGCCAGCAGGGCCCCGGTCCGGGCCTGCGGCCGGTACACGCCGAGCTTGGCCGTGGTCGCGCCGCCGATCGCCGAGCCGACCACGAAGGCGACGCTGAGCGGGGTCAGGGCCAGGCCGCTGGCACCGGGCGACAGGCCGATCACGACCTGGATGAGCAGCGGCAGGTAGAGCACCATCGACAGCAGGGCGACGCCGAGGAGCAGCGACAGCTCGCAGCAGACCCGGAAGGTCCGGTCCGCCAGCAGCCCGAGGTCCACGATGGGGTCGGCCGCCCGCAGCTCCCACCAGGCGAAGCCGCCGGCCGCGACGGCGGCGGCGGCCAGCGGGGCGGCCACGTGCCACCAGGGACCGGGCTGCCCGACGGCCGTGCAGCCGGCCACGAAGGCCACGGCCGCGACGGCGGCGAGCAGGGAGCCGGGCACGTCCACGCGCTTGCTCCCGCCGGTGGCGGGCGACGGGTAGGCGGCGGCGAAGCCGACCGTGATGGCGATCAGGGCGAGCGCCCCCAGGGGCAGGTTGACCAGGAAGATCCAGCGCCACCGGTCGGCCCCGGAGACCCAGCCGCTCACGACCGGGCCGTGGGCCGACAGCCAGCCGCCCAGCCCGGGCCCGGCGACGCTGGCGACGCCGTAGGCGGCCACGAACAGCCCTTGCCACTTCGCCCGCTGGGCGGGCGGGAACAGGTCGGCCAGCACCGCGTTGACGAGGGCGAGCCCGATGCCGGCCCCGAGGCCCTGCACCGCCCGGCCGGCGATGAGCACGCCCATGCTGGGGGCGAGGGAGGCCAGGACGGAGCCGGCCAGGAAGACGACCACGCCCGGGATCATCACGGCCCGGCGGCCGATGCGGTCCGACAGGCGCCCCATGGCGGTGACGACCGCCACCGCCGCCAGCAGGTAGGCGCTGACGACCCACTGGTAAGAGGCGAAGCCGTGCAGCGAGCCCGCCATCTTCGGCAGCGCGGTCGACACGATTGTCTGGTCGACCGCCTCCAGCAGCACCGCCAGGGCCATCCCGGCGAGCAGGACCCCGCGGCGGGTCATGGCCGGCCTCCCGCTACCGGCAGGGGGCGGCCGGCCAGGAACGGCAGCGCCGCCGCGACGGCCTCCCCCAGCGTCGCGACCTCCAGGTCAGCGGCGCCGGCGGGCGGCCGGTCATCGTCGTGCGCGCCCGCCAGGATGACCAGCCCGCAGCCGGCCTGGCGGGCCGCCGCCAGGTCCTTGGGCCGGTCGCCGACCATGACCGAGGCGGCCAGGTCCAGCCGGTGCTCGGCCGCCGCCGCCAGCAGCAGGCCCGGCTTGGGCTTGCGGCAGGGGCAGCCGTCGGCCGGCCGGTGCGGGCAGACGGCGAACGCGTCCACCCGGGCGCCGCCGGCCGCCAGCAGCCGGGCCAGCTTCTCGTGGACCGGGGCGAGGCCGCGCGGCCCGAGCAGCCCGCGGCCCACGACCGACTGGTTGGTGACCACCACGACCGGGACCCCGGCCGCGCTCACCTGGGCGAGGGCGGCCGCGACCCCGGGCAGCAGCTCCAGCTGGCCCGGGTCGACCAGGTGGCCGACGTCCCGGTTGAGCACCCCGTCCCGGTCAACGAAAAGGGCCGCTATCTCCCGGGGGGCGCCCCCCCGTCCCGCCGCCAGCTCGCTCATGGGCGGGGCCGGGTCACGCTGGCCGGGGTGTGGCTGGCTAGCACCTCGATCAGGGCGGCGGCCTGGTGGATGCCGACCCGGTCGGGGTCGGCCAGGCGCGCGGTGATGACCGTCGCGAGGCGGCTGAGGGCCGGCCCGCCGAGCGGCAGCGGGGCGCCCCGCCCGGCCGCCGCGCCGTCGCCCGCCGGGCGGCCGGCGTCGACCACGACCTGGTTCACCAGGCGCGCGGCCTGCGCGAGGGTCGGGACCGCGCTGGACGGGCTGCCAGTAACGCAGCGCCACATGGCGACGAGGTTCTCGGCTACCGTGCCGCGGTCGTCCTCCTGCACCAGGTTGGCGACCATGACCTTGGGCACCTCCAGCGCCAGCAGCTCGGGCGCCAGCAGCATCGCGGTGGGGACGATGCTGGACAGCAGCGTCCCCGGCGCGTACACCACCGCGCGGGCGGCGGCCAGCCGCTGCCGGGCCCGCTCGGAGGGCCCGGAGCCCGCGGGCAGCAGGCTCATGACCGCCGCGCTGGCGGCGTCGGGGTCGCCCGGGCGCTCGATGACCCGCGCCTGCTCCTCGGTGACCGGGGAGCCGACGATGTGGACCCGGGCCAGCCGGCCCCGGGTCCGGGCGTAGGAGACCTCGAACTCGTCGCGGGCGACCCGGCCGGTGACGTCCACGCCCATCAGGTGGTCGGGGGCGTCGTGGGCCAAGGCGATCTCCGCGGGCAGCTCCAGCAGCTGGCCGAGCCGGTCAAGGGCCGCCTGGATGCCGCCCTCGAGCTGCGCCGCCCCGACCAGCACGACGTTGCGCACGGCGGTGTCGTGCCACTCGAAGGGCTCCTCGCCGCTGGCCACGGCGGCGGTGAACGCCTCGGCGGCGGCGCTGAAGTAGTCGCCGGCCGGCCCGGGCACGGTGGCGAACAGCCCGCGCAGCTCCCCCTGGCCGGCGGCCGCGGTGGCGGCGGCCAGCCGGTGCCCGAGCACGGCGACGATATCCGGCCGGTCCGCGCAGAGGCTGCCGACCAGCTTGGCCAGGTCGGACGGGCCGACGATGCCCAGGCGCTGCCGGATCCGGCCGGTGCTGTGGCCGTCGTCATAGGCGTTGACGATGAACGTGACCGGGGCCAGCTCGCGGGCCAGGGGCAGCGCGAAGGCGCGCGTGCCGGTGCCGCCGCAGAACACCACGAGCGGCCGGCCAGCGCCGCCGGGCAGTGCGCCTGCGGACAGTGCTCCAGCGGACAGTGCTCCAGCGGCCTGCCCGCCCGCCGCCGGCCGGCCGAGGGCGCCGCGCTTGCCCGGGGCCAGCGGGGCGAGCAGGCCGCCCGGCGGGCAGCCGAGCCGGGCCGCGGTCGCGGCGATCAGCCCTGCCCCGCCCGCCATGGTCGAGACCGCGAGGACGTCGGCCGCGTCGCTCGCGGTGCGGGCCGCCCGCAGCTCACGGGCCTCATCCGCGCGAATGCTGAACCAGCTCTGGTCGGCCAGCTCCAGTTCCGGGCGCGTGTTCACGCCCCGGCTCTCGCCCGGCTCGGCGATGGGCACTCCTACTGGCTGCTGTCCCTCGCGGGCGGCCAGCAGGTTGAGGATGGGCAAGAAGGCGAGCTCCTGGCCCCCGCGCGGGGCGGCGTCGAGCTCCTCGATGAGCGAGAAGACCTCGGGCGACCGGTTCCAGAACACCCCGCAGTCGGCCTCGCCGACCGCGGGCATGGCGTCACCGAGCCGGGACTGGAGCACCCCCGAGGGGACGCCGGCCCGGTTGCGGACCACGGCCACGTACGGGTTGTCCACCCACATGGTCGGCAAGGTCATGGGCGAGCCGAGCGCCTGGTGGACGGCGCCGGTGAGGAAGACCGAGCGCTCCCGCAGCGAGCCCATGTCCGACCAGGCGATGACCACGTCGCACGGGTCAGCGCCGATGACGTCCCTGGCCCGCATGATGGCGTCGCCCATGCCGCGCTGCGCGCGCTGGACGACCCACACGGGGCGGTGGCGGCCGTCGGCCGCCACCGCCTCGCGCAGCAGCGGGCCGGTGGCGGGGTTGATGACCACCACCGGCTCGGGGTCGAACGGGGCGAGCACGTCCAGCACCCGCAGCAGCAGCGCCCGGCCGACGCGGCCCTCGGCGAGCGCCTTCACGCCGCCGTAGCGGGTAGCCGCTCCCGCCGCGGGGATGATCGCCCGGGTCGGGCCGAGCCTGATCGAGTGCAGCGCGCCGAATCCGGGCACTTGCCCGAGCGCGGCGGCGAGCAATTCCGCGCTGATCGCAACCCTGGGGTCGCCGGTGACCAGCGCCTGCAGCCACGTGGTCTCGCGCTGGGCGATGGTAGCCGACATGGTCAGCGCTGCGCGATCGCTTCGATGGCGGACCGGGCCGCGGGCGCGCCGCCGGCTTCGGCGAAGCCCTTGCGGACCTTGTCCGCCGCCGCCCGCATGTCAGCCGACGACAGCAGCGCGTTGACCTTGGCCCGGAAGTCGCCGACCTCGACCCGCCCGTCGCCGAAGAGCGTGGCGATCCCCGCTCCGGAGGCGGCCAGCCGGCCGCCGACCTGGAAGTGGTCGTTGTCCATCATCAGCGCCCAGACGGGCTTGGCCTCCAGCAGCGCCTCGTGGACGGTGCCGAAGCCGCCCTGGCAGATGACCGCGTCGACCTTGGGCAGCAGCTCGGGCTGCGGCACCCAGTTCACCGCGGTGACGTTCGCGGGCAGGTCGAGCGAGTCCTTCGGCATCGCCCCGCCGGCGGAGATGACGAAGGAGGCCGGCAGGTCGGCGACCGCCTCCGCCAGCGAGCCGAAGAACCGGCTGGACGGCCCCGGCTCGGCCTGGGTGCCGAGCGAGACGAAGACCAGCGGCTGGTCCTCCTTGAGCCGGTACTGCCGGTCGACGTCCTCGCCGGCGGCCGATGCCCCCGCGCCCGCCAGGCGCCGCGGGGCCGGCCCGACGAACTTGTACGGCCGGGTCTCGTCCCAGTCGCCCTGGAACTCCAGGGAGGTGAAGGCGAGCACCAGGTCGCGCGAGACGTTGAACACGTCGACCGGGTTCGGCGACCCGGCCAGGCCGAGGGTCTCCCGCAGCTGGTGCAGCGGGGCGGTGGCCTCGCGGAGGATGGCGAAGTCGGCCCCGATCCGCTTGGCCACCGTCGGGTCCTTGGAGCCCAGCCACGCCTTGGGCGAGATGGCCATCGAGCCCGCCGTGACCAGCGGGATGCCCAGGCTCTGGGCGGCGTAGCGCGGGCCGGGGAACATCAGCGTGTGGATGACGACGTCGGGGCTGAGCTCCTTGAGCAGCTGCTGGTAGCCGTCGATGTTGCTGGTGACCTCGTTCGTCAGCGCCGTGAAGAACTCGCGCCGGGCCTCCGGGTAGGCCGTGTTGACGCCGCGGGCGACCGCCTGCGGGCCCCACTCGAAGGGCGACGTGGCCAGGTCCGGGCCGAACACGTCCTGGTAGGCGGTGATCGGCAGGCCGTAGGAGGCCAGGTAGTCACGGTTGCCCTCGTACCCGAAGACGTGGAGCTCGTGGCCGGCGGCGGCCAGCTCCTGGAGCACGCCGATCGACGGGTTCAGGTGCCCGCGGGCGGACATGCCGAAGAAAGCGATCCTGGACATAAGGCGGTGTCTCCTCAGCTGCTAACGGTGACGGGCTTGTCGAGCAGGGCGGTGTAGCGCTCGTCGGCCTCGGCGAGCTGGCGGCGGACCCCGGAGGTGCCGAGCGCCAGGTTGGGCAGCATGAACCGGTTGGGGCCGCGGACCTTGCCCCCGAAGCCCATCGCCGTCTCCCGGACCGGCTGCGGGAACTTCGGCCCGAAGACCGTGAGGGCCAGGTCGCCGCCCTTGAGGATCGTGCGGGCCGCCCCGGCCCGCATCTCCATGAGCCGGCCGAGGATCGCGGCCGGGGGAACGTCGTTCGCCGACAGCGCCTCGGCGATGATCGGCGAGGCGATGAGGGCGTCGTGCAGGGCCATGTTGAGGCCCTGGCCGCCGAACGGCGAGACCGCGTGGGCGGCGTCGCCGACCAGGAGCAGCCCGTCCCGGGCCCACTCGCGGGCGAAGGCGGTGTTCAGCGGTTGCAGGTGCACCTTGTCCCAGGCGTCGACCTGCTTCACCCAGTCGGCCACGTAGGCCTCGTGGGCGACCAGCTCGTCGACGAGGTCCCCGATCGGCTGCTTGCGCAGCTCGTTGAAGTGGCCGGTGGGGATGGCCCAGGCGACGCGCACGTCGCCGTCGGTGGCCGGCGCCAGCGCCATGAAGCGCTTGTCGTGGACGTGCAGGCGCAGGTGATTGAGCCAGTCATCCTCGCAGTGCGCGTTCATGGTGATGATCTGGACGTCGTACTTCTTCTCCTCGGCCTCGATGCCGGCCGACTTGCGCACGACCGAGTTGCGCCCGTCGGCCCCGATGACCAGCCGCGCCCGGACGCGCGCCTGCTCGCCCGCCGAGTCCCGGTAGGTCACGCCGCGGATGGCGTCGCCTTCCTTGATCAGCCCGTTCACCTTGGCGCCCATGCGCACCGTCATGCCGGGCGGGACGTCCTTCTCCAGCAGGACGCGGCGGGTCTCGTGGATCGGGATGCTCATGAGGGTGGTGCCCTCGCTGAGCTCGCTGTAGTCCACCCGGAACAGCCGCCGGCGCTTGCCGAAGACCTCCATGCCCTCCACGTGGCGGGCCATGGCCCGCAGCCGGCCGACCACCCCGGCGGCGCGCAGGGGCGCGAGCGAGCTGGGCTGGATGAGCTCGGCCCGGTACTGCTCGCGGATGGCCGAGGCCGACTCCAGGAGCACCACCGAGTAGCTGAGCTGGGCGAGCAGGCGGGCCAGGGCGCCGCCGCCCGGGCCGCCCCCGACGATGACGACGTCGCAGTCTAGGCCTTCACGCGGCGGCACCGGCGGGCTCCTTAACCTGCTGCCCGGCGGTGCCCGCCTGCTGGCTGGCCGTGTCCGCCTGCTGCTTCGCAGTGTCCGCCTGCTGCTTCGCAGTGTCGTGGTAGGCGCGCAGGGCCGGGATGACCTCTTCGAGGGCCTCGACCGTCGGGCCGATGCCGCACGTGGCGAAGCAGACGACGACGGCCGAGAGCACTTCCTCGTCGGCGGCCCCGGCCGCCTTGGCGTACTTCACGTGGATGCCGACGCCCCGGGTGAGCTGGCGGGCGGTCAGCACGCTGAGCGTGTGGAGCTGCAGCTCCTTCTCGCTGAAGGCGAGGTCGGACCGCAGGCCGCTGATCATCTGGGCGTAGCCGGCGTACAGGGCGGGCTGGTTCTCCTTGAGCCAGACGAGGCCGGGAATGTCGCGGTTGACGTCACTCATCTTCGTCTCCGGTTCTGTTCTGCGCTAGTTATGCGGGTCGGGAATGGCAACCGCGCGGGTCCAGGCGCCGCCCGCGTCGATGAGCCGGATGGGGAGGGCGATCACCTGGAAGGTCCCGAAGGGGATGGACCGCAGGTTGGCCATGCCCTCGATCTGGATGAACTCCCGGGTGCGGCCGTGCAGGTGCGCGGGCCACAGGACCTTGGCGTCCCCGGTCCGGTAGAAGTCGCGGACCATCTTGGGCACCGGCCGGTCGAAGCCCCAGCCGTCGGTGCCGATGACCTTCACGCCCAGGCCGGTCAGCAGGTCGATGGCGTCGGGCTCGATCCCGGGGAAGTCCCGGAAGTAGGCGGGAGTGCCGAACTTGAGGTCGGCGTCGCTGCGGAGCAAGACGATGGTCCCCTTGCCCGGCTCGTGATGCGCTTCCTTGATGGCCCGCTTCACGACCGGGGCGGACACCGTCTCGCCGCAGCCCCGCACGTCGAGCACCACGCCCTCGCCCACGAACCAGTCCAGCGGCAGGTCGCCGATCTTCTTGGCCGGGGCGCCCTCGCAGGTGGGCCCGTAGTGATACGGGGCGTCGACGTGGGTCGCCTGGTGGACCGACATCCGGTAGAACTCATTGGACAGGAAGTCGCCACCCGGCAGGTCCGCCTTGCGGATCCGCCGGGTGCCGGCCAGCCAGCCGACGTAGTTGCGGGCCCTCTGCATCCGGTCGTCGCCCGGCAGGCTGCGGGTGTTCTTCGAGACCCGGGCGGCCCCGTCCTCGTGCCGCCACTGCTCGAACTGCACGCCCGGCGACGTGGTGCGGACCGGCAGGCTCAGGTCGATGACGCTCACGCGCCCTCCTCGCTAACGCTCGCCGGCCGCCGTCGCGGACGGACAGCGCCTGCTCGCTCGCTCGCAAGCTCGCTCACGGGGCTGCCTCCGCGATCATCCCGGCGACCAGCTCCGGGTACTCCAGGTGCAGGAAGTGCCCGGCGTCGGGCACCATCCGGTGCTCGCAGCCGGCGATGGCCGCGTGGATCTGGGCGCCGTGCGGGTCATACGGGCAGACCTTGTCGTACTGCCCGGTCAGCAGCAGCGTGCGCGCGCGGACGCGGGCGGCGGCCGCGGGGACGTCGATCCGGGCGAGCTGGTTGAGCTCCATGTGGCGCGACCACGGGATGGACGACCAGGCGGTGAAGACCTCCTGCGCGATGGCCGCCCGGCGGGCCGGTATCGCCCCCTCCCGGGGGAAGAAGAACGGCCCGGCGTGCTTGATCATCTCGTCGTTGCCCGCGGCCGCGGGCGGCTTGAACGAGCTGGTGTGCCGCAGCGCGCTGGCGATGATCACCAGGTCGGTGACCAGGTCGGGCCGCTGCGCGGCGAGGCCGATGGCCAGCTGGCCGCCGAGCGAGTGCCCGATGACCATGCCGCCGGTGAAGTCGAGCTCGTCCAGCAGCGTGCCGAGGGCGCGGACGTGGTCGGCCATGTCGGGCGAGGCCGGCAGCGGCGTGCCGCCGTGGCCCGGCAGGTCGACGGCGATGTGGCGGCCCGGCAGCCGCGCCATGAGCGGCGCCCACGTCTCCTTGTGGTCACGGTTGCCGTGCAGGAGCAGGGTGGGCCGGCCGGGGCCGGCGGTGTCGAGCAGGCTGAACTCGACCCCGCCGACGGCGAGCGGGCTGATGGTCACGGCGCGACGGTCTCGCGCTCGGTGTCGAACCTCCAGGAGAAGATCTCCTCCATCTGGACGACCGCCTGGTACTGCTGGACCCCGTCGACCGTCATCAGGTCACGCGGCAGGTCCAGCACCTCGTTGAGCATCTCCTCGAACTTGGCCAGCTGCTGGTGCCCGGCGGCCAGGCGCTGGTTCAGCTCATCGTCGGTCAGCTCGTGCTCGATGATCCGGACCACCAGGCCGTCGCGGATGTAGACGCCGTTGGAGGTCAGCCCCATGCGCTTGCTCACCTCGGCGTTCTGGATCGAGAAAAGCTCCCGGGCCCGGTCCTCGCAGCCGGGCTTGATGCGAAAGGCGATTACCGCGCGAGTGGTCATAGCAAAGCCTCTTCCTGGGGGTAGTTACTCATAGGTACGGCGCAGGAGCACGGAGCTGTTGTAGCCGTCGTAGCCGCGGGCGCAGACCAGCACCTTGTTCACCGGGGTCTCGCGCGCGGTCCGGACGAAGTCCAGGTCGTACTCGGCGGCCGGCCCGGTCAGCCCGGTCACCGGCGGTATCACCTGCTCGCGCATGGCCATCAGCGCGGTGACCACGTCGAGGGCGGCCCCGCCCTGGTACAGCCGCCCGGTCAGCGACTTCTGGGTGCTGACGGGGACGCCCCGGGACCCGAACACCGCGCTGATCGCGCGGGCCTCGCTGCGGTCGTAGCCGAGAACGCCCATCGCGTCCGGGATGACCAGGTCCACCTCGTGCGGGGCGGTCCCCGCGCGCTCCAGGGCCAGCCGCATCGACCGGGCGTACTGCTGGTGGCCCGGGTCGCGGGACGCGTGGCGGGCATCGTGGGTCATCCCCCAGCCGGCGATCTCCGCGTAGATGGCCGGCGCGTTCCTGGCCCGGGCGTGGTCGAGGCTCTCGGCGATGAGCACCGCGCCGCCCTCGCCGGGGACGTAGCCGGACGCGGTGGCGTCGAACGGGCGGTAGGCCGAGGCCGGGTCGTCGTCGGCCGTCAGCAGGCCGCTGCCCATCTGGCAGGCCAGGGCGTAGGGGCTCAGGGGCGCCTCCAGGCCGCCGGCGAGCACGACCGAGCCGCCGCGGCCGATGGTCCGGGCCGCGTGCGCGAGGCTGTCCAGCCCGCCGGCGCTCTCGGCCGCCAGCACGCTGCACGGGCCCTTGGCCTGGTGCCGGATGGACAGCTGGCCGACGGTCGCGGCGTAGAACCAGGCGATCGACTGGTACGCCCCGACGGTCCGCGACGGCTGGCCCCATAGCCGCTGCAGCTCGCGCTGGCCGAACTGATTGCCGCCCGAGGAGCTGGCCATGGCCACGCTGACCTGGTAGGGATCCTCGTGCGGGAGCTCGAGGGCGGCGTCGGCGAGCGCGCCCTCGACCGCGACGAACGCCAGCTGGGTCCACCGGTCGGTCTGCACCATCAGGCGGCCTTCCATGCTGCCCGGGATGTCGACCGCCGGCACCTCGCCCGCGATGCGGACCTGGTAGCCGCTGGCGTCGAACGCCTGGATGGGGCCCAGCCGGCTGGTCCCGGCGGTGACCGTCGCCCAGTGCTCGGCCGCGCTCGTGCCGCTCGGCGCGACGACGCCGAGCCCGGTGATCACCGTCCGGGCGCTCATGACGGGCTCGTGAAGATCATGGCCGACTGGAAGCCGCCGAAGCCGCTGCCAACCGACAGCGCCACGTTGACGGGGATGTCGCGCGCGGTGTTCGGGATGTAGTCCAGGTCGCACTCGGGGTCGCGGTTGCGCCAGTTGGCGGTGGGCGGCACCACGTTGGTGTCGACCGCCAGCGCGCAGGCCGCCATCTCGATCGCGCCGACCGCGCCGAGCGAGTGCCCGATCATCGACTTGATCGAGCTGACCGGGGTCCGGTACGCGGCCTGGCCGAGGGACCGCTTGAACGCGGCGGTCTCGTGGCGGTCGTTTTGCCGGGTTCCTGACCCGTGGGCGCAGATGTAGGACACGTCGTCGGCGTTGAGCCTCGCCTGGTCCATCGCCGAGTCGATGGCCAGCGACATCTCGGCGCCGTCGGGCCGCAGGCCGGTCATGTGGAAGCCGTTGCCGCGGGCGGCGTACCCGGCGACCTCGCAGTAGATCCGCGCGCCGCGCCGCTGGGCGTGCCCCAGCTCCTCCAGGACGAGCACGGCCGCGCCCTCGCCGAGGACGAAGCCGGTGCGGTCGCGGTCGAACGGGCGCGAGGCGTGGGCCGGGTCGTCGTTGTCGGGGGTGGTCGCCTTGATCGCGTCGAACGAGGCGCTGGTCACCGGGGACAGCGGCGAGTCCGAGGCGCCG
>DATBEM010000267.1:0-25118 GCA_036276115.1 Trebonia sp.
ACCCGACGCGGCTCACCGACACCCAGGCCCTCGCGCTGTTCAGCGCCGACGGCCCGGCGCTCGACGAGCTGTGCCGCATCGCCGACGGGCTGCGCCGCGAGGTCAACGGGGACGACGTGACCTACGTCGTGACCCGGAACATCAACTTCACCAACGTCTGCTACACCGGCTGCCGGTTCTGCGCGTTCGCCCACCGCCGCACCGACGCCGACGCCTACACGCTGTCCCTGGACCAGGTCGGGGAGCGAGCCGAGGAGGCGTGGGCGGCGGGCGCGACCGAGGTCTGCATGCAGGGCGGCATCCACCCCGACCTGCCCGGCACCGCCTACTTCGACATCGCCGCCGAGGTCAAGCGGCGGGTTCCGGACATGCACGTCCACGCGTTCTCGCCGATGGAGGTCATGAACGGCGTCGCCCGCACCGGCCTGCCGCTGCGCGAGTGGCTGACCCGGGCCAAGGAGGCCGGCCTCGGCTCGCTGCCCGGCACCGCCGCCGAGATCCTCGACGACGACGTGCGCTGGGTCCTGACCAAGGGCAAGCTCCCGGCAGCGGACTGGATCGAGGTCGTCACCACCGCGCACTCGCTCGGCCTGCGGACGACCGCCACGATGATGTACGGGCACGTGGACACGCCCGCCCACTGGGTCGGCCACCTCCGGGTGATCCGGGGCATCCAGGAGCGGACGGGCGGCTTCACCGAGTTCGTGCTGCTGCCGTTCATCCACACCAGCGCCCCGATCTACCTCGCCGGGCTGGCCCGCCCCGGGGTCACCAGGCGGGAGAACCGGGCCGTGCACGCCGTGTCCCGGCTGCTGCTGCACGGGGCGATCGGCTCGATCCAGTGCTCGTGGGTCAAGCTCGGCGACGACCTGTGCCGCGACGTGCTGGCCGGCGGCGTCAACGACCTCGGCGGCACCCTCATGGAGGAGACCATCAGCCGCATGGCCGGCGCCGCCAACGGCTCGTACAAGACGATCAGCGACCTCAAGGCGATCGTCGCCCCGCTGGCCGGCCGCGAGCTGCGCCAGCGGACGACGCTCTACGGCGCCCCGTCGGCCGAACGGCAGGCGGCGGCGGCCGCGAGCGACGGCGTGGCGGCCTCCGTCTTGCGCGGCATCCCGATCATCGCCCGGTAGGTCCCGGCCAGCCGGGAGCTACCGGGCGATCACAGCAAGAGGAGTCCCGGGGCGGCGAGACCCGGGCGGGGCGGCGTCCGCTAGCGGATGACGGTGAAGTCCTCCGGGGCGCGCGGGGCGCGCTCCGGAGGGGCCGCCGCGGGGTGGCCGACCGCGACCGCGCCCATGGGGCGCCAGCCGTCGGGCAGGGCGAGCGCCGCCGCCGCCACGTCCTGGCAGAACAGCGCGGAGGAGATCCACGCCGAGCCCAGGTTCTCGACCGCCAGCGCGACGAGCAGGTTCTGGGTGGCGGCGCCCATCGAGACGGTGAACATGTCCTGCTCGGCCCGGGAGCGCCGCTCGTCCGGGTAGGCGTGCGCGGCCGAGGCTTCCAGGCAGGGCACCACGATCAGCGGCGCCTCCCGCAGGGGCAGGCCGCGCCGGGTCCGGCGCTCGATCTGCTCCTCGGTGAAGCCGTCGCGCCGCAGGTCGCCCACCCACGCCGCCCGCATCGCGTCCAGCAGCGCCGTGCGGGCCTCGTCCGAGGCGACCACGACGAAGCGCCAGGGCTCGCTGTGATGCGGGGCCGGGGCGGTGAGGGCGGCAGCGATCGCCCGGCTGACCGCGTCGGGATCGACCGGCTCGGCCGTGAATGACCGGACGGTCCGCCGCGCGGGCAGCACGTCGGCCGCGCCGAGGCGGAACATGTCGTCGGCCGCCGGGCGCACGAGCGCCCGCGCCCCCGGCCCGTCATCGGCGGTGACCAGGCTCGCCAGGCCGCGCACGAGCGCGGCCGGGATCTGCAGCGCCTTGCCCTTGACGAGGTCGCCCGCGGCCGCGATCTCGTCGGCGACGGCCGCCACGGTGACCTCCAGGGTGTTGCCGTGGGCGTCGGCCTCGCCCCGGTGGTCCCGGGCGACGATGACGCCGGCCGCGCCGATCGCGGTGTCGGTCTGCCCGGCCCGCCACGGCCTGCCCATCGTGTCGGTGATGATCACGCCGGCCGACGCGCCGGTCAGCGCCCGGAGCGACTCGCGCAGCCGCCGGGCGGACTCGTCGGGATCCTCCGGCAGCAGCACGACGGTCCCCGGGGCGGTATTGGACTCGTCCACCCCCGCCGCCGCGAGCACGAGGCCGTGCCTGGTCTGGGCGATGGTGGTGGCGCCACGGCGGGCCACCACCCGCGCGGTCTCGGCCGCGATGGCCTCCTCGCGGCTGGCCCGCACCACGCGGCCCTCTGCCTTGCTGACGACCTTGGAGGTCACGACGAGGATGTCGCCGTCGCGCAGGCCCGGGCCGCCGTCGGCCAGCAGGGCGCCGGCCAGCAGGGCCGCCAGGTCGTCGCCGGGCCCGACCTCGGGCAGGCCGGGGACGGCGAGGACCGAGATGGCGGCCGGGGCGGCGATCGTCCCCAGGGCGGGTACGGGGGCGGCGAGCGGGGCGGGCTCGGGGGCGGGGGGCGTTGCCGGGGTGGTGCTCGTCATCAGGTCAGGTCCCGCGCTAGGTCGATGGCGGCGCGGGCGATCGCCGCCGTGGTCTCCAGGTCGCGCATGTACAGCGGCATCGAGCGGATGGCGATGCCGGCGCACCGCGGGTCGTCGGCCGCCGCCTTGTCCTGGTCGTCAACCAGCCAGCCGCCCAGCAGCCGCGGGCCGTAGTGCGCGGCCACGGCGGCGGCCGAGGTCTCGACCCCGATCGTCGTCAGGCAGGCGTCGGCCATGCCCCGCACCGGGGCGCCGCCGATGATCCCGGACACGCCGACCACGGTCTTGGCCTCGGCCGCGGCCCGGATGGCGGGCACCGCCAGGATGGGGCCGATGCTGACGACAGGGTTGGACGGCGGCAGCAGGATGAAGTCCGCGCCGGCGATCGCCGCCAGCACGCCCGGGGCCGGGGTGGCCCGGTCCGCCCCGACCGGGGTGATCGACCGGGCGGGGACCGCCGCGTGCAGCCGGACCCACCATTCCTGGAAGTGCACCACCCGCGGCTGAGCCCCGCCTTGCCCGGTGCCGCCTTGCCCGGTGCCATCCGGCTCGGCCCCGGGGCCTGCCTGCAGGGTGACGTGCGTCTCGACGGTGTCGTCGGTCATCGGCAACAGCCGCACCCCGGGCTGCCAGCGCTCGCACAAGGCCCGGGTGACCTCGGACAACGGGGCGCCCGCGCCCAGCATCTGGGTGCGCACGATGTGCGTCGCGAAATCGCGGTCACCCAGCGTGAACCAGGACGGCCCCGCCCCGTAGGCGGCGAGCTCGTCGCGGATCGTGAACGACTCGTCCGCCCGCCCCCAGCCCTGCTCGGGGTTGATCCCGCCGCCGAGCGTGTACATCACTGTGTCCAGGTCGGGGCACACCCGCAGCCCGAACAGGGTGATGTCGTCGCCGGTGTTGCCGATGACGGTGATCTGCGCGTCGGGTGCGGCGGCCCGCAGGCCCCGCAAGAAGCGCGCGGCGCCAACGCCGCCCGCGAGCACGGTTATCCGCATGTGCACAAGTCTCGCAGTACCCCGGCGTGGTCCGGACGCGCGGGTTCGGGAAAACCGTGCGCGCCGTACATCGCGAGATGGTAAACAATTGGTGTCCGAGTGAACACTTCCTGTAACCGAGGGATCCCGGACGCTGACCGCCCGTGGGTAAATTTTCGGGGGCCTTACCTCGCATGTTGGACATCGGGGTGGCCAACTACCACCTTTCTCGCTTGACGAGAAGCAAGACACGCGGGTGTAATTTCATTGGTGTGATTCTCGCCGTCGCGGGTAAGCAGGCGGGTATCAGGGGGCTCCGAGAGGGGAGGATGCGCTTTGTCGGAGGTCATCGTCCCGCTAGCGCACGTCGTCATCCGTCCAGAGGATGGTGAGGACCCGGGCTGGCAGGACAGGGCGCTGTGCGCGCAGACGGATCCGGAGGCGTTCTTTCCGGAGAAGGGCGGTTCCACCCGGGAGGCCAAGCGGGTCTGCCGGAGTTGCGAAGTCCGGGCCGAGTGCCTGGAGTTCGCGCTGGAGAACGACGAGCGCTTCGGGATCTGGGGCGGCCTCTCCGAGCGGGAGCGCCGAAAGATCAAGCGTGGAGCGTAGGCGACGCTGCCCGGTGGCTCCGGCCTGCTCGGGGCCTAGGGCACTTTCGCCCCGGCCTCGCGGCCGGCGCTGACCGGGGGGACGACCCCCCGGGCCCGGGGTGCCGGCTTCGCCGGCGATGGGGCGGCTGTGGTCCGACGGGTAGAACTGCCGGCTGGCCGGGCTGTCGATGCTGGGCTTCGCCGGGCAGGGAGCCGGGCTGTGCGGTGCCTCTCGGGGCGGCTCCTGGCCGCTGAGAGGCACCTTGGCTAGTGTCTTCGCAGGACGTCCCCCGGACCCGCGCAGGCTCTCATCCTGGCAATCCGCTGGTGCGGGGCAGGTTTAGGCGAGGGCGGGGCGGGTAACAGGTGTCGTCCGGCAAGCCGGACATGTCACGGTAATCCTGCCGGACGTTTCTTACTGGATGTATTGTTCAGGCTGTCCCTGTGGTCGCCGCGAGCCGCACGTGACGACTCGCGCTCACGGGGACAGCGCCTTACGGGGAAGCGCGTCCTTCGACGACAGTCGGCCGGACGGCGGTGCCCGGTGGGGCCGTCAGCATCCCCGACCTGCGCTGGGACCCGTTGCCTCCTACGTCACCGCAAACTCGCCACACCGTCACGGCTGTCATCGTCGCCCATGATGGTGCCCGGATGCTGCCTGGCCTCGTCCAGGCACTTCACGCCCAGACGCACGCCGTCCGGCGGATCGTCGCGATCGACACCGGCAGCCGGGATCGCAGCGGAGCCATCCTCGGCGAGCTGATCGGGCAGGACGCGGTATTCGGGATGGACCGGGCGACCGGGTTCGGCCAGGCGGTGTGGGGCGCGCTGCGCCGGGTGCCCGCGCTGCCGCCCGAGAGCTCCGGGCAGCCGCAGGTGGAGTGGGTCTGGCTGCTCCACGACGACTGCGAGCCGGCCCCGGAAATGCTGGAGCGGCTGCTGCGGGCGGCGAGCAGGGACCGCTCGGTGGTGATCCTCGGGCCGAAGGTGCTCGACGGCGCCGACCACCGGGTGCTGCGCGAGGCCGGGGTCTCGATCGACCGCTCCGGGCGGCGCGTGACCGGCATCGACCCCGGCGAGATCGACCAGGGCCAGCATGACCACAACCGCGCCGTGCTCGCCGTCGGGTCGGCCGGCATGCTCATCCGGCGGGACGTGTGGGAGCAGCTCGGCGGGTTCGACACACACCTGCGCCTGTTCCGCGACGACCTGGACTTCTGCTGGCGAGCGCACTCGGCCGGCTACCGGGTGCAGGTGGTCACCGATGCCCACCTCTACCACCGCGAGCTCACCGCCCGGCGGGGACGGGCACCCGAGGGGATCGCCGCCCGCCGCCTCGACCGGCGCAACGCGCTGTACGTCCTGGCCGTGAACCTGCCCGTCCTGTCGATGCTGCCGACGATGGCCGGCTGCGTCGCCGGGACGCTCCTGCGGGCTGCCTACTTCCTGCTCACCAAGCAGCTCGACCAGGCGATTGACCAGGCCCATGCGCTGGGTGGCATCTTCTTGAACCCGGTCCTGATCTGGCAGGCCCGCCGCCGCCGCGCGCCTGGCCGCAGCCGGGGCTACGACGCCGTCCGGTCGTTCATCCCGCCGTCGCGGCCGCTCCGGCAGCTGTCGGACCACGTCATGAGCTTGCTGTCCCCGCAGGGAACCGGCGGGGCGCACCATGCCGCCACGGCCGGCGATGGCGACGGGGACGACGAGGTCATCGTCGCGCCCCCGTCGTCGCTGACGCGCAGGATCGTGGCCAGCCCGGGCGTGCAACTCTTCACCGCTCTCGCGGTGATCGCCCTCGTGGCCGAGCGGCGGCTGCTCGGCCCGAGCCCGCTCGGCGGTGGCGCGCTCGTCCCCGCCTGGGGCGGCGCGTCGGCCCTGTGGAGCGAGTACCTGGCCGGCTTCCACGCCGTCGGGCTGGGATCGTCCGCGACGGCGCTGCCCTACGTCGCGGTCGTCGCGGCCCTGTCGACCGTCCTCGGCGGCCAGGCCTGGCTGGCCGTGGACGTGCTGCTGCTCGGCTGCGTCCCGCTGGCCGGGCTGACCGCGTACCTGGCGAGCCGCCGCCTGGTCCCGGCCCGCACGGCCCGGGTCTGGCTCGCGGCCGCCTACGCCCTGATCCCGGTCGCGTCCGGCGCCGTGGCGGCCGGCCGCCTCGGGACCGCGGCCGTGCTCATCATCGCGCCGCTCATCGCCCGGACGGCGGCGCGGATGCTGACCGCGCCGCCGCGCCAGTCGCGCAATGCCGCCTGGGCGACCGGCCTGCTCGTGGCCCTCGCGGCCGCGTTCGTCCCGCTGGTCTGGATCCTGGCAGCCGGGCTCACGGTCGTGACCCTGGTCACCGGCCGCTGGGTGTGGCCACCGCTGGCCCGCTGGTGGCCTGGCAGCCCCGCCCGCGCTGCCCAGGCCGCCGGCGGCCAGCCGGCGGACGAGCCGCGGCCGGCGACCGGATCGGCCGCCAGCGACGCCGGCGCCGGCGACGCGGGGGTCACCGATACCGCCATCGCCGGCAGCGCCATCGCCAGCACCTCCGTCAATGACACGCCCGCCGACTCCACTGGGGCGGCCGCTGGCCCAGGCCCGGCCGGAACGCGGGCCTCCCGGGCGCGGGCCGCTGCCTCCGCTGCCTCCCCTGCTTCCGCTGCCTCCCCTGCTTCCGCCGTCTCCCCTGCTTCCGCTGTTCCTCCTGCTTCGGCCGGGGCGGCCGGGGCGCAGCCGCTCTCGCTGGCCAGCGCCGCGATCGTTGTCCTCGCCCCGTTCCTGGTGCTGTTCCCCTGGTCGCTGCACCTGCTCGCCAGCCCGTCGGCCTTCCTGCCGGAGGCCGGCCTCGCGCGCGACGGGCTGGCGTCGGCGAGCCTGCACCCGAGCCACCTGCTCCTGCTCAGCCCGGGAGGGCCGGGCCTGCCCCCGTTCTGGGTGACCGCCGGACTCGCCCTAGCCGTGCTCGGCACGCTCCTGCGCCGCCGGCCGGGCGTGGTGCTGGCGGGGTGGTCCGTCGCCGTGGCCGGCTTCGCGGCGGCCATCGCGGTGAGCCGGTCAGCCGTCCCGGCCGTCGAGGGCGGCACCACCAGCGCGTGGCCCGGGACCGAGCTCGCGATCGCCGCGCTCGGGCTGCTCATCGCCGCCGCCCCCGCCGCTGAGTGGCTCGCCAGCGGGCTCGCCCGGCGCCCGGGGCGGCCTCCGGCCGCCGCTGGGGCTAGTTCTGGCCACGCGGGCGCCGACGTGGGTGGCCGGGCGGCGCGGCGGGCCGTTCCCGCGCCGCGGGCGCTGGCGATCGCGGGGCTGGCCGCCGTGGCGAGCGCGCCCCTGCTCGGGGCGTGGTTCTGGGTGACCGACGGAGTGCGTGGCCCGGTCACGCCCGTCAGCTCTCAGGTCCTGCCCGCGTTCGTGGCCGCGTCGTCGGGCGGCAGGCAGGGCTACCGGACCCTGGTCTTGCGCGATGACGGCGGCTCCTTGACCTACTCGGTCCTCCGCCAGGGGGACCCGGCCCTGGGCGAGCCTGAACTGGCGGAGAACGCGCCCGCTGAGGCGGCCCTGGCCCGTCAGGTCGCGGCCCTGGGCGCGGCCGGCGGGGCGGGTGATCCCGGGCTCGCGCTCGGCGACTTCGGCATCCACTGGGTGCTGCTGCCAAGCCCGGTCGATACCGCTCTCGCGCAGCGGCTCGACGCGGCGGTGGGCCTGGTCCAGCTCAGCAGCGCCCCTGCCTATGACCTGTGGCAGGTCACCGGCCCCTCGGGGCGCGCCCGCGTGGTCGGGCCCGCCGCCGCGGTGACCGTGCTGGCGCCCCTGGCCGGGGGCAAGCCCGTCAGCGCCCCGGCCAGCGGCGGCACGCTGGTGCTGGCCGAGCCCCAGGGCGGCTGGACGGCGAAGCTCAACGGCCGCGCCCTGAGGCCGGCCGCCCAGCCCGCCGATGGGTGGGCACAGGCGTTCACGCTGCCTCCCGGCGGCGGCCAGCTGGCGATCGGCCGGGACAGCCTGGCCCGGGACGCGAGCCTCATCGCCGAGCTCGCCGCGTTCCTCGTGATCTGCGTCCTGGCGCTGCCGGGCAAGCGCGCCGACTCGGCCGTGGCCGAGGCGGAGGTCCCGGCGGCGGTGCGGGAACTGCGGCCCGGCAGCCGGGTGGCGCAGCGGGCAGCCGGGCGGCGCGGGGCGCGCGATGGCGCGCCCGGGCGACCGGAAGCCACGGCCGCAGCCGGCCGCCGACGTCCGGCCGGAGCGCATGCCAGTGGCGCCCACGCGGTGATCAGCCCCGATCCCGCGTTCGCCCCGGACGCCGATGAGGCGGCGACCCTCATGAACGTCACCGCCATGGCGGGCGGGCCGGCGGCCCCGCCCGGCCCCGCCAGCGGCGACGGCGCCGATGCCAGCGGCCCTTACCCCGTCACCGGCGCGGACGCTCCCCGCGCAGGCCGGTCCGGACGCCACCGCGGCGGATCGGGATCGGGCGGCCGGATCGATCCGGAGGACGCCCGCTGGGCCGATGTCCTGGCCGAGCGCGACTCCGGCGGCTGGCCGGCCCTGCTCGGCGACGACTCCGGTGACCCGGCCGCGCCCGAGGCCGAGGAAGCCCGCGCCGAGGAAGCCCACGTCCAGGAAGCCCGCGCCGAGGAAGCCCGCGCCGAGGAAGCCCGCGCCGAGGAAGCCCGCGCCGAGGAAGCCCGCGCCGAGAACGCCCACGCCGAGAACGCCCACGTCCAGGACGCCCACGTCCAGGACGCCCACGTCCAGGCGACGGCAGCGCCCGCCGGGCAGCCGTCGTCCTCGTTCGACACCCAGTCCTGGGAAGCCCAGCTGTTCGAAGACCAGCCCTGGGAGCGGCAGTCCGGGCAAGCATCCCCGTGGGCGGCATCGTCGCCGGCCGCGTCATCTCCCGGCCCGCAACCCGCGGGCCCGAGGTTCCCGCCCGCGCCCCCGGCGGGGGGGCCGCTGCCGCAGCGGCCCCCCCTCGGCGACGCCCGGCCCGAGGAACCCCGGCCGGGGGAGCCGGCCACCCGAGGCTCGCAATTCGCTCGCCCCGAATCGGCCAGCGCCACCTTCGGCAGCCCAGCCTTCGGGGACAGCGGTGGTGACGCGGACGCCGAGGGCACCGCCCCCTGGAGCACGCTGCCAGCCGACCCCCTGGCGACGGGCCCGGTGCCCTGGAGCACCCCTGGGCCGGGCTCGCCATCGCCGGATGCGACCTCCCCGATGGTCGTCCCGGACGCGCAGGCCGCGAATACCAGTTCCCTCGCCTCTTCGTTCGACTGGCTCTCCTCGCCGGACACTTCGCCATCCCTGCCCCAGCGCCCCGCCCGCGCGGACGCCAGCCCTGGCCCCGCCCCCCGGGCCGAGCACGACGCCGGCCAACCCGACGGCGCGCCCTCCGCGGGCCACGGCAGCATCGCTGGCGCCACTGCCTCCGGGCATGACGCCGGCGCGAGCGGCCCTGGCTCGCTCGCCAGCCAGCCAGCGGACAGCGCCAGCGCTTCGAGCACTGCCCTGGGCTCGCGTCCCGTGAGCCGCGAAGCGGCCGACCCGGCTGCCCCCGGCCCTGAGCAGCGGCGGGCGAACGGCGATAGCCCGGGCGGCCCAGGGTCAGCCCGGCCGGGTAGCAGCCTCGCGCCAGATCGCCCGGCGACCGCGGACACCGGTTCGGGTGCTGCCTGGGCCTCTCGTCCCGCCAGCGGTGAAACCGTCGGGCAGCCGTCGGCGGCCTCCGGTCAGGACGCTGAGCAGTCAGCGGCAACCGCCAGTGGCCCGGACAGCACGCGGCCAGCGACGCCAGGTGGCGCCTCGGCGCCGGATTTCGTGGCGGGCTCGGGCGCTGAGGCTGGTCCTGGCTGGACTTCCCATCCCGTGAGCGAGGTTGCCGGGTCACTGGCGGCCTCTGGCCGACCGGCGGACACCGAGCGGCCAGCGGCCAGCGTCCCCGGTGACGCGCGGCGGCCGCTGCCCGGCATCGATCCCGGGGCCGATCGCCTGGCGGGCCCAGGCGGTGATTCGGATAACCCCGAGGCTCCGCGCCCCGTCCCGGGCGAAGTCGCCGGGCCACTGACGGTGCCGGGTACCGGCTCGGACGGCGAGCGCCCGGACGTTAGCGCTAGTGATTCGGTCGGTAACCAGGCCGTCCCGCCACCGGGCGCTGGTGCGGGCGCTCGCCCGCGCTCGCCCTGGAGTGGCCGCCCGGCGGCCGCACCGGACTCCGGGCCCGTTGCGACGCGTGACGCGGATGGCGGCTGGCCGGCCGTTGCTGGCCCCGGCTCCCGCCCTGACCTAGCCTCCAGCCTGGGTGACCGGGAGGCTCCGGGGGCCAGTTCCCGCGCGGCCCCGCCAGCGGAGCACGCGAGCGGGTCGAGCTGGGCGGCCTCAGCTGCGGCCGGATCCGGCGAGGCCGCTGCTCCCGCCACTGATCCTTCGACCCGGGCGGACTCTGGCTCGCCCGCCGAACGCGGGTCGAGCGAAGGCCCGTCGGCCGCGCCCGGGGAAGGCGCGGGGACCGAGCGCCCGGCCAGCCCTGGGCTCGGGTGGGTGCCCCGGCCTAACCGCCTGCCCAGCGCGGGCTCGCCGGCCCCGGCTGGAACTAGCCCGCAGCCCGTCCGGCCCGGGGAGCGCGAGAGCGGTTCCAGTGGCAGCTGGGCGGCCATGCCCGGCGGCAGCGCCGGCCCGGGCGGTCCGGCTGACGCCAGGACCGGCACTGGCCCGAATCCCACGTGGACCGCGCGCCCGGCTGGTGGCGAACGGAGCCCGGGCCAGCCCACGGGCACCGGTACCGGCCCCAGTCCCGCCTGGCGCGGCCCTCGTCCCGCTGGTAGCGAGCGGGGCGGCCCGCCGGCTGACTCGCGCGCTGACTTGCCCGCCGTCCGCCCGGGCGGGCCGGAGGGCGGCCCGGGCGGCAACCGGACGGCCATGCCGGGCGGCCCCCCCCGGGGCAGCCGCCCGGTCAGCCCCGGTACTGGCCCGACGCCGACCTTCACCCCGCACCCGCCGGGCAGCGAGCACGCCGGCCCGCGGGGCGAGCGGCGGGCTCCGGACGGCAGCGGCCCCTGGCCGGCCATGCCCGGCGGCAGGCCCGGGACCGGCCCGACGCCCACGTGGACTCCCCGGCCCCCGGGCCGGCCGGCCCCCGCGGGGAGCTGGGACGAGAGTGACACCGACGGTGGCTCGGCCAGCGGTAGTCCGAGCGGCGCCTGGCCGATGTCCTCGGGCACCGGGCCGACTCCGATGCGGCCACCAGCGACCGGCACGGGGCCGAGCCCCGCGTGGAACGGTCCCGGCCGCAGCCCGAGCGGTGGCTGGCCGGCTCAGTCGCCCGCTGGCGCCCGGCCCGCGTCCGGCTCCGGTGCCTTCCCCGGTAATGGCCCGGGCGGTGCCGGGGAGCAGGATCCCGCCGATGGCGATCCGGATTCCCCGCTGGCGGGCCGCCAGCCTTGGGACCCCGCGCCCGAGGCACCCCGGGAGCCAGCCGACGATCAGGCGACGGACGAGCAGGCGACCGGCGCGCGCCCGGCCGGCCGGCACCGGGGACGGCACGGGCGCCCGGCCCGGCGCCCGTGGGACCGCTCCGCCCGGGACAAGGGCGGGGAATCTTAATGACACGTCGCGTTCTCGCGCTCGCCGCCGTCCTCGTCGCGCTCGCCGCGATCTACGTTGCCGCTGCCCAGACCCAGCCGCGCAGTGGTGCCGCCCAGGCGCCGCCGCGCGCGGCCGGCACCACCGCGGCCATCACCTCGGTGCTCCGGGCCTGCCCGCCGCCCGGCCCGAACACCGGCGACGCCCAGATCGCCGTGGTCGCGGCGCCCGGCCAGGGAGGCCGGGCGCCCTCCTCGGGGTCGGCTCAGCTCACCGCGATGCCGGACCCCGCGGCCACCCAGCCGGCGACCGCACCGCCCGCCCGCCCGGGCAATCAGCCGGCGACGGGCAGTGCTCCGGCCGGCGCGAAGTCGGTCAGCCTCCCGGCCTCGGGCTCGCTCGCCCTGCGGGCCGCCCCGCAGGCCCCCCTGCGCGGCGGCACCGCCGTGTCCGCCTCCGGGCCGATGGCCCAGGGATTCGAGGCCGAAGAGGCCAGTTCCTCGGGCACCGGCCTGGTCAGCTGCGCGCACCCCGGCTCGGACATGTGGTTCACCGGCGCCGGGCAGCAGACGGGAGCGCCCGTCATGCGGCTGTACCTGATGAACTCCGGCACCGTGCCGGCCAGCGTCGAGGTAACCGTGCTCACCGACGCGGGCATCCAGCCGGGCCTCAACTCGGCGATCACCGTCGCCGCGGGCCAGAGCATGTCGCAGGACATCGCCAAGTACGCGCACGGCTCGGTTGTCCTTGGCGTGCACGTCCAGACCAGCTCGGGCCAGGTCGCGGCGGACCTGTGGGAAGGCCCGGCCAAGGGCTCCGGCGGTGCCTGGCTGCCGCAGGCGGCCGCGCCGGCCAAGCAGGTCGTGATACCGGGCCTGGCCACCACCAGCGGGGCCGCCCGCCTCTTCGTGGTCGTCCCCGGCTCGGCCGACGCGCGGGTCAAGGTAACGGTCGCGACCGCGCACGGCCCGTTCCTGCCGTTCGGGACTTCCCTCCAGGACGCCCCGGCCGCGGCCGCCTCGTCGTTCGCCCTCAGCTCGCTCGGCTCATCGGACGGCGCCCTCGTGCTCACCTCGAACGTGCCCATTACGGCGGGCATCGCCGTGTCGGGCGCCGGCATCGGGGCGTTCAGCGCCGGCGCCGCCCCCCTGACCGAGCAGGGCGTGGTTGCCGCCAACCCGGCCGGCAAGCAGAGCTCGGTCAGCCTGACCCTGACCGCCCCGGCCGCCGCGGCGGCGGCCAGCGTCGCTGTCGTCCCGTCCGGCTCCGGCTCATCCGGAGCCCCGCTCCCGCAGGCGGTCCAAGTCCCGGCTGGCCACACGGCGGTCGTGAGCGTGCGCCCGCCGGCGGGCGGCCAGCCGTTCGCGATCGTGATCACCCCGCGAGCCGGCTCCGGGCCGCTGTACGCGGCCCGGGTCGTGGCGTCCGGGACTGCCGCGACGAGCCCGATCGCGTCGATCCTGCCCGTGCTGAGCGCGCCGTCCGATGTCGCCTTGCCGCCGGCTCGCGATTCCTACGCGGCGATCTCCCCGGCGGGCAGCCCAGCGGGCCAGGGCTAGTCGAAGCCGCCGTCGTAGTTGGGGTCGATGCTGTCCGGGTCGATGCCGAGCGCCTGGGCGAGCTCCTCCACCACCACGTCGTAGACGAGGTCGCGCAGGTCCTCGTCGGTCTCGGCCCGGGCCAGGAGCGGGCGGCGGTACACCACGATCCGGGTCGCCGTCGCCGGGCGGTCCGGGTCGCTGCGGTCCGGGGTGCCGGGAATGACCCGGGCGAGCGGGATGTCGCTGAACTCGTCAGCTAGCTCGTCCGCCTCCGGGACCTCTTGCACGGCGAACTCGACCGATGCCAGCTCGGCCTCCCAGCGCGGCTCCAGCCGGGCCACGGCGTCCAGCACGATGTCATCGAACTGCTCGGACCTGGTCCGGTAGAGCGGCACCCCCGGAGGGGCCAGCCGCCCGCGCAGGCCCCGCCCGCGCCGGTCGCGCCGTCGCACGTGCTCCCGGGGACCGCCGGGCTGGCCGTTCTGGTCACTGTGCACAGCTGCCGAGCGTATCTGCCCGGGGCGCCGGAAGGCGAGCAGCAGCTTCCCCGCGCGGCGGTACGCGCGGCGGTAACGGTATGGCCCGAAACGACACGAACGTGAAACTGCCGCTCGGTGATGGCGAAACGGCGTGTGGGTGAGTACCGTCAGCCGTTGTGAGCGACAATCAGGCCGGGCCGGCGCCAAGGGGGAAGATGCGGATGGCGGCATCAGCTGGCCGGCCCGGGGAAGCTCGCACGAGCAGGGCTTTTACGCGAGCCGCCGGCGGGCGCGCTGCTATCGTGGCGACTGACGACTTGGTGAGCGAGGTGGGTGCGTGAATTCCCGATGCTGCTCACGTACGGCGTGCAAGCAGCCCCCCGTCTACACGCTCACGTTCGTGTACCGGGACTCCACGGCGGTCGTCGGGCCGCTGTCCGCCTACGAGGAGCCCAACACCTACGACCTGTGCGAGAAGCACGCGGCCCGGCTCGTCGCGCCCCGCGGCTGGGACATCGTCCGGCTGCCGCCGACCCCGGAGCAAGAGCGGGCCGATGACCTGGAGGCGATCGCGAACGTCGTCCGGGAGCCACGGGTGTCCCCGTCCCCCCCCGGCTTGCGCCCGGTTGGCGATCCCCGGGCTGGCGGCGCGCCCCGGCCAGGCGGCCCGCGGCCCGCTCCCGCGGAACCGGTCGGCCAGGGCATTGAAGTGGGCCGCCGGGGGCACCTGCGAGTCCTGCGGTCGACCGAGTAGGGTCCCGCCCGCACCCGGGCAGACGGGACCTGGCCGCCCGGGCCGGTCCCGCCGGCTTCTGGCATGCCGCTGCCGCCCCGGCCCGGTGCCCCGCGGGCGGCGAATAATGCTGGGGGCTGTCGGCACTGCCCCGCATGACCGATAAGTTGGTTCCGTAGATTCCAATTGGACGGGGAACGAGCGGAGCCGAAGTGAGCGACCTGGACAAGATCTTCAAGGCCTACGACATCAGGGGTGTCGTGCCTGACCAGCTTGACGAGGACGTGGCCGAGGCAGTAGGCGCGGCGTTCGTCCGGCTCACTGGCACCGACCGGCTGGTAATCCTGCACGACATGCGCACGTCGAGCGAGCCGCTCGCGCACGCCATCGCCCGCGGGGCGACCGGCCAGGGCGCGAACGTGATCAACGGCGGCCTTGGCTCCACCGACATGGTCTACTACGCCAGCGGCTACATCAACGTGCCCGGCATCATGATCACCGCCAGCCACAACCCGGCGAAGTACAACGGCCTGAAGCTCTGCAAGGCCGGCGCCAAGCCGGTCGGCATCGAGACCGGCCTCGCCGAGATCAGGCAGCTGGTGGAGGCCGGCGTGCCGGTGGCGGACAAGCCGGCCGGGACCGTGACCGACGAGGACCTGCTGCCCGGTTACGCCGCTTACCTCAAGCAGCTGGTCGACCTGTCGGGCATCCGCCGGCTGAAGGTGGTCGTCGACGCCGGCAACGGGATGGGCGGCTACACGGTCCCCACCGTCTTCGCGGGGCTGCCGATCGACCTGGTGCCGCTGTACTTCGAGCTCGACGGCACGTTCCCGAACCACGAGGCCAACCCGATCGAGGCGGCCAACCTCCGCGACCTGCAGCGGGCCGTCCTGGAGCACCAGGCCGACGTCGGCCTGGCGTTCGACGGGGACGCCGACCGCTGCTTCGTGGTGGACGAGCGGGGCGAGATCGTCAGCCCGTCAGTGCTGACCGCCCTGATCGCGACCCGCGAGCTGGCCCGCGAGCCCGGCGCGACGGTCATCCACAACCTCATCACCAGCCGTGGTGTCCCCGAGATCATCACCGAGCACGGCGGCATCCCGGTCCGCACCCGCGTCGGCCACTCGTTCATCAAGGCGAAGATGGCCGAGACGACCGCGATCTTCGGCGGGGAGCACTCGGGGCACTTCTACTTCCGGGATTTCTGGTTCGCCGACTCGGGCATGCTGGCCGGGCTGCACACGCTGGCGGCCCTCGGCGGCGGCGACCAGCCGCTGTCGGAGCTGCTGGCCCGCTACGCCCGCTACGCCGCCAGCGGCGAGGTCAACAGCGAGGTGGCCGACCAGGCCGCCACGATGGAGAAGATCAAGGCCCGGTACTCCGACCGGTCGGGCGTCACCCTCGACACCCTGGACGGGCTAACCGTGAACGGCGACACGTGGTGGTTCAACGTCCGCCCGTCGAACACCGAGCCGCTGCTGCGGCTCAACGTCGAGGCGAGCGACGAGCCCGCGATGGCCGCCCTCCGCGATGAGGTGCTCGGCCTGATCAGGGGTACTTCGGAGTAGATGACCATGAACATCGATGACTGGCTGCTAGAGATCCTCGCCTGCCCCAAGTGCCGCTCCAGCCTGCGGCCGGACGAGGCGGCGAGCGAGCTGGTGTGCACCGGCTGCGGGCTCGCCTACCCAGTTCGCGACGACATCCCCGTCCTGCTCATTGACGAGGCGCGCGAGACGCTGTCGTCCCCAGGCAGTCCTGAGTGACGACGCCGCACGGCGGGGCCGCGTTCGCCGCGTACCGCCTGGATGACCCCGAGCTGGTGGAGGCGGGTGACCCGGGCGGCATGCTGCGGGAGGTTGCCTCGTCGGCCGCCCAGGTGCGCACCGCCCTGCGGGCGTGCGAGGAGGCCGACCTGGGGGCACTGCGCCCGGACGCCCGGCCTCGCTCGATCGTGGTGGCGGGGGCCGGGGCAGGCGCGCTCGCGGGCGAGATCCTCGCCGCCCTGTGCGGCGCCGCCGCGCCGGTGCAGGTGCTGACGATCAGCGGGGGCACCCTGCCCGGCTGGGTCGGCGCGGCCGACCTGCTCATCGCCACGTCGAGCTCGGGCCACACGGCCGAGGTCGTGTCGGCCGGCCGCGAGGCGGCCCGGCGTGGCTGCGACATCATCGCCGTCGCGCCGCCAGGCTCGCCCGTGGCCCACATCGCGACGCAGGCGCGAGGCACCGTGATCGCGGTGACGTCGGCCTGCACGGCCCGGTCCTCGCTGTGGACCCTGACGGTCCCGCTGCTCGTCGTGGCCGAGCGGCTCGGCCTGGTCACGGTCGGCCCGGACGGCTACGAGGCCGCCGCGACCGTCCTGGAGGACGTGTCGCACCAGTGCCGGCCGTCGAGCGAGTCGTTCGTCAACCCCGGCAAGTCCCTCGCGCTCGACCTCGTCGGCACGCTGCCGGTGATCTGGGGCGGATCGCCGCTGGCGGCCGCCGCCGCCCGGCGGTTCGTGTCCCAGCTCGCCGCGAACGCGAAGTACCCGGCCCTGCCGGGCCTGCTGCCGGCGATCGGCCGCGATCAGGTCGCGGTCTTCGACGGGCCGTTCGCGCCGCGCCCGGAGCCGGACTTCCCGTCGGTGGAGGACCCGCTGGCCGGCGAGTTCCCCGACTCGCTGGAGTCCCTGGACTCCCTCGACTCGCTGGACATGCTCGGCTCCCTCGACGGCCCCGACGGCGGCTCGCTGGTGCTGCGGCTGGTCCTGATCGCGGATGAGGAGGACGAGCTGGCGCCGGTGACCGCGAGCCGCCGGGCGTCGGCCTCGCTCGCCAACGCGCGCGGGATCGACGTGTCCGAGCTGGCCATGGACGGCGAGCACTCGCTGCGCAAGCTCGCGGGAGTGGTCCAGCTGGCCGACTACGCGTCGGTGTACCTCGGCATCGCGGGCGGGATCGACCCGCTGGCGATCGCCGCGATCGGGGACCTGAAGGACCTGACGGAGCAGGCGGGCTAGGACGTTGAATGCGGTCGTCGCGGCGCTCGCCGCGAACCTGGGCGTCGCGATCGCGAAGTTCATCGCCTTCCTGTTCACGGGCTCGGCCTCGATGCTGGCGGAGTCCATTCACTCGGTCGCCGACACCGGCAACGAGGTGCTGCTGCTGATCGGCCGGGGGCGGTCCCGGCGGGCGCGGACGACCGAGCACCCGTTCGGCTTCGGCCGCGAGCGGTACTTCTACGGCTTCGTGGTCGCGGTGATGCTGTTCACCGTCGGCGCCGCCTTCTCGCTGTACGACGGCATCCACAAGATCATCCAGCCGGGCAAGCTCGACTCGCCCGTCGTCGCCTACGTGGTGCTGGGCCTGTCGGTGATCCTGGAGGGGTTCTCGCTGCGCACCGCGATCCGCGAGGCCAACGAGTCCCGGGGCGAGCATGGCTGGCGGTCGTTCGTCCACCACACCAAGACCCCGGAGCTCCCGGTCGTGCTCCTGGAGGACACGGCCGCCCTGCTCGGCCTGACGTTCGCGTTCCTCGGCATCCTGCTGTCGCAGCTGACGGGGAACGAGGAATGGGACGGCGTCGGCTCCGTGTGCATCGGCACGCTGCTGGCCTGCGCGGCCTTCATCGTCGGGTACGAGACCAAGAGCCTGCTGATCGGGGAGTCCGCCACCGAGGAGGTGTCGGCGCAGGTCGTCGCGGCGCTGGAGGGCGGCCCGGAGGGATTCCGGCTGATCCACCTGCGCACGTCGCACATCGGCCCCGAATCGCTGCTGGTGGCGGCCAAGATCGCGGTGGACGAGTCCCTGACGGCGCGGGAGCTGGCCGTCGGCATCAACACGGCCGAGGGCCGCATCCGGGCCGCGGTCCCGATCGCGGAGACGATCTACCTGGAGCCGGACATCTACCAGCCCGACGCCATCGACGGGACCGACCCCTCGGTCCAGGTCGTGCGCCGCGGCCGCAGCCGGCTGCGGCGCCTGCGCCGCCCGACGGGCCGGGCGCCCGGCTCGCCCGGCCAGTAGCCAGCAGGGCCAGTAGCCAGCAGGGCCAGTGGCCAGCCGCCCCGCCTGCAGAGCGCCCCGCCAGCAGAGCGCCCCGCTTAGCGGCGCGGGAGCGTCGGCGTGCCCAGCCAGCGCAGCGCGCGCTCCTTCTCGAAGTCCAGGGCGCGGCCGGGCGTCGCGGGGACGTGGCCGGTCTTGCGGCCGAGGTCGGCGACGGCCGCGCGGACGGCAGGCTCGGTGAGCACCCGCAGGCCGAACGCGAGCGCGGCCGGGGTGATGTCATAGCGTTGCTCCAGCGCCATGGCGGTGGTGATCGCGTCGAGGTCGGCCTCGGTGAACTGGCGGTGCCCGGGGCCGTGCTCGCGGGCGGCCCGGTCATGGCGGCTGCTTAGGCGGTCGCGCAGCGGGGGAAGAAGCCCTAGGTCTTCCCGGTAGCGGAGCATGCGAGGGGACAGGCCGAGCCGCGCGGCGGCCTCCGAGATACGCATGTGGTCGATTCTAACAATCTTTCGTCAGGAACGGCCTCTCGGACGTGCGCACGCGACCCGCATCCCGTAGCGTCGGACTCGTTGCCAATGCCATCGACAGAGGAGCTTCGTGCATGAGCACTGATTACAAGGTCGCCGACATCAGCCTCGCGGACTTCGGGCGCAAGGAGATCCAGCTCGCCGAGCACGAGATGCCCGGCCTGATGGCGACCCGGGCCGAGTACGCGGACTCCCAGCCGCTGCGCGGCGCGCGGATCACCGGCTCGCTGCACATGACGATCCAGACCGCTGTCCTCATCGAGACCCTCGTCGCGCTGGGCGCGGAGGTCCGCTGGGCGAGCTGCAACATCTTCTCCACCCAGGACCACGCGGCCGCCGCCATCGCGGTCGGCCCCGACGGCACCCCGGAAAACCCGAAGGGCACCCCCGTCTTCGCCTGGAAGGGCGAGACCCTGGAAGAGTACTGGTGGTGCACCGAGCAGGCGCTGACCTGGCCGGACGGGCAGTTCCCGAACATGATCCTGGACGACGGCGGCGACGCGACCCTGTTCGTCCTCAAGGGCGCGCAGTACGAGCTCGCCGGCGCGGTGCCCAGCCCGGCCGAGGGTGACTCCGAGGAGTGGGTCGTCATCCTCGACCGCCTCCGCAACTCCCTGGCCGACGCGCCCGGCAAGTGGACCCAGACGGTCGAGTCCGTCAAGGGCGTCACCGAGGAGACCACGACCGGCGTCCACCGCCTGTACGAGATGCACCGGGACGGCAGCCTCAAGTTCCCGGCCATCAACGTCAACGACTCGGTCACCAAGTCCAAGTTCGACAACAAGTACGGCTGCCGCCACAGCCTCATCGACGGCATCAACCGCGGCACCGACACGCTCATCGGCGGCAAGGTCGCGGTCGTGGCCGGCTTCGGCGACGTGGGCAAGGGCTGCGCCGACTCGCTGCGGGGCCAGGGCGCCCGGGTCATCATCACCGAGATCGACCCGATCTGCGCGCTGCAGGCCGCCATGGAGGGCTACCAGGTCATCACCCTGGAAGAGGCGCTCCCTTACGCCGACATCTTCGTCACCACGACCGGCAACAAGGACATCATCACCGCCGGGCACATGGCACAGATGAAGCACCAGGCCATCGTGGGCAACATCGGCCACTTCGACAACGAGATCGACATGGCCGGCCTGGCCGCCACCCCCGGCATCAAGCGGATCAACGTCAAGCCGCAGGTCGACGAGTGGATCTTCCCCGACGGCCACACGATCATCGTGCTGTCCGAGGGCCGCCTGCTCAACCTGGGCAACGCGACCGGCCACCCGAGCTTCGTGATGAGCAACAGCTTCACCAACCAGGTGATGGCGCAGATCGAGCTCTTCACCAAGACCGAGCAGTACCCGGTCGGGGTCTACACGCTGCCCAAGCACCTGGACGAGAAGGTCGCCCGCCTCCACCTGGACGCCCTCGGCGTCAAGCTGACCAAGCTCACCAAGGACCAGGCGGACTACATCGGCATCCCCGTCGAGGGCCCGTACAAGTCCGACCACTACCGGTACTAAATATCTTGCCTGACCAGCACATCGCCGACCCCGGGCTCGCTGGGCTCGGGGAGCGGCGGGCGTCTCACGCGGCCCGGGCGATGCCACTGCTGTCCGGCCTCGCCGGGCGGTTCGCGGCGGACCAGCCGTTCCGGGGCATGACCATCGCCGCCTGCCTGCACGTGACGGCGGAGACCGCGGTCTTCGTCACCGCGCTGCGGGCGGGCGGCGCCCGCGTCCGGCTGGCGGCCTCCAACCCGCTGTCCACCCAGGACGAGGTGGCCGCCGCCCTGGCGGCCGTCGACGGCATGGAGGTGTACGCGCGGGCCGGCGTCGACCGCCGTACCTATTACCAGCACATCGCCCTCGCGCTGGGCGATGCGGGACCCGACCTCGTGATCGACGACGGCGGGGACCTCGTCCAGACCCTCCATACCGAGCGGGCGGCGCACCTCGAGCAGGTCAAGGCGGGCTGCGAGGGGACCACGACCGGTGTCCTGCGGCTGCGGCGGATGGCGGCCGAAGGCGCGCTGGCGTTCCCGATGGTCGCCGCGGGCGATACTCCCTCGACCCGGCTGATGGAGAACCTGCGGGGGACCGGCCAGTCCGTCATCGACGGGCTGCTGCGGGCCAGCGGCATCCTGCTGGCGGGCAAGACGGTGGTCGTGGCCGGCTTCGGCCCGTGCGGGACCGGTATCGCCGAGGCCGCCCGCGGCCTCGGCGCGCGGATCGTGATCACCGAAGTCGATCCGGTCCGGGCGCTGGACGCGGTGCTCCGGGGCTTCCGGGTGCTGCCGCTGGCGGACGCCGCCCCGCTCGGCGAGGTGTTCATCACCGCGACCGGCTCGGCCGAGGTCATCACGCCCGAGCACATGGCGGTCATGCGCGACGGGGCGGTGCTGGCCAACGCCGGCCACTTCGACGTCGAGATCGACGTCCGGGGCCTGGCCGAGCTCGCCGTCGCCGAGCATCCCGAGGTCCGCCCCTACTGCGACGCCTACGAACTGCCCGACGGCCGCCGCCTGCTGCTGCTGGCCGAGGGCCGCGTGGTCAACGTGGTGGCCGCCGAGGGCCACCCGCCGGAGGTCATGGACCTGGCGTTCGGCATCGAGGCGCTGACGCTGGCGTGGCTGGCCCGCAACGCCGGCAAGCTGTCGCCCGACGTGCACTCCGTCCCGGCTGAGCTCGACGCCGAGGCGGCCCGCCTGGTCCTGGCGGTCCTGGGCGCCCAGATCGATGCCCTCACCCCGGCCCAGCAGGACTACCTGGCCTCCTGGCGCACCGGCTCCTGACGCTCGTCGGGCGGCACCGACAGGAAGCTCCACGCCAGCAGGGCCAGCGGGTAAATGTAGTAGCCGTAGCGGGTCGCCGGGGCCAGGGTGAACATCGCCGTGTAGGCGACGACGAGGCGGATGGCGACGGCCCGCTGCGTCCGTGGCGGGCGCAGGACCAGCCAGGCCGCGAACGCAAGCCCCGCCAGGAGCAGCAGCGCGACCGCGATCGTGTGGCCCGCGTGCCCGGTGCTCGCTATGAGGTGGCCGGGCAGCGGGCTGGCGGCGACGGTCTTGATCTTGGTGAGGCCGAGGGGGTAGTCGAGCGTGTTCGCGGCGACCGAGGCGGTGTCGGACAGCGCGTTCGGGGCGGCCGCCAGGGCAAGGGCGGCCGCGGCCGCGAGCGTCGTCACCGTCAGCCGGACGGCCCGCCCAGGGGAGTAGCGCGCCCACGCCATGACCGCGAACACGGGAACCAGCGGCCAGGCCGTGTACTTGCTGGCGGAGGCGACCGCGATCACGACCGCCGCCCGCGTCAGCCACCCCCGGCTCAGGCAGGCCAGCGCCAGGCAGGTCAGCGCGATGATCGGCGGGTCGGTGATGCCCAGCACGAGCTGGAAGCCGATCACTGGCGACGTGACGCCGATCGCGGTCAGCCGTGCGACCCGCGCCCAGTCGGCCGAGCGTCCCGGCTCGCTGTCACCCGCGGCACCCGCGGCACCCGCGTCTTCAGCGCCCGGCGCGGTTGGCGCGCCGGCCGGGCGGGCCGTGACAAGGGCGAACGCGGCCGCGGTCAGCGCGGTCGTCAGCAGCGCGGTATAGACGCGAGGATCACCGAGGGGGGCGGCCAGCCCGGCTGCCCGGGGCAGGCCGAGCAGGTCGATGAGCGGCAGGTACGGGTTGTAGGAGGTCCAGCTGGTCAGCTGGCCGAGCGGGAGATACGGGGTCCCGTGGTGCAGCAGGTAGGCCGCGCCGCGGGTCATCACCGTGACCTCGGCCGGGTCCGGCCGGCTGGCCGCGAGGTACAGGAACGGGCCAACCAGCGTTCCCGCCACGGCGACGGTGAGGGCGGGCCACCAGCGCTCGCCGGGGCCGTCGGCCCCCAGGCGCAGCAGGGCGGCGGCGATCGCGTAGGCGCCGGCGGCCCAGATGCCCCAGATGGCATCCTCGCCGCCGGCGAAGAGGGCGACCGCCCCGGCGTACAGCGCGAAGCAGCCGAGCCAGGCCGCGATGCGGCGGCGGCCCGGCCACGTGGGTACTTCCTGGCCGCCGGAGCGGCCAGTCAGGGCAGCTTCCAGTCGACCGGGTCCGCCCCCATGTCGGCCAGCAGCTGGTTCGCCCGCGAGAACGGCCGCGAGCCGAAGAAGTCGCCCCCCTTGACCATGGGGCTGGGGTGCGCGGACTCGATGAGCGGCACCCGGCCGAGCATGGGCGCGAGGGTCCGGGCGTCGCGGCCCCACAAGATGGCCACGAGCGGGCTGCCCTCCTCGTGGCGCTGGGCGAGGGCCGCGATGGCCTGGCCGGTGACCGTCTCCCAGCCCTTGCCCCGGTGCGAGCCGGGCTTGCCCGGCCGGACGGTGAGGACGCGGTTGAGCAGCAGGACACCGCCCTCGGTCCAGGGGGTCAGGTCGCCGCTGGCCGGGCGCGGGTAGCCCAGGTCGGCGGAGTACTCCTTGAAGATGTTGAGGAGGCTGCCCGGGATCCGCTGGACGTCGGGGGCGACGGAGAAGCTCAGGCCCACCGGGTGCCCGGGGGTCGGGTAGGGATCCTGGCCGACGATCAGCACCCGCACGTCGGCGAACGACTGCTTGAAGGCGCGCAGCACGTTGTCGCCGCTGGGCAGGTAGGCCTGCCCGGCCGCGATCTCCTGCCGGAGGAAGTCGCCCATCTTCGTGATGTCGTCCGCTACGGGCGCCAGTGCCCGCGCCCAGCCCGCCTCGACGATCGTGGTCAACGGTTGGTCCGCCATGACCGGAACTGTATCGGTGCCGGCGGGCACGCGGGAAACGCGCGGCGGGGCGCCCGCGGCGATGCCGCGCGGCGCCCCGCCGGAGCCGGGTTACCCCCGGCTACCAGTTCTGGTTCTGGCCCTGGCCCTGGTTACCCTGCTGGCCCTGGTCGCCGTAGCCGCCCTGCTGGCCCTGGTCGCCGTCCTGCGGCTCCCGCTCCTGGCGGTAGCCGCCCGGCTGGTCCTGGCTGTCGCCGCCCTGGTAGCCGCCCTGCTGGCCCTGGTCCTGGCCGTAGCCGCCCGAGCCCTGGTTCCCCTGGTCGTACCCGCCCTGCTGGCCCTGGTCGCCCTGCTGGCCCTGATCCTGGCCGTACCCGCCCTGGTCCGAGCCGCCGAAGCCGCCGCCCTGGTTCCCCTGGTCCTGGCCGTAGCCGCCCTGCTGGCCCTGGTCGCCCTGCTGGCCCTGGTCCTGGCCGTACCCGCCCTGGTTCTGGTCCTGGCCGTAGCCGCCCTGGTCCTGCTGGCCCTGGTCCTGCTGGCCCTGGTTCTGGTTCCCCTGGTCGCCGTACTGGCTGTCGTCCTGGCCCTGGTTGTAGTCCCCGCCGGATTCCTGGCTGTAGTTACTCATGGTTGCCGTCCCTCCCCATAGCATTTTCGTCTGATATTGATCGTTCGCGGCAATTAACTACCGCCCGCACGCCCATCGAAACGGCCTGCGGAGAAGGTAGTTGTCATCGATGTCCGGCCGCGACGAGAAACGCCACGCCGACCAGTAGCCGCCCGTCGGCGAGAGAGACTTTGGACACATCGTGAGCCTGCTCGGTCCACGTCGCCCCTCCGTTCCCCGGCGCCCGGCTCGGGGCACCGCGTACCGCTCCGCACAGCATTCCCGCTGCTTGTGATGGTATGCCCGGCTCGATGGACTTTTGGCCCGCGACGCAATTCCGTCAAGCCGAATAGCCGCTTTTCCTGCTATTTCGTGCCCGGCCGGCCGGCGTTGACGGGCCGATTCGCCATAGGGTGCATAATGCCACCAAACCGGACAGGTCAATCGTTGTCCCAGATCAAAGGGAGCGATCGCAAGTTATCCCGGGGGCGCCGGGCGCGGCCTTCGGGGGCGCCCCGGGGGCGGCTGGGGCCGACAATACGCAATTGCGTAGCGGCGTCGCGCGCAATTCCATTCCGGCGCGGCCCGGGCGGCCCGGCGGCCCGGGCGGCCGGAGCGCGCAGCGGCCGGCCCGGCGGGGCCCCGCGCGGCCGCGGCGGGCGGCGTTTGCCCAGTTGGCTAGTACCGAACTGGTAAAAAGGGGTAAGGTGCGCATGCTGGGCGAGGGATCGCGGCGGACGTTACCGTCTGTCGCCGCTGGTGCTCTACTTGGAGCCGGATACATGGAACGATGGGGCCCATGAAAGGACGTGTGCTAGTCGTCGA
>DATBEM010000268.1:0-10509 GCA_036276115.1 Trebonia sp.
AGAACGTGTTGCCCGGGCCTGCCGCGATCTGCGGCAGCGTCTGCAGGTACTGGTAGGCGAGCAGCTTGGGGTCGGGGTCGTTGGTGTGGATCGCCTGGAAGACCTGCGAGATCGCCTCGGCCTGACCCTCGGCGCGCAGGACGGCGCCCGTCTTGTCGCCCTCGGCCCGCAGGATCTCGCTCTGCTTGTCGCCCTCGGCGGTCAGGATCTTCGACTGGCGGACGCCCTCGGCGGTGAGAATCGCGGCGCGCTTCTCCCGCTCGGCCTTCATCTGCTTCTCCATCGCCTCCTTGACGGACTTCGGCGGGTCGATCGCCTTGATCTCCACCCGGGTGACGCGGATCCCCCACTTGCCCGAGGCGTCGTCAAGGACGCCGCGCAGCGCCGTGTTGATCCTGTCCCGGGAGGTCAGCGTCTGCTCCAGGTCCATCGACCCGATGACCGACCGGAGCATGGTCGCCGTCAGCTGCTCGATCGCCCCGATGTAGTCAACGATCTCGTAGTCCGCCGCCTTGGCATCGGTGACCTGGAAGAACAGCACGGTGTCGATCAGCACCACCAGGTTGTCCTCGGTGATGACCGGCTGGCCGGTGAACGCGACGACCTGCTCGCGCAGGTCGATCTGGGCTTTCACACGATCGACGAACGGGATGATGAAGTTCATCCCCGGCTCCAGGGTCTTGCGGTACCGGCCGAACCGCTCGACGTTGCGGGCGCGCGCCTGCGGAATGATCCGCACGGAGCGGACCACCGTCAGCAGGACGGCGAGGACAATCACCACCGCGATGATGATCTCCGCTATGACCATGGCTACTCCCGTGGGTAAACGAGGGCGGTAGCGCCCTCGATCTGCATGACGTCGACGGCGGAGCCGGCCGGGATGACCAGCGTCTCGTCGTAAGAGCGGGCCGACCAGACGTCGCCCCCGATGCGGACCCGGCCGCCGTGCTCGGTGACCTCTTCGAGCACCTGGGCCCGCTTGCCGACCAGCGCGGCGGGTCCGGTCCGCAGCACCGGCGGCTGCCTCAGGTGCCGCCGGGCGATCGGGAGCACGAAGCCAAGGCCCGCCGCCGAGGCGATGACGAACGCGAGGAGCTGGAAGGGGAGGCTCAGGTGGGTCGCGCCGACGGCGGCGGCGACGAGCGCGCCGACCGCGATGATGCCGAGCGCGAACGTGGTTGTCGCCAGCTCGGCCACGCCGAGTACCGCCGCCACGATCAGCCAGACGATCCATGCCACGATGGCCGCTCCGCACGCGTTGCGATCCGCTCGCTGCGCATCGACGCAGCAAGCCGTGGGCGCGGGCCGAAGTGCTCGTACCCTTCAAACCCAGGGTAACGCGTCAAACGCGCTCAGAACACCATCAGCCGGGGCCACTGCCCGCCGTAATAAAAAAGTGTCGAATCAGACCAATTGGCCGTCGGCCATGCCCCGGCGACCCGGCCGCCCTACACTCGACTGCAAGGCGAGTGCCGCAACGCTGGCCGGACTCTGCGCGCGGCGAACACGCTCTGGGTCTGGAGGTAGCGGGTGAATCGTCAGGGCGAGTCTGGCCGTGGCGCGCGCGGCTGGGCCGCGGAAGCCGCCTACGGCGACGGTTACCCGCCGGACGACCAGCTGGCCGGCGCCACCCTCGATGCGGGCGCCTACCCGGTCGATCCCGGCTACCGGGGCCGCACCAGCGATCGCCCCCGGCCGGCCGACATGCCGCCCGGGCCCCGCAGCCGCCCGGACCGCGGCATGCCGTCACGACCAGGGTTCCCGCCCGGATCGGCGCGCCCCGGGCCGCGCGACGCCGGCCCCGCGAACCGTGCGTGGGGCAGGCCGGAAGACTCGACTGCGTTCCCGGCGGGCGGCCGCCCGAGGCCCCGCCCCGGACGCGGGCAGCCAGACGGCCGCGGCCCGGCCAACGACCGTCCCCGACCGCAGGCGGCCAGCCGCGCCCGCCCGACGGTGGAGGAGACCATGGTGTCGAACGGGCGGCGGGTTCCCCGCAACGGCGTCCCCACTGCCCCGCGGGGTCCACGCCCCGATCCGTCCCGCAGCTACGGCGGCGAATACGACCAGACGGCGGGCGGACGGGCCGACGGCGTCGGGCCGCGGCCGCCCCGGCGGCCGGGTCCCGGCGGCCGGGGCGGGCAGGGTGGCCGGGCCGGGCAGGCGCCCGGGTACCCGCGACCGGGACAGCAGTGGCCGACCGCCGACCCGTCCGCCGCCTCCTCGGCGCCTGGAGCGGCGTGGGCGGGCCAGCAGGGGCCGCAGCAGTCCGGGCGGGGACCGTCGGCCGGGCAGTCACAGCCGGGGCCGGGCCAGGCGTGGTATGGACCCGGGCACCCCGGGGGCGGCCCGGACGCGTTCGGGCCGAACGGGTACGGCCCGTCCGGCCAGCCCGGGCAGGGCCAGTCCGCTCAGAGCCAGCCTGGGCAGGGCCAGCCTGGGCACGGCCAGCCCGGCCATTACGGATCGGCCAGCCCGGGCCAGTACCGGGCCGGGCCGGACCGGCAGGCGGGGTTCGGACCCGGCCAGCCCGGTCAGTACCCCTCGGGAAATCCGGGCCAGCACGGGCAGGCGCAGTTCGGCCAGGGCCAGTACGGACCCAGTTCCTATGCGCAGAGCCCGCAGGCGCCGGGAGAGTTCGGCCAGGGGGTCGGGAGCACCGGCGGCTGGCAGGCGGCCGGGCCCGCCTCGGGACCGGGTTATGCCGGCCACGGGCCGGCCGGGCACGCGCAGACCGGCCCCGGGCCGACCGGGCACCCCCAGTACAGCCAGGACCCCAGGAACACAGGATCGTGGCAGGCCGCACCGGGAGCAGGCTGGGCCGGAAGCCAGGGCTGGCCGGGCGGGCAGGGCCAGCCGAACCCGGGCGTCTACGGCACCGGGTCATGGCAGGCGGCGGGCGGAGTCCCGCCCGGTCAGGGACAGGACTGGGCGGCCGGCCAGGGCTGGGCAGGCGCGCCTGGCGGCTGGCAGGGCGGCCCGGGCCAGGGACAGGACTGGGCGGCGGGCGGCCCCCAGGCGGGTGCCCAGGACCCCAGGAACACCGGGTCGTGGCAGGCCGCAGGCCCCGGTCAAGGACAGCAGCACTGGGCGGCGGGACCCGGGCAATACGCCCCAGGCGCGCACAACACCGGCTCGTGGCAGGCGGCCGGGCCCGACGCCGGCCAGGGCTGGCCGCCCGGCCAAGGCCAGGGCCAGGGGGCATGGGCGGCGGGAACCTCTCACGCCGGAGCCCAAGCGGGCTGGGCGCCGGGCGCCCCCCAGGCCGGGGCCCAGGCCGAATGGGTAGCGGGAGCTCCGCCTGCGGGAAGTCAGGGGGCGTGGGCGGCGGGCGCCACCCACGCGGGGGCGCAGGACCCCAGGAACACCGGGTCGTGGCAGGCCGCAGGCCCCGGTCAAGGACAGGACCACTCGGCGGCGGGCGCCCCTCACGCTGGAGCGCAGTTCCCCCCGGGCGCGCACAACACCGGCTCGTGGCAGGCGGCCGGGCCCGACGCCGGCCAGGGCTGGCCGCCCGGCCAGGGGGCATGGGCGGCGGGCGCCCCGCATTCCGGCGCCCAGTACGGCCCGGGATTCAAGAACACCGCTGCCTGGCAGGCGGCCGGGCAGGCGCCCGGCCAGGGCTGGGCGGGGGCCGGCCAGCCGCCGTTCCACGGACAGGCGCAAGCGGGCCAGCCTTACCCGGGCCAGCCATATCCAGGCCAGCAGTATCCCGGCGAGCAGTATCCCGGCCAGCCGTACCCCGGGCAGTCCTATCCGGGCCAGCCGCACCCAGGTCAGGGCGACCCGCGCTACGGCGCGCCCGGCGGCCACGGTCCCGGGATGCGCGGCACCGGCTCGTTCGGCCGGGTGGGGGATCCGATGGCGGGCGACCCCCGGTCCGCCGGCTCGTCCGGCTACGCGGGCGGCCCGGTCATCAAGCAGCGCGACAGCGCGCTGCCCGACCCGCCGCCCGGCAGCAAGGGCGTGATCGCGGCGATCGAGACCGACAACGTCGCCGCGTTCGCGCGCGACCTGCGGGTGCTGCGGGCCAAGGTCGAACTCGACTACCCCGACATGGCGGAGAAGTCGCACTACACGATGCGGACGCTGGCGTCGGCGGCGGGCGGGCTCCGGCTGCCGACCCTGCCGGTGCTCATCGCCTACGTCAACGCCTGCGGCGGCGACGTCACCGACTGGGAAGAGCGCTGGGACCGGCTGGTGAAGTCGGGCAAGAAGAGCGGCGCGATCGTGCCCGCGGGCGAGGCCGGCAGCCGCGGGCCCGGCGCCGTCCCTGGCGCCCCCGGGCAGGCGCCGCCGGAGGCGCGCCGGACCGGCGAGATCTACGTCATCACCTCGGCCAAGGACCGCGACGACCGCTGGTAGGCGGCACACCGATAGAATTGCCAGCGTGCTTCCTGCCGACAATCACGTACATACCGAGTGGTCGTACGACACGCCGGCGGACGCGTCGATGGTGCGCAGCTGCGAGCAGGCGGTCGCGATCGGGCTGCCCGCGATCGCGTTTACCGAGCACCTCGAGTTCACCGCCAGCGCCCCGGGCGACGCGATCGTCGAGGTCGCGACCGATCACCGCTGGTGGAGCCGGATCAGGCCGCTCGACGTGACCGGCTACATGGCGTCGATCGAGGAGTGCAGGCAACGGTTCCCGAACCTGCGCATCCTGGCCGGGGTCGAGGCGGGCGAGCCGCACCTGTTCGGCGCCAGCGCGGGCGCGATCGTGCGCGGCCACGCGTTCGAGCGCGTCCTCGGCTCGCTGCACGCGGTCCCGTACAAGGGCCGCCTGGTCGCGGCGGACGCGCTGTTCGGCGAGATGCCGGACGACGCGGTGATGCGGTACTACTTCGCCGAGCTGGTCGACCTGATCGAGGGCAGCGACCTGTTCCAGGTCCTCGCCCACCTCGACTTCCCCCGCCGGTACTGGCCCAAGGGAGCGCACCTGTACCGGGAGGAACCGTTCGAGGACGAGTACCGGACGGTGCTGCGCGCCCTGGCGACGTCCGGACGGGTGCTCGAGGTCAACACGAAGTCGCCGCTCGCCTCGGTCGACCTGATCCGCTGGTGGCGAGAGGAAGGCGGCACCGCGGTCTCCTTCGGCAGCGACGCTCACCTGCCGCGCCGGGTCGGCGACCGGTTCAAGCTCGCGGTCGACGTGGTCGAGGCGGCCGGGTTCAAGGCCGGCCGCGATCCCTACGACTTCTGGCGCGCGTGAAGGCGGAGCAACGGTCCGTTCGATATAAAGATTTTGAATTTATGATGTCTGATTTCCGCTAGTCTTCGCCGCTGCGGCGGTGGTTGAGTGGAAGCGTGATGGACGACGATCAGCGTTATCATGCGGCGGCGAGCAAGGACGCCCGGTTTGACGGGGTGTTCTTCACTGCCGTGCGGACGACCGGCATCTACTGCCGGCCGTCCTGCCCGGCGATCACGCCCAAGCGCGCCAACGTCACCTTCTACCCGACGGCGGCGGCCGCCCAGCAGGCCGGGTACCGCTCGTGCAAGCGGTGCCGGCCGGACGCCTCGCCCGGCTCGCCCGACTGGAACGTCCGGTCGGACGTGGCCGCCCGGGCGATGCGGCTGATCGCGGACGGGATCGTCGACCGGGACGGGGTGCCGGGGCTGGCGGCCCGGCTCGGCTACTCCCCCCGCCAGATCGGCCGGGTGCTCGCGGCCGAGGTCGGCGCGGGGCCGCTGGCGCTGGCGCGCGCGCAGCGGGCGCGGACGGCCCGGATTCTGGTCGAGACGACCGCGCTGCCGATGGGCGACATCGCGTTCGCGGCCGGGTTCAGCTCCATCCGCCAGTTCAACGCGACCATGCTCGAGGTCTACGACACGCCGCCGAGCCTGCTGCGGGAGCGGGCGGCGCGGCGGCGCGACCGGGCCAACGGCGCGACCGACGCGGCCGGGCCGGCCGGGGCGCTGTGCCTGCGGCTGCCGTTCCGGCCGCCGATCGACCTGGCCCGGATCTTCGGGTATCTGGCGGCCCGGGCGGTGCCGGGAGTCGAGGTGGTCACCGCGACCGAGTACGCGAGGACAATCAGTCTCCCGAACGGTCCCGGGGTGACTCGGCTGCGGGTCGTTCCCGGCCAGAACTGGGTGGAGTGCTCGCTCGAGCTGGCTGACCTGCGCGATGTCACCGCCGCGGTGCAGCGCTGCCGGCGCCTGCTCGACCTCGACGCGGACCCGCTGGCGATCTCCGGCTTCCTGGCCGCCGACCCGGTGATCGGTCCGCTGGCGGTCGGCTGCCCGGGACGCCGCTCGGTCGGGGCGGTCGACGGCGACGAGATCGCAGTCCGGGCGGTGCTCGGCCAGCAGGTGTCGGTCGCGGCCGCCCGGCGGCTGGCGGGACGGCTGGCGGCGCTGCATGGCGCGCCGGTGCCGGTGGCGGAGCTCGGAGGGCTGACGCACGTGTTTCCCGACGCGGCGACGATCGCCGGGCTCGACCCGGAGACGCTGCCGATGCCCCGGTCGCGGGCGCGGGCGCTGGTCGGGCTGGCCGACGCGCTCGCGTCGGGCGCGGTCGGCCTGCACCCCGGGGCCGACCGGGACGAGGCGGCGGCGCGGCTGACGGCGCTGCCTGGCATCGGCCCGTGGACGGCGGGCTACATCCGGATGCGGGCGCTGTCGGATCCGGACGCGTTCCCGCCCGGCGACGCGGGCGTGCTGCGGGCGCTGCGGGCGCTCGGGCACGCGGTCGGGCCGGGGTCCGATACCGGTGCGGCGCAGGCGTGGCGGCCGTGGCGCTCGTACGCCGTGCACCATCTGTGGGCAACACTCGAAGCTGGCACCGAGGCCGAGGAGATCGCATCATGAACACCCCCTTCGTGGCGGCCGAGACGGGGCTGCCGACCGGCTATGACATCGTCGACTCGCCGATCGGTCGGCTGCTGCTGACCGGGAACGATCAGGCCCTGACCGGGCTGTACATGCTCGACACGGGCGGGCATCCGGCCGCCGTGCGGGCGGACTGGGTCCGGCGGCCGGGCGGCTTCGGGGTGGCGGCATCGCAGTTGGCCGAGTACTTCGCGGGGTCCCGGACCGAGTTTGACCTGGCCCTCGCGCCCAGCGGGAGCGCGTTCCAGCTCGCGGTCTGGGCGGAGCTGGCCCGGATCCCGTACGGGGTGACGGTCAGCTACGGCGAGGTGGCGGCCGCGATCGGCAAGTCGCTGCTTGCCTCCCGTGCGGTCGGCCTCGCCAACGGGCGCAACCCGATCTCGATCATCGTGCCCTGCCACCGGGTGATCGGCGCGGATGGCTCGCTGACCGGCTACGGCGGCGGGCTTGAGCGCAAGGAGTGGCTGCTGAAGCACGAGGGGGCGCCGTTCGGGGTCGGCCGTCGGGGGCGCGGGGCGGCGTCGGTTGCGGTTGCCGAGGGGCAGGCGGCGCTGTTCTAAGCCGGCGTGGCCTGGCGTGGCCTGGCGTGGCCTGGCGTGGCCGGCGTGGCCGGCCTGGCCGGCCTGGCCGGCTGGCTCGGCTGTTAGCTTGGCGGGCGGTTGGGCCAGGTCGGCCGGGATTTCGGGCCGACGGCGGTGCCGGCCACGAACACCGAGGCGTCGTCGGGGCCGATCCAGGGCGGCTGGTAGAGCTGCTCGCTGCCGCGCACGACGGCGGCGGCGGCGCGCATCAGGTCGAGCGAGTCGTCCCGGTGCCTGGCGTAGGCCTCTTCGGTTGTCCGGCCGAAGCTGTTGCGGTTGCAGGCCATCGCCAGCTCGGTCGCGGCCAGCTGGTACTGGGCCATCGCGCGGCGGCCGTCGACGCCGAGGTTCAGCCGCGCCCACTGCCGGCCGAGCCTGCGCATCCGCAGGCTGGCGAGCATCCGGACGTCGGCCACCATGACCAATTCCGGATGCTCGAAGTCGGGCAGCGCCATCGTGATCATCGCGACCACCCGCTGCCGGTCGATGACCACCACCACGATCACCGCGATCACGACCACGGCGAGGATGAGGTAGGTGACCAGCAGGCTCGTGCCGCGAGCGGCGACGGAGTGATTCCAGAGCGCGTTAAGCGCGACCGCGGCGAGCCAGCCGAACGCGATCGCCAGGTACCCGCCGGTGCGGCGGGAGGCGGCATAGGCGATGCCGAGCCCGATCATCGAGGTGAACAGCGCCTGGAACAGCGGGCCGGCCACCCCGCGCCGGGCGAACTCCTCGACCAGCGCCGAGGCGCCGGCGTTCCACGCCTCGGAGTAGGCGTAGAGGTTGGCCACCAGCGCGAAGCCGAGGCCGGTCATGGAGGCGTAGACGACGCCGTCGTGGGCCCCGTCAATCTCGGTCCGGCGCGAGGCCAGCAGCGCCAGCAGCACGGCGCCGCTGAGGGTCTGGGCCGCCAGCGCGCCGCCGATCGCCGCGCCGACGGTGACCCCGACCACCTTCCCCGCGTGCGGGCCGAGCTCCGGCGGCGTGATCGCGCCGGTCCCGAACGCGCGGCCGAGCAGCAGCGTGATCACCGCGATGCCTGCGCCCGCGCCGAACATCCCCGCCAGCAGCGCCCGTGGCTCTGGCTCGAGCCGGTCGAGGTAGAGGATCAAGATCACCAGGAGCGGGATCGGCAGCACCGCCAGGCCGAGGCCGACCAGGGCCGGCGCGGGACCGCGCTGGGCCACCACGATCACCAGGGCGACGATCGCGACGAGGCAGCAGGCCGCGAGCACGAGCAGGAACTGGACCGGTGTCCTTCCGAACCGCGCGGAATCCAGCATCGGCCGACGCGCCCGGGGCACCATATTTTAAGCGTAACTGGTACATCACGGCCGATACCAGACCAGACCGCCGGCGGGGTGGCGCCTCGCGGCGGGTTACTACTGCTGCTTACTACTGCTGCGGCTGCTGGGGCGTCCGCTGGTCTTCGGGGACGGGCGGCAGGTTGCCGTGTTCATCGAGGTCGAACTCGCCGTCCTTGACGCCGAGGACGAACGCGTCCCACTCGGCCTCGGTGAAGTAAAGCTTGCCCGCCTCCGGCTTCGCGGCGTCGTACATCACCCAGAGCCGGGGCTCGTCCGCCTTGTGCGGCGCCTCGGACGTGTCCGTGGTTACGTAAACCTCGACTCGGCTGTCGGTCTCCTCCATGCACGACAGGTTACGACTCCCCCGGGCCGCGCGCACGCGAAACGGGTCGGCGCCGTGCCGTTGGCGGGTCCGCCGTTGGCAGCGCGCCTCAGTACCGCGGCTGGCCGGCGTAGTCGACCGGGCGGCCGCCGGAGTAGCCGGGGTAGAGCTCGTCCGAGCGGACGATCCGGACGCCGAGCGGGAGCAGCGAGATCGGGATCAGCTTGAAGTTCGCCAGCCCGAGCGGGATGCCGATGATCGTCAGGCAGAGCAGGATGCCGGCCGTCAGGTGGCCGAGCGCCAGTTCCCAGCCGACCAGGATGATCCAGATGATGTTGCCGATCAGCGAGCCGACGCCAGCTTCCCTGCGCATCTGAATCGACCGGCCGAACGGCCACAGCACGTAGCCGGCGATCCGCCAGGCGGCGATGCCGAACGGGATGGTGATGATCAGGATGAAGCAGACGATCCCGGCCAGCGCGTAGATAATCGCCATCCACCAGCCGCACAGGACCAGCCAGATAACGTTCAGTATCAGCCTCATAAGCAACTACTACCCGTTATGTATTGCTTACAAGCTGACGTAGATCGAGCTACGCCTGGGTCGCGTGCTCATGCGGGTGCTGGTGGTGGTGCTGCGGGTGGACCTCGAGCGATTCGAGCAGCCGGGCGGTCGCGGCCGCGATCTCCTCGACCGCGGCGTCGAACACGGCCGCGTTGCGCGCGGCCGGGGTCCGGAAGCCGCTGATCTTCCGCACGTACTGCAGCGCGGCGGCTCGCATGTCCTGGTCGGTGACGTCATCGGCGTACGGGGGCCGCAGGGTCTTGATGCTTCGGCACATAATGGCAGCCTAACGCCTGGGCATAGAATCCTGCCGACACCGGCAGCGACCAAGCGGGAGGCCCTGATGATCAAGGTAGGAGTGCTCGGCGCCCGAGGGCGGATGGGGCGCGAGGCCAGCGCGACCGTCGAGGGCGCGCCCGATACCGAACTGTTCGCGCAGGTTGACCAGGACGACTCGCTCGACGCGCTGATCGGCGCCGACGTGGTGGTCGACTTCACCCACGTGGCGGCGGTGATGGACAACCTCCGCTGGTGCGTGGAGCACGGCCTCAGCGTGGTGGTGGGCACCTCCGGCTTCGACGACGACCGGCAGGCCGAGGTCCGGTCGTGGCTTGACGCGGCCCCCGGGGTGCGCGTGCTCATCGCGCCCAACTTCTCGATCGGGGCGATCTTGATGATGCGGTTCGCCGCCCAGGCGGCCCGTTTCTTCGACTCAGCCGAGATCATCGAGCTGCACCACGCGAACAAGATGGACGCGCCCTCGGGGACGGCGCTGCGCACGGCGGCGCTCATCGGCGGGGCTCGGTCCGCGGCGGGCCTCGGCGCGCCCCCGGACGCGACGAAGGAGGAGCTCTCGGGGGCGCGCGGCGCGACCGTGGACGACATCCACGTGCACTCGGT
>DATBEM010000269.1:0-7345 GCA_036276115.1 Trebonia sp.
CACCCAGGCGGGCGGAGGCACCGGGGCGGGCGGAGGCACCGGGGCGGGCGGAGGCTGCCGGGTAGGCGGGCGGGCCTGATGTGGCGGAGGCAACCGGCGAGCCGGGGATGCCTGGCCCGACGGGGCGGCGGCGACGCGCAGGATGTCGAGGGGGCGCTCGACGCCGGCGGCGCGGTAGGCCTGGGCGCGCTGGCCCACGTGGGCGTGGGCTTGCAGGCCTCGCCGGCGGGCAGGCCGGCGCCGGGCAGGGCGCAGGTCCCGGCCGCCTCGCGCCAGGACGAGACCCGGGCGTTCTCCCGCTCCTCCTTCTCCCGCCGCCTGGCCGCGCCGTCAGGGCCGACTGCGACGACGGCCCGCTGGACCAGGCGCGGGAGCCCGGTCCAGGTCCGGCACCGGCTAAGGCCGGCCACGATCAGGGCCTCGGCCCGGCCGAGTGCCGCAGGATCGAGGAGCACGCCGGTCTCCTCGGCCACCATCCGCGCCCTGGCCAGGTCGACGCGCCCGTCATCGAGGGCCTGCCCGATGCGGGGCAGCCGCGCCTCCAGCGCCCACGCGGCCTGCAGGAGCTTGCGGGCGGCGCGGACCGACGTCCGCAGCTCCAGGGCGACCTCGCAGGCGAGGCGGTCATCCCACTCCCACGGGAGGCCGGGCCCGGTCGCGGCGCCGGGGCTCTCCTCGCCGGGGCGCCGCCGGATCAGCTCGCGCGCCACCGCCAGCTTGCGGCCCGCCACCCAGCAGTCCACCCCCGCCCACCGGCCCAGCACCCCGAGCACCCCGCCGTCATCCCGGCCCGGGCACCGGCCGTCAGGACCAGACGCCCGGCTCAGGACCAGCACCTCCCGGGCACCCGGCCGCGCCGGCCGATCACCCTGGCCCTGGCCGGCCTGGCCCTGATCGCCGGGCGAGCGATCCCGGCGGTGCTGGTCTTGCCCGCTCTGGCCCTGGTCGGCCTGGCCCTGGTCGCCGTGCGGGTGATCCCGGCGGTGCTGGTTTCGCCCGCTCTGGCCCTGGGCGCCCTGGACGCGCTCGCCGCCTCGATCACCCCGGCGCCCCCGGCCGCTGCCACGCCTGGCTGGGCCGGGCGGCGCGCCGGCGCCCGGGGGCAAGCCGCCCGGGGTCAAGCCGCCCGCAGTCCCGAAGCCACCCACCGCGCACCTCCCGCCAGCACCAGGAATGGCGATCGTAGGGATGACCACCATCGTCGACAATTTTCCTACCTCGAATACTACCGCAAATTGGTAGCAGGGCAAGTAGCAATTTCTTCGCGGGCGGCGAGACGGCTGAAGATCGCCGGACACGGCCTACGCCCCGGCGGCGCCAGCCGGGGTGGGCCCCGGGCTGGGCGGCGACACGGGCACGGGCGGAGTCTAGGCTGGGCGGGTGGACGCGGAACTGACCGGAGAAGCAGGCAGCCTGCCGCCGTTGGTGGCCGACGCGACGGAGCGGGCCCGGGCGGCCGGGTTCCCGATGTCGTGCGAGCCGGAGGTCGGGCAGCTGCTGGCGGCCCTGGCCGCGCACCTGCCGCCGGGGGCGCGGGTGCTGGAGCTCGGGACCGGGGCCGGGGTGGGGACCGCCTGGCTGGCCTCGGGGCTGCTGCCGCGGATGGACGTGGTGGTGCTGACCGTGGAGGCCAGCGCCGACACGGCCGCGCTGGCCGCCCGGGGCGACTGGCCGGCGTTCGTGGAGCTGCGGTGCGGCGACGCGCTGGCCGAGCTCGACGCGGAAGCCCAGGCCGGGACGGGCAGCTTCGACCTGATCTTCGCCGACTCCCCGGCCGGGAAGACCCGCGGCCTCGACCGCGTCATCGCCGCCCTCGCCCCGCGGGGGCTGCTCGTGGTGGACGACATGGCGCCGTTGCCGGAATGGCCGGAGCAACTGCGGGCGAGCCAGCAGCGGGTCCGCGCGGCGCTGCTCGGCTCCCCGGTCCTGACGTCGGTCGAGCTGGCCCACGGCTCGGGCGTGATCCTCGCCACCAAGACGGCGCGAGCCTCCGGCTAGGCACCGTCCCGCGCCGTCCCGCGCCGTCCCGCGCGGTTCCTCACCGTCCGGCCGGGACTTCATCGGGAGTGTCGCGCGTTGTGGAGCTTCGCGGCTGTAGCGTGCCGGGAGGCTTGGTATAAGAGGTGAGGGATGAGTGCGATGGCGGGGCCGGCGATCGAGCTGACCGGCGTGCGGAAGGCCTACGGCGGCACGGTCGCGCTCGGCGGCGCCGACCTGGCCGTGGCGCCCGGCTCGTTCGTTAGCCTCATCGGGCCGAGCGGGTGCGGGAAGTCCACCCTGCTGCGGCTCGCGGCCGGGCTGGAGGCACCCGACGCCGGGTCGGTGCTCGTGCTGGGCGGGACGCCGCAGGCGGCGGCGGCCGCGAAGCGGATCGGGTTCGTGCCGCAGTCGCCGTCGCTGCTGCCGTGGCTGTCGGTGCTGAGGAACGTCACGCTGCCGCGCAAGGTGAACCGGGGGGCTGCCCGGCGGGGCGCCGCCGGCCGGGGGGAGCCACCGGACCCGGCCGGGCTGCTGCGCCGGGCGGGGCTGGGGGACGTCCTGGACCGGCTGCCCGCGCAGCTGTCGGGCGGGATGCAGCAGCGGGTCGCGATCGTGCGGGCGCTGGCGCTGGCGCCGGACGTGCTGCTGATGGACGAGCCGTTCTCGGCCCTGGACGAGATGACCCGCGAGAGCCTGCAAGACCAGCTGCTGGGGTTGTGGGCCCTGCAGCGGGCCACGGCGCTGTTCGTGACCCACTCGGTCGCCGAGGCGGTGCGATTGTCGGACCGGGTGCTGGTGATGGCGGCGCACCCGGGCCGGATCGTCGCGCACGTCGACATTGACCTGCCTCGCCCCCGGGACGCCGAAATGCTGGCCAGCGGCCCCTTCCACGATTACGAGGACCGGGTCCGGGGCCTGCTGCGGGATGCCTGGAGCGCGCCCGATGCCGCCTGACCCCCGACCGGGCCGTCGCCGGCCGGCCGGCCCGCGGCCGCGCTTCCTCTACCCCGGGCTGTGGCTGCCGTTCCTGGTGCTGCTCGCCGTCCTCGGCGGGGCGTGGACGTGGGCCGCCCGGACGTGGCCCTACCTGCTGCCGCCACTGCCGAAGGTCTGGTCCAGCCTCGCCGGGCATCCCGGGTATTACGCGAGCAACGCCGGGACCACGCTCGGGGAGGCGGCGCTGGGGCTGGCGATCGGCGGCGGCGTGGCATTCGCGCTGGCGGTGCTGACGAGCGAGGTCGCGGTCGCGCGGCGGGCGGTCATGCCGGTCGCGGTGGTGCTCAACGTCACCCCGCTGGTGGCGATCGCGCCCGCGCTGGTGGTCGCGTTCGGCTTCGGGGCCGTCCCGAAGGTCGTCATCACGGCGCTCATCTGCTTCTTCCCCATCCTCATCAACACCGCCACGGGGCTGCGGTCGGTGCCGGCCGCCATCGTGGCGGTCTACCGGACGGTGCGGGCGTCGCGGCTGGAGATCCTGTGGCACCTGCGGGTGCCCAGCGCGCTGCCGTTCATCTTCGCCAGCCTGCGCATCGCCACCCCGCTGACCGTCATCGGCGCGGTCGTGGCCGAGATGGCCGCCGCGGGCGGGTCGGGCGGCCTGGGCACCGTCATCGCCACCGCCTCGTCCGGCAACCAGCTGCCGGTCGTCTACGCGGCGATGGCGGTCCTCGCCGTCATGGGAGTACTGCTGTTGCTGATCGTGACGCTTGTCGAACGCCGCGCGCTGCGCTGGCACGAGTCCACCAGGGAGTGACCATGCGCGGGAACCACCAGGCCAAGCGCCCACGGAGCCGGGCCAGGAGCGCGCTCGCGGCCGGCGTGGCGGTCGCCGCCGCCCTGGCCGCCGCCGCGTGCGGCTCCTCGGGGGCCGGCGGAGGCAGTGCCAGCGGAGGCAGTGCCAGCGGAGGCGGGGGCGGCGCGAGCGGCCCCGGCGGCGTCAGCGCGCACGGCATCTCGGCCGCGCGCTGTGCCCAGAACCGGGCGGCGGGCACGATCACGTACCTGTCGGGCTACCAGTGGCAGGCGTCGGCGTCGATCCTGGAGTACGCCGCCGCCAGCAAGCTCGGCTACTTCAGCGACCTGTGCCTCAACGTCGCCCTCCAGCCCGGCACCGGCGACACCTCCCAGAACGCCAAGCTGCTGGCCAGCGGGCGGGTGGACATCACCCCGGTCGCTGAGCAGGACCTGATCCAGGCCCAGGCGAACGGCATCGACATCGAGGGCGTGGCCTCCTACTCCGACGCGGGCCTGGAGATCCTCATGACCAACCCCGACGTGACGGCGCTGAGCCAGCTCAACGGGAAGATCGTGGGCGACAAGGGCAGCTTCCCGGCCACCGTCGAGGCGATGATGATCAAGGCGGGCGTCCAGTGGAGCTCGATCCGGGTCGTCTCCGAGGGCTACGACCCGACCGTCTTGCCCCGGCGGGCGGGCGGCCTGGCCGCGCTGACCGGGTTCGTGTCGAACGAGCCGAACCAGCTCAAGGCGGCCGGGGACAAGGTGACCGTGTGGCAGCCGGTCAAGTACGGCATCCCCAGCTCGCTCGCGTCGATGGCGGTCAACCCGGCGTTCGCGAAGGCGCACCCGACGGCGGTGCAGGACCTGCTGCGGGCCGCGATCCACGCCTATGACTACTGCTCGGCGTCGGCGGCCGCCACCGCCCAGTGCGTCGGCTACACCGCCGGCCTGTCCGGGCCGACGTACGACACGACCCTGAACGAGTCGATCTGGACCACCGAGACGCAGGTCGTCCGGCAGAACCCCACCCCCGGGCAGCCGCTCGGCGGCATCGACCCGGCGAACGTGGGCAAGCTAGTGACGTTGCTGCACCAGTACGCGGGGCTCCCGGCCAGCATCACGGCGACGCGGGCGGCGGGCTGGTTCACCAATTCCTACATCGCGGCCATCTATCATAACGGCCGCCTCATCTGGCCCGCCCCTTAGCGGAGAGTGCCGCCGAAGGCGCGTAAGGTAAACTAAAACTCCATGGCCTGCAGTTACGCTCCGCGAGTGATTGCTGCCTTCTCAGCCCCCTCTCAGTAGGCACCAAATAAGCATGACATTCGTCATTAACAGGTGATGAGGTGCCGCACTAGGCGATGCCACCCCAGGTGGGGCAGCCTGGGGTTAACACTTACGAGGGGACGGTAATGACCAATCTAACCGGCATGGGACGGCATGCCGCGACAAACGGCGATGGCAAGGGCCGCGGGGGTGGCTTCTTCGCCGCGCTCGGGCGCTTCGTGGTCGGGAACCCGTGGAAGGTCATCGGGGCCTGGATCGTCATCGCGTTCATCGTCATCGCGACCGCGCCCGGGCTGCCGACGACGTCGAACGAGTCGAGCTTCCTGCCCAGCAACTATGAGTCCATCCGGGCCAACACGCTCCAGGACCAGGCTTACCCGCAGGCCGGGCACGTGACCGCCGCGGCGGCCATCGTCGTGTTCTCGCGGCCGGACGGCAAGCCGCTGACGAGCGCCGACACCGCCAGCGTGGCCAGGGTCACCAGCGCCCTGAACGCCAGGCACATCAAGAACATCCTCGCCGTCGCACCGGGGCCGGTGGCGAAGAACAAGCAGGTGGCGACGGCGGCCGTGGCGATGGACGACAACGTCGTCAACGGCAACAACGATGACGCCGGCAACGCCATCAAGGCCCTTCGGGCGGACATCAAGCCGCTGATGAACGGCACCGGGCTGACCGAGGGCGTCACCGGGGCGGCGGCGCAGCAACTCGACAGCCAGCAATCGGGGAACCGGGCCGAGGCGATCGTCGGGGGCGCGACGCTGCTGCTCATCCTCATCTTGCTGCTGATCATCTTCCGCAGCCCGATCATCGCGATCATGCCGCTCATCGTGATCGGCATCGTCTCGCAGGTCGCGACGGGCCTGATCGCGGACGTGAACAAGGCGCTCAACCTGAACGCCGACAGCTCCGTGCAGACGATCTTGATCGTGGTCTTGTTCGGCATCGGCACTGACTACATCTTGTTCCTGATGTTCCGCTACCGCGAACGGCTGCGGCTGGGCGAGGACAAGAAGGAGGCGATGATCCAGTCGGTCGCCCGGGTGGGCGAGGTCATCGCCTCGGCGGCCGGGGTCGTCATCGTCGCGTTCCTGGCGCTGCTGCTGTCGTCACTGAGCATCTTCCGGTCACTCGGGCCGACGCTGGCCATCGCGGTCGCGGTCACCCTGGTCGCGGGCCTGACGCTGGTGCCGGCGGTGGTGTCGCTGCTGGGGCCGGTCGTGTTCTGGCCGTCCAAGGCCTGGCAGCGCGAGCCCAAGGCGCGGCGGTTCGCCGCGATCGGCTCGGCCCTGGGCAGGCGGCCCGCGTGGTTCGCCCTGGTGTCGGGCCTGGTGCTGGTGGCGCTGGCGATCGGGGCGTTCTCGTTCAAGCCGACGTTCGACCTCGGGGCGGCGGGCATCCCGTCCACGGCCGAGTCGATCACGGCCGAGCACACCCTGGAGAAGGGCTTCCCGCCCGGCGAGACCGACCCGACGCAGGTGTTCCTGCACGCCACCGCGGGCAAGCTCTCGCAGGCCGAGATCACGTCGTACGGGGCGGCGCTGCGGAAGGTGCCGGGGGTCGGCCTGGTGACGCCGTCGCAGCCAAGCGCCGACGGGGCGACGATGCTCTACTCGGTGTACCTCAACGACGACCCGCAATCGACCAGCGCCGTCAACGTGGTCAAGAACCAGGTCCGCCCGGACGCCCACGCGGCTGCCCCGGCGGGCACGTACGCGCTGGTCGGCGGGACGACGGCGGTGTTCGCGGACATCCAGCAGGCGATGAACCATGACTACGCGGTGGTGTTCCCGATCGCGGCGGTCATCATCTTGCTGATCCTCGCCCTGCTGCTGCGCAGCATGGTGGCGCCCTGGTACCTGATGGTGTCAGTGGGCCTGGGGTTCGCGGCCACGCTGGGGGCGACGGTGCTGGTGTTCCAGACCCTGGCGGGCCAGGCGGGCCTGGTGTTCCTGCTGCCGGTCTACATGTACCTGTTCGTGGTCGCGCTCGGCACCGACTACAACATCCTCATGATCGCCCGGTTGCGGGAGGAGACCAAGGAAGGGGCGACGCCCCGGGAGGCGGCGGCCCGCGCCGTCGCCCACGCCGGGCCCGCCATCGGGGCGGCCGGGCTGATCCTGGCGGGCACGTTCGCGTCGCTCACCCTGGCCGGGAACTCGATCCTCACCCAGGTCGGGTTCGCCGTCTCGTGCGGCATCGCGCTGGCGGCGTTCGTCATGTCGATGTTCTTCTCCCCGAGCCTGACGGCCCTCATCGGCCGCTGGGCCTGGTGGCCGGGGCGGGCTGTCCGGTAAGCGAACGGCCACGACGCGGCGGGCGCGCCCCGGGGGACCGGGGC
>DATBEM010000270.1:0-3394 GCA_036276115.1 Trebonia sp.
CCCCGCCCGCGATGCGGGCGGGGCCGCGCCAGCCGGCTTTTCCCCGTCGTTCGGCCGGGCCGGGCGGTGGCCGGCCGGTAGCATGCGCCGGTGGAATCGCTTCAGATCGAGGGCGCGTGGACCTACGCGCCGCGCCAGTTCCCAGATGACCGGGGTACCTTCCTGGAGGCCTTCCGCGGCGCCGAGTTCGCGGCCGACCTCGGCTACTCGCTCGAGGTCGCGCAGGTCAACTGCTCGGTATCCCGGCGCGGCGTGCTCCGGGGCGTGCACTTCGCGGACGTGCCGCCTGGCCAGGCGAAGTACGTGAGCTGCGTGCGCGGCGCGATCCTCGACGTGGTGGTGGACATCCGGGTGGGCTCGCCCACCTTCGGCGCGTCGCAGGCCGTCCGGCTCGACGACGCCGAGCGCAAGTCGCTGTTCCTCGCCGAGGGGCTCGGCCACGCGTTCATGGCGCTGACCGACGACGCGACCGTCCTGTACCTGTGCTCTACCGGCTACGCCCCCGGCCGCGAGCACGGCATCAACCCGCTGGACCCCGCGCTCGGGATCGAGTGGCCGCTGGCGGAGGTGGGCGGCGCCCCCGTCCTGTCGGACAAGGACGCCGGCGCGCCGTCGCTGCAGGAGGCCCTGGAGCGCGGGCTGCTGCCTCGCTACGACGAGTGCGCCGAGCTCGCGGGCAAGCTCCGGGCTTCCGCGTAACGCGGGATTCGCCGCCAGGATCTGCGGGAACGCGCGGTGCAGGGCATCGCGCCAGTGACCCATGGGGGCGATCCCGGCCGCGCGCCAGGCGTCGTGGCCGAGGACGCTGTAGGCCGGGCGCGGCGCCGGGCGCTGGTAGGCCGCGCTGGTCGTGGGCCGCACCAGGTCCCGGCCGGCCGCGCCAGCCTCGGCGGGAGCACCCTCCTGGGTGGCGGCGTAGAGCTCGAACACCTCCTGGGCTAGCCCGAACCACGTGGTCTCGCCTGAGCTTGTCCCGTGGTAGACGCCGGCCGGCGCTCCCGCGTCGACCAGCGCGATGACCTGCGCGGCCAGGTCCGCCGTCCAGGTGGGCTGCCCGGCCTGGTCGGCGACCACGTCGACCGGGTTACCGCGCCGGGCCAGCCGGAGCATCGTGCGCACGAAGCTGCCCCCGTGCGCGCCGTACAGCCAGGCCGTCCGGATCACGTAGCCGGAGCCGGGCAGCGCCTCGAGCACGGCCCGCTCGCCCGCGAGCTTGGTCCGCCCGTAGGCCGAGCGCGGCCCGGTCGGGGCGTCCTCCGCGTACGGGCTGGTGGCGTGGCCGTCGAAGACGTAGTCGGTGGACGGCTGGACCAGGATCGCCCCGGCCTGCGCGCAGGCGGCGGCCAGGTTGCCCGGCCCGTCGCCGTTCAGCCGCAGCGCCTCGCCCTCGTGCGATTCCGCGTCGTCTACCGCCGTCCACGCGGCGCAGTTGACGACGGCAGACGGGCGGTACTTGTCGATGGCGGCCGAGGTGGCCCCCGCGTCGGTGATGTCCAGGTCACCCCGGCCAAGGGCGGTGACCTCGCGGCCACTGCGCGCCAGCAGCCCGACCAGGTCCTGCCCCAGCATCCCCCGCGCTCCGGTAACCAGCCATGAGCTCATGAGCTGATCTGGACCTTGCTGTGGTCGCCGAGGACCAGGCGGTGCGCCCGGGGGACCCGGGGAGCCGGGGTCACCTCGGCGTGGTGGCCGATGATGGACGCCTCGATCCGGCCCACGCCCTGGATGGAGGCGCCGCGCAGCACGATCGAGTACTCGATCTCGCTCTCGTCCACCGTGCAGTCGTCCGCGATCGCGGTGAACGGCCCGATGTAGCTGCTGGTGATCCGGGCGCCGGCCCCGATGATGGCCGGCCCGACGACGCGCGAGCCGCTCACCTGGGCGCCCGCCTCGACGACGACGCGGCCGATGATCTCGCAGTCGGCGTCGACCGTGCCCAGCTGGCGGGGCTCCAGCGACTCCAGCACCAGCCGGTTGACCTCCAGCATGTCGGTGACGTTGCCGGTGTCCTTCCAGTAGCCGGTGATGGTGGTCGAGCGGACCGCCTTGCCGTTATCGATCAGCCACTGGATCGCCTCGGTGATCTCCAGCTCGCCCCGGCCGGACGGCTTGAGGTGGTCCACCGCCTGGTGGATCGCGGGGGTGAACATGTAGACGCCCACCAGCGCGAGGTCGCTCTTGGGCTGCCGCGGCTTCTCCTCCAGCCCGATGACCTGCCCGGCCGCGTCCAGCTCGGCGACGCCGAAGGCGCGCGGGTCCGAGACCCGGGTCAGCATGATCTGGGCCTGCGGGCGGCTGCGCCCGAACTCCTGGACCAGGTTGTTGATCCCGCCCACGATGAAGTTGTCGCCCAGGTACATGACGAAGTCGTCGTCGCCGAGGAACTCGCGGGCCACGAGCACGGCGTGCGCCAGCCCGAGCGGCGCGTCCTGGCGGATGTACGTCGTCTGGATCCCGAACGCCGAGCCGTCGCCCACGGCGGCCTGGATCTCGGGCGCGGTGTCGCCGACGACGATGCCGACGTCGGTGATTCCGGCGTCCCTGATCGCCTCCAGGCCGTAGAAGAGGACTGGCTTGTTCGCCACGGGTACTAGCTGCTTGGCTGAGGTGTGGGTGATGGGCCGCAGCCTCGTGCCCGCGCCTCCTGATAGGACCAGTGCTTTCACGGGTCGAACGGTAGCAATTGGCCGGAGGTAGTGCGGCCCTCCCGCCCGAATCGGCGGCCGGGAGGCCGTCCTGCCTGCTGGTATGCCCCCGGGCGGGCCCGAGGCGTTTGCACTCTCCCCTGGAGAGTGCTAAAAATGGCGTTGGCACTCTCTACGGGAGAGTGACAGCCATACGGCGGGATCGGGCGACGAGGCACGGCCCGGCAGCAGGACCTGACTGCTCCCAGGCGTGTCGTCCGTCGCGGGCGTCGGCCGGTCCGCACGTACCGTACGGAGGACTGGAGCCAATGGCAGCGAAGTTGATCGCGTTCGACGAGGAAGCCCGGCGCGGCCTCGAGCGCGGCATGAACCAGCTTGCCGACGCCGTTAAGGTCACCCTCGGCCCCAAGGGCCGGAACGTGGTTCTCGAGAAGAAGTGGGGAGCCCCCACGATCACCAACGATGGCGTGTCCATCGCTAAGGAGATCGAGCTCGAGGACCCGTGGGAGAAGATCGGTGCCGAGCTGGTCAAGGAAGTAGCGAAGAAGACCGACGACGTGGCCGGCGACGGCACGACGACGGCGACCGTGCTTGCCCAGGCGCTGGTGCGCGAGGGCCTGCGCAACGTGGCGGCCGGGGCCAACCCGATGGCGCTCAAGCGCGGCATTGAGGCGGCGGTCGAGGCGGTCAGCGAGGAGCTCTCCAAGCTGGCCAAGGACGTGGAGACCAAGGAGCAGATCGCCTCCACC
>DATBEM010000271.1:0-9242 GCA_036276115.1 Trebonia sp.
GAGGATGTCGATGGGGCGGTTGACGCCGGCGGCGCGGTAGGCCTGGGCGCGGTGGTCGACGTGGGCGTGGGCCTGGAGGGCCTCGTCGGTGGGGAGGCCGGTGCCGAGCAGGGCGCTGGTCCCGGCGGCCTCGCGCCAGAAGGAGACGCGGGCGTTCTCCCGTTCCTCTTTCTCCCGCCGCCTGGCCGCGCCGTCAGGGTCGGCCGTGACCACGGCCCGCTGGACCAGGCGCAGGAGCTGCGTCCAGGTGCGGCACCGGCCGAGGCCGGCCATGATGAGGCCCTCGGCCCGGGCGAGCGTTTCCGGGTCAAGGAGCACGCCAGTCTCCTCGGTGATCATTCGTGCCCGGCTCAGGTCGATCCGGCCCTCGTCCAGGGCCTGCCCGATCCGGGGCAGCCGTGCCTCCAGCGCCCACGCGGCCTGCAGGAGCTTGCGGGCGGCGGGGACCGATGCCCGCAGCTCCAGGGCGACCTCGCGGGCGAGGCGGTCATCCCACTCCCAGGGCAGCCCGGACGGCGTCGCGGTACCGGGGCTGTCCTCGTCGGGGCGCCGCCGGATCAGCTCCCGGGCCACCGCGAGCTTGCGGCCGGCCACCCAGCAGTCCACCGCCGCCCACCGGCCCAGCACCCCGACCACCTGGCCGTCGTCCAGCCCCGGGCACCGGCCATCGGGGCCGGACGCGTGGCTGAGGACCATGACCTCCCAGGGACCCGGCCGCCCCGGCTCGCTCCCGCCTTGGCCGCCCCGGCGCTGCTCGCCGTGGCCCGGGCTGCCTTGATGGCGGCTGCTCTGGCTGTGCCGGCCCTGCCGCCGGCCGCCCTGGCCCGAGCCGCCCTGGCCCGAGGCGTCGTGGTCCGAGGCGTCGTGGTCCGAGGCGTCCCGGCCCGACCCGTCCTGGCCCGAGGCGTCGTGGTCCGAGGCGTCCCGGCCCGACCCGTCCTGGCCCGAGGCGTCGTGGCCCGAGCCGTCCTGGCCCGAGGCGTCCTGGCCGCGTTTACCGCCCGGACCACCCCGGCCGCCGCCGCGCCCGGCGAGACCGGGCGGCGCGCCGGCGCCTGCGGGCACGCCGCCTGCGGGCACGTCGCCCGCAGTCCCGAAGCCGCCCACCGCGTACCTCCCGCCAGCACCAGGGATGACGATCATAAGTATGGCCGTCATCGCCGAGGATTGACCTACTCGAATACTATCACGAATTGGTGGGAACGCAAGTAGCAAAGCAGGCTGGTCCTAGGCGCCGGATGGCTCCAGCTGCTCCGGTTACGCTGGCAACGGCGAGCTAGATGCCGGCCTGCCAGGGATCGACGAGTTCGATCCCCGTCTCTTCGAAGTCCTTGATGTTGCCGGTCGCCAGGACAGCGGCGAGTTCCCGGCAGATGGCCGCGATCTGGGCGTCGGGAACACGTATGGGATGGCCCGCTGATGCTAATCGCCGCCATGCCACTCAGCCTCCTCGTGCTATCAACGCTAGCGCAGGGGGCGCGAGCGCCGGGAATGGCGCCGTCGCTCGCCTGGCCGGGCGGGATCACGTGTCGGTGGCGCACAGGCGGATGAGGGCCGCGATGAGCGCGGTGGCGGTCAGTGCGGCCATGAGCCCCAGCCCGGCCCAGGCAGGCAGGGCGCCCCTGGCGGGGATGACGTTGCTGACCTGGGCGCCGGCGAGGGTGGGGAGGTACTCGTGGAGCCAGGCCGGCAGCGCGTCGGCCGCCTCGTAGGGGATGAACAGCAGTGCCACGATGACGGCGATAGCGGGGGCGGCGTGGCGCAGGAGGCTGCCGAGGGCGAGGCCGAGCAGGCCGATGAGGGCGAGGTAGATGCCGGTGCCGATGACGGCCCGGGCCACGTGGGGCTGGCCGAGGCTGGCATGGCCGGCGCTGGCTGCGAGGAGAGGCTGGGCGGTGAGGAAGCAGCAGAAGGTCGTGGCCTCGCCGACGGCCAGCGTGACGAGGGTGAAGACGGCGGCCTTGGCCGCGAGGAAGCGGCCGCGGCGGGGCACTGCGGTCAGGCTGGTGCGGATCGTGCCGGTCGAGTACTCGCAGGACGCGGCCAGTACCCCGCCGACAGCGAGCACGAGCTGGGCGAAGGGCAGCGCGTAGAAGCTCGCGGCGGTGGGATCGTAGCTGCCGTGCCACCGGCCGTCCTTGACCGCGGCGCCGACCGACGCGGCGATGGCCGCCCCGGCACCGACCGAGATGACCACGGTGAGCCCGAGGGTCAGGTAGGTGGCGCGAACGGAGCGCAGCTTGATCCACTCAGAGCGCAGCAGCCCCGTCATCACCGCTCCTGCCGGTGCGATAGGCCGGCCTGATGGCCGACGCCGGCCTGATGATCGACGTGGCCGGCTGTGAGCTGCGTGTACGCCTCCTCCAGGGTCGCCCGGCGGGCGACGAGCTCGTGCAGGGGGATGCCGCCCGCGGCGGCGAGCCCGGCGATGGCGGCGGCATCGGGGCCGCTGACGGTGAGCGCGCCGTCTGGCTCGGGGGTGACGGTGGCGCCGGCCGCCACCAGCGCACTCGTCAGCTCGGCCTCGCGGCTCGTGCGGACGCGGACGCCCCGGGCATAGCGGGCCGCCAGGTCCGCCAGGGAGGCCTCGGCGATCAGCCTGCCGCGCCCGATGATCACGAGCCGGTCGGCGGTCAGTTCCATCTCCGCGATCAGGTGGCTCGAGACGAGAACGGTGCGTCCCTCGCCGGCCAGGGTGCGCATGAGCTGGCGAGCCCAGCGAACGCCATCAGGATCGAGCCCGTTGACCGGCTCGTCGAGGATCAGCACCGCCGGGTCGCCGAGCAGCGCGGCGGCGATCCCGAGCCGCTGGCGCATTCCCAGCGAGAAGCCGCCGACCCGCCGGCGGGCGACGCCGGCCAGGCCGGCCTGCTCCAGCCTGGCGGCGACCTGGCGGTCTCCGATGCGGCCGGCCGCCGCTATGCACCGCAGGTGATCGAGCGCGGACCGGCCGGGATGCACGGCTTCGGCGTTGAGCAGGGCGCCCACCTGGCGAAGCGGTTCAGGCCAGGCGGCATAGCGCCGTCCGGCGATCAGCGCCTGGCCGCCGGTGGGGGCGTCCAGTCCGAGGATGACGCGCAGCACCGTGGACTTGCCCGCCCCGTTGGGGCCGAGGAACCCGGTCACCTGCCCCGGCGGCGCGCTGAACGACAGCCCGTCGACCGCGACGGCCGGCCCGTAGCGCTTGGTCATTTCGTGAACGGTAATCACCCTGGACACGATGACGCGCTATCGCCGGCGCCGCATCGGAGTACAGGCCGCATTTCCCGGCCGGCCGTGACGGTGATCCCGGCCCGCGGCCGGGCGCCGGGTCATCCTGCGGGAGGACAGCCGCACGGCTGATGCGGCCATGCCGGCCGCTGGCTATCCTCACTGCGTGGAAGCCCTCGGCCCGCCAGTGCCCCGCCCGCTGCGCCTGAGCCGGGCCCGGCTCGTCGTCCTCGACGCGGGCGCCGCGGTGGCGTTCACGGCGCTGCTGCTCACCTTTGCCCTTTCCGGGCGGCATCCCGCTCCCGGCGTTCCCGAATGGGCCGTGTGGCTGGCCGAGGCGGGCGTCGGCCTTCCCGTCGCCGTACGGCGACTGTGGCCGGGCGCCGCGTTCCTCGCGGGGCTGGCTGCCTCGCTCATCGCGGCGGTCCTCGGCCTGCCATACGGGTACTTCGCGTCGGCCGCCGCCGGGTTGTACCTCGTCGCGCTCGGCTGTCGCGGGCCAGCCCGGCTGTCGGCCAGCGGGGCGGGCCTGCTCGCCGCAGTGGCCGTCCTGGCCGCGGCCGTCGCCGGCTCCCGCTCGGGGGCGGGGACGGCGGTCGTCATCGGCGTGGCCGCCACGGCGGGGGCGTGGGCCGTCGGGCAGGCGGTGCGGGAGCGACGCGCCCGCCTGCGGGCGGACAGCGAGCGCCTGGCCGAGCACGCCGTGAGCGAGGAGCGCTTGCGTATCGCCCGCGAGCTGCACGACGTGGTGGCCCATTCGATGAGCCTGATCGCCGTCAAGGCAGGCGTCGCCAACCATGTGGCCCGCTCTCGTCCCGAGGAGGCGGTTGACGCGCTGCGGGTCATCGAGGACACCAGCAAGCAAGCGCTGACCGAGATGCGCCGGATGCTCGGCGTCTTGCGCACCGACGACACCCAGCCCGGCGAGCTGGCCCCCGCGCCGGGCCTCGGCGACCTGCCCGAGCTCGCGCGGCGAGCCGCGAGCGCCGGCGTCCGCGTCGCCCTCAGCCTGCGAGCCGACCCGGACGTGCCGGCCGGGGTCAGCCTTTCGGCCTATCGCATCGTCCAGGAGGCCCTCACCAACGTCATCCGCCACGCCGCGCCCGCTCGCTGCGAGGTAACCGTCACCGCGCGCGGCGGCGAGGTCCGCATCGAGGTCACTGACGACGGGCGGCCCGGCCGGCCAGTCCCGCCCGATGGCCACCATCCCGGTCACGGCCTGGCCGGGATGCGGGAGCGGGCGCTGGTCTGCGGCGGGGAGCTCACCGCCGGTCCCCTGGGCGAGGGCGGTTTCCGGGTCAAGGCCCGCCTTCCCTATCAGGCAGGGCCCTGATGAACGCGCCCATCCGGGTTCTCATCGCCGATGACCAGGCCCTGGTGCGGGGCAGCTTCCGGGTCCTGGTCGAGACCGCGCCTCATCTCGTGGTCGTCGGCGAGGCGGCCACCGGCCTCGAAGCGGTGGAACTGGCCCGCAGCGAGCACCCTGACGTCATCTTGATGGACGTGCGCATGCCCGAGATGGACGGGATAGAGGCCACCCGGCGCATCTGCGCCTGCCCCGAGACTGACCAGGCGCGCGTCCTGGTCCTCACCACGTTCGACCTCGACGCCTACGTCTACGGCGCGCTGCGCGCCGGCGCCAGCGGCTTCCTGCTCAAGGACACCACGCCCGCCCGCCTCCTCGACGCGATCGACGTCGTCGCCGCCGGCGACGCCCTGCTTGCCCCGGCCATCACCCGGCGCCTCATCACCGAGTTCACGCGCCGTGCCCGGCCCGCCCAGCCAATCGCCCGGGACCTGGCCGGCACCACCAGCCGCGAGCGGGAAGTCCTGACCCTGATCGCGACCGGCCTGTCCAACACCGAGATCGCCGAGCACCTGCACCTCAGCCCGGCCACCGTCAAGAGCCACGTCGCCCGCCTGCTCGACAAGCTCAGCGCCCGCGACCGGGCGCAGCTCGTCATCAGCGCCTACGAAGCCGGCCTCGTCGCACCAGCACCCAGGCAGTCATAGCCACGATCAGGCGGGACCGGGCCAGTCCGACGACCGGGCCGCTAGCGGACGGTGGCCAGGAACGTGGCCCACGCCACGCCACGGCCCGCACGCGGGGGAGGCGCCGGCCGACACGGCCCTCGCCCAGGGGGGGCACACGTCCATGATCCGCGCCTGTACGCGCTACGCCGTCGTCCCGAACCTGCGTCGTGTCAGGTTCCTTGGCGGGGACGGGGCCATTGGGCCGTGTAGTCGCGTTCGAGTGGCGTGACGATCTCGATGCGGCCGGCGGGAATCACGCACACAGTAACCCCACCGGGGCCTGGGTCTTGGCTGAGGTGCCGATCCGGGCGAGTTCCATGACGATGGAGCGGAGGGCGATCTGAAGGAGGTCGGCTTCGTCGGGCAGCGGCATTCGGGCGCGGACTCGCTCGCTCCATGAGATCGGCCCGTGCCCGGCTTCAGCGCTGCTAGCGTCCCTTCCCATGACGACCGCCGCAGGAGCATCCTTTACCGAGCCAGGCACTGCGGCCGACGCGCGGGCCGGGAACCTGAGCGGCCTTACCCTCGACCGGCCTCGCGTCATCGTGGACGTTAACCTCGGCATCACCATCGCCCCCGCCGACGCTCGCTTCGTCCAGGTGATGCACAACTCCTACGGCACCGGGCGGATGGCGTTCTTCTTCGAGGCCCGTGTTTGGACCGGAGACGTCACCAACTGCGAGCCGGACAAGCGCCAGGAACTGCGCTGGTTCCCGCTCGCGGCGCTGCCCGAGGCGGCGATGGTCCCCTGCATCCGTGACGCCATCGCCCGCTACGCGGCGGGGACGGTACCCGCGCTCACGCGGCACGGCTGGTAACGGGCCCGGTCCTTCGGCAAGCCAGGACCGGGCCGGTCCGAACTGGGCTGCTAGCGGACGGCGGCCAGGAACGCGGCCCACGCGTTGGCCGGGACGCTCAGCGTCGCCCCGGCCCGGTCGGTCGTGTCGCGGACCAGCACCGAGCCCGCCCCGGTCCCGCACTCGACGCACTGGCCGCCAGTGCTTTGGCTGTAGCTGGACTTTCGCCAGTCACTCATAGGTCTCCTTGATCGTGCGGATGAAGTTGATGGAGTCACGGGGGGAGAGTGACGCCGCGCGAATCAGGTTCACCACGTGCGCCGCCTGAGCCACTTCCCCGTGCTCCCCAGAAAGGATGCCAGATACGCCGCCTTCCGTGAGCCATACGGTCGGCTTGTCCGCGTACTCGACGATCGTGATGGGCGCGTCGCCGCCCGGCTGGCTTTCCGCGCCAAAGGGGAGCACTTGCAGGGTTATGTTCGGCCGCGCGGCCACCACCTCCAGGTGCGCGAGCTGGTCCCGCATTACCTCCTTGCCGCCATGCCCCCGCCGGAGCGCCGCCTCATCGAGCAGGAACCACGCGCTCGCCAGCTGGCCCAGTACCTGCTGGCGCTCCGTCCGCACCTTGACCTCGTGCTCGGCCGCGTCGGGAGCGAGGCTGGTCGCGAGCTGGGCCGCCATGTAGGCCGGCGTCTGGAGCAGCCCGGGGACGGCGCGAAGCTCGTAGATGGTGAGCCGTACCGCCTCCGCCTCGACCTCGGCCACGATGGCCGAGTCCTGGGCCCCCAGCTCAACGCCCTTGTGCAGTGCTACGAACGTGCCCGGGAGGCCGAAGGCATCCTCGCTGTCGCACCGTTCGGCGAACGCCCGAGTCGGCGGCTTCGTGCCATTCTCGACATGGCTGACGTAGGAGGCATCGAAGCCGAGACGGCTGGCGAGCTGAGCCTTCGACCAGTTGCGTTTCTCGCGCCACGCGGTCACCTGCTGCGCGAAGACGGTCAACTGGCGGGGCGTGACTTCGGGCATGGCTTCATGACTCGCTCTCGGGGGCTGTGACTCACTGCTGAGATTGCATGACGCTATGGCGGTCAGCGTAGCGCAGCCCACTGACATTCGAGGAGGGTCAATCAGGCACGACCAACACGCGATAAGGGAGAGCGGCAATGAGGCCACAGCCACAGCAGGCGCCAGGGCTCGACGGCGAGACCGCCGCGGCCCGGAGGACCACAACCGCGTGCGGGCGGGCGGGAACGGCTGATAGCTCGCTGCCCGCCTGGGACATCACCGATGACGAGATCGCCGAGTGGCAGCGGTCGGGGTCCTTGGGGCTCGCCGGTTACACGGCGGCGGCGATCAGGGATGGCCGCTACGACGGGGGGAAGGAGATGTTCCGGCCGGAGCGGGGGCCCTACGAGATCACCCGCCAGCGCCTGGACGAGGCCCTCGGGGTGCTGGCCGAGCGGGGGATGGCCAGGAAGTCCGGCGGCCGGTGGTACGCGATCACCCCCGGGCGGCTAGCGCCAAGCTCGCACCGCGCGCTTGGCATCCTGCTCGGTAACCGTCATGAGCTGCCCCGGGCCCTGGTAGCGGAGCTCGACGCGTTCAAGGCCGTCCTCGACACGCAGCCTGCCTCCAGCCCCGGGCCCGCCTCCAGCCCCGGGCCCGGCCCGGGCACGCCGCTTCGCCTGGTCGCCCCGTCACCGGCTGCGCGACCTGAGGCTCAGCAACCCTGACTTATACGGCAAAAACTTGCCATGAAGCCAGAAGTAACCACGCTATCCCGGCCGCCGCCCGACCTCGATGAGCCGGGGTGCCGTGATGCTCGGTCAGGTGGTAGGCGTAGGACCCGAGCCGGTCGTAGGCCTCGATCAGGTCCAGCCGCTCGGCCAGCTGCTGCGGATGCGGCCGCCCCGAGTCGTCATCGTGGTCGAAGATCCCGAATCGCATAATCCGGACGCTAGCCCGGCCGGCCAGCCGGCGCCAGCCGCGGGCGCCGGCCCCGGAAGGTCCCTGCGGCCGGGAACGAGGAGCGGCCGCCGGCGGTTAGCCATTGCCATGGCGGATATCACGGAATTCAAGCGGCTCATCGCGGGCGAGAACGGCCTCGTCGTGGTCTCGACCCTGCGCGGGGACGAGACGATCGCGTCCTCGGTCGTCAACGCGGGCGTGCTCCCGCACCCGGCCACCGGCGAGCCCGTGGTGGGCATGGTGCTCATGGGCGCGAGCCGCAAGCTCGCCCACCTGCGCGCCCGGCCCCGGGCGACGGTCGCGGTGCGGGTCGGCTGGCAGTGGGCGACGGCCGAGGGCCCGGTCGGCCTGATCGGCCCGGCCGACCCCGCGGCAGGCTACGACGCCGAGCGCATCCGGCTCCTGCTGCGCGAGATCTACCACGCGGCGGGCGGCATCCACGATGACCTGGCGGAGTACGACCGGGTGATGGCGGCCGAGGGCCGCACGGCCGTCCTCGTCCACCCGGAGCGGGTCTACTCCAACCCGTCGCGGTAGCCTGCCCCGAAAGGTTCAGGCCGCGTTGCAGAAGGGCCGGGGGCCGGGTTCAGTCGATGAGGGGAGCGCCGTTGTCCAGCCAGTCGCAGCAGCCGCCCGGTGACCCCGCGCAGGCGGGCGTGCCCGACGGCGTCGAGCGGCTCTGGACGCCGCACCGCATGGCCTACATCAAGGGCGAGGGGCGCCCGGCGGGCCCGGACGCGGGCGAGGGGTGCCCGTTCTGCGCGGTCCCGGCCCTGTCGGACGAGGACGGCCTCATCGTGGCGCGCGGCACGCTGGTGTACGCGGTGCTGAACCTGTACCCGTACACCAGCGGCCACGTCCTGGTCGTCCCCTACCGGCACGTCGCCGACTACGACGGCCTGACCGAGCCGGAGACGGCCGAGTTCTCCGCCTTCACCAGGCGGGCGATGGCGGCGCTGCGGGCCGCGTCATCCCCGCACGGCTTCAACGTCGGCATGAACCTCGGCACCGTCGCCGGGGCCGGCATCGCCGCCCACCTGCACCAGCACGTGGTGCCCCGGTGGGGCGGCGACAGCAACTTCATGCCGGTCGTGGGCCGGACCCGGGTCCTGCCGCAGCTGCTGGCCGAGACCCGCAAGGCCCTGGCCGCGGCCTGGTCCTAGGGACCAGGAAACCGAGCCCAGGCTCAGGCCCCGGCGCAGGCTGGGGCCTGAGCCATGGCCGTTCACGGGC
>DATBEM010000272.1:0-30607 GCA_036276115.1 Trebonia sp.
GGCCCCCCGCCCGCGAGGACGGCGGGTGTAGACCCGGGCGGCCGGGCAAAAATAGTGTTGTCACACTTGATGACTGAATAGACACTCGTAGTAATATGATCGGAAAAGGCCCGGAGGCGACCGGTACTACCCCGCCCCCACGGCGGCATCCCGTGCGAAGATCTCTGGAAAGCCTCACGATCACGAAGGGACCACCTGGTGGCAGCAAACCTCACCCGTGACGAAGCAGGAGACCGGGCGGCGCTGATATCGGACGTCTCCTACCAGGTGGAACTGGACCTGACCGGCGGAGACACCACCTACCGCTCAGTTGCGAGAGTGAGGTTCAGCGCGGCCACTCCCGGGGCGGGCACGTTCCTGAACCTCGTCGCCCCCGAGGTGCGGTCGATCACGCTCAACGGCGCCCCCGTGAGCCCGCAGGACGCCTTCGACGGCGAGCGGGTGACCATCGGCGGCCTGCAGGCCGGCAACGAGCTCGTCATCGACGCCGAGTGCGCGTACTCGCGCAGCGGTGAGGGCCTGCACCGGTTCACCGACCCGGCCGACGGCAACGTGTACCTGTACTCGGACCTGGAGACGTTCGACGCGCACCGGATCTACGCGTGCTTCGACCAGCCCGACCTGAAGGCCCCCTACGAGCTGACCGTCCTCGCGCCCGCGCAGTGGCTCGTGGTCTCCAACATGGCGCCCGACGCCGAAGGCGGGATCCCGGCCGAGGGCAGCGCGGACGGCGCCCGCCAGTGGCACTTCCCGCCCACCCCGGTGATGTCGACCTACATCACGCACGTGTCGGCCGGCCCCTACCACGTGGTCCGCGACGAGCACGATGGCATCCCGCTGGGCATCATGTGCCGCCAGTCGCTGGCGCCCTACCTCGACCCGGAGGAGATCTTCCAGGTCACCCGGCAGGGCTTCGACTTCTACCACGCGGCCTTCGGGATCAAGTACCCGTTCGGCAAGTACGACCAGCTCTTCGTGCCCGAGTTCAAGGAAGGCGCGATGGAGAACGCGGGAGCGGTCACGTTCCTGGAGGACTACGTCTTCCGGTCGCGGGTGACTGACTTCAACCGCGAGTCGCGCGGCGAGACCATCCTGCACGAGATGGCCCACATGTGGTTCGGCGACCTGGTGACCATGCGCTGGTGGGACGACCTGTGGCTGAACGAGTCGTTCGCCACCTGGGCGGGCACCATCGCCCAGGCCGAGGCCACCCGCTGGTCGCACGCCTGGACCACGTTCGCGCAGGTCTACAAGGCGTGGGCGTACCGCCAGGACCAGCTCCCGTCCACCCACCCGATCGCGGCCGACATCCCCGACATCCACGCGGTCGAGCTGAACTTCGACGGCATCACCTACGCCAAGGGCGCCTCGGTCCTCAAGCAGCTCGTCGCCTACGTCGGGCGGGAGAACTTCCTGGCCGGCGTGCGGCGCTACTTCGCCGCCCACTCGTTCGGCAACGCGTCGCTGGCGGACCTGCTCTCGGCCCTGGAGGCCACCTCCGGGCGCGACCTGACCGCCTGGTCGCGCGACTGGCTGGAGGCGGCCGGGGTCAACACCCTGCGGCCGTCCTACACGGTCGGCGCCGCCGGCGAGCTCGAGTCGTTCGCGGTCATCCAGGAGGCGGCGCCGTCGCACCCGACGCTGCGCTCGCACCGGGTCGCCATCGGCCTGTACGACCTGGCCGACGGCTGCCTGTCGCGCCGGGCGTCGATCGAGATCGACGTGACCGGCGCCCGGACCGAGGTGCCCGAGCTGGCCGGCGCCGCCCGGCCCGACCTGGTGCTCGTCAACGACGAGGACCTCACGTACGCGAAGATCCGGCTCGATGACCACTCGCTGGCGACGCTGGTGCAGTCGATCGGCTCGTTCACCGACTCGCTGCCGGCCGCGCTGTGCTGGGCGGCGGCCTACGACATGTGCCGCGACGCCGAGATGCCGGCCCGCGACTACGTCCGGCTGGTGCTCGGCGGGATCGACTCCGTGCGCGACATCAGCGTCGTGCAGACCCTGCTGCGGCAGGCGGCGCTGGCGATCCGGCGGCTCGCCGACCCCGCGTGGCGGGCCGAGGGCCTGGAGCTGATGGGGTCGGCCCTCCGGTCCCTGCTGACCGGGGCCGCGCCCGGCTCGGACCACCAGCTCGCCTACGCGCGGGCGTTCGCCGGGGTGGCCACCGCGCCGGACGACCTGGCCCTGCTGGACGGGCTGCTGGCCGGCACGGCCGCGGTCGAGGGCCTGGTGATGGACACCGACCTGCGCTGGAGCGTGCTGCGGCGGCTGGTCAGCACGGGCGTGCGGGGCGAGGCGGACATCGAGGCCGAGCTGGCGGCCGACTCGACCGACGCGGGCGAGCGGAACGCGGCCGCCTGCCGGGCGGCGATCCCCGCCCCGGGCGCCAAGCAGGAGACCTGGGAGCTGCTGGCCGGCGGCAAGCTGACGATCGCGATGGCCCGGGCGGTCATGAGCGGCTTCGTCGACCCCGACGCCCGCGAGCTGCTCGAGCCGTACGTGCCGCTGTACTTCGAGGCCATCGGCGACGTGTGGCGGGACTGGAGCTCGGCCATGGCGCAGGGCTTCGTCAGCGGGGCCTACATGATGTGCCCGGTCTCGGCCGCGACGGTCGACGCGACCGACGACTACATCGCGGCGAACGACCCGCCCGCCGCCCTGCGGCGCCTGCTCATCGAAGGACGCGACGAGGTCCTGCGCTGCCTGCGCTGCCAGGCCCGCGACCGCGGCTAGGCCCTAGCCAGGCAGCGTGAAGGGGGCGGTCCCGGCCGGGACCGCCCCCTTCACGCCTGCCCGCTACTTGCCCTTCAGGGACGTGCTCAGGTTGCGGACGTGCTCGGCGACGGCGTCGAGGGGGACGGCGGTGGTCTCGCCGGTCGCGCGCTCGGTCACCTCGGCCGTGCCGGCCGCCAGGCCGCGCTTGCCGATCGTCACCCGCAGCGGGATGCCGACCAGCTCCGCGTCGCTGAACTTCTCCCCCGCCCGGGCCGGGCGGTCATCGATGATGACGTCCAGGCCCGCGTCGAGCAGCTGCCGGTAGGCCAGCTCGCCCGCCTCGGCGACGGCCGCGTCGTTCTGCTGGGCGACGACCACGACGACGTCGAACGGGGCGACCGAGGCGGGCCAGACGATGCCCTTGCCGTCGTGGTGCACCTCGATGATCGCCGCCATCGCGCGCTCCACGCCGATGCCGTAGCAGCCCATGATCGGCTTGAGCGGCTTGCCGTCGGGGCCGGAGACCGTCACGCCGAGGGCGTCGGTGTACTTGTAGCCGAGCTTGAAGATGTGCCCGACCTCGATGCCCTTGACGATCTCCAGCGGCGCGCCGCACATGACGCACGCCTCCCCGGCGGCCACCGTCCGCAGGTCCGCCCACTGGCCGACGGTCATGTCGCGGGCGATGTCGACCCCGCGGTAGTGCACCTCGTCGACGTTGGCCCCGGTCACCATCCCGGACCGGCCGCGCAGGGCCTCGTCGGCGATCACCGGCAAGCCCGTCACGCCGACCGCCCCGAGCGACCCGGGGGCCGCGCCGAGCGCCGCGACGATCTCCTCGGCCTGGGCCGGGCGGACCGACGTGGCGCCGGTCGCGTCGATGAGCTTCTGCTCCTCCAGCGCGTGGTCGCCGCGGACCAGGACCAGGGTGAGCTGGCCCTGCTGGCCGTCGGGGGGGACGACCCCCCCGTGCCCCCCCGAGGAAAGCGGCGGGGAGAGCACGTAGACGAGCGTCTTGACCTGCCGGCCGGCGGGCGCGTCGTGCCGCTGGGCGAGGTCGTCGATCGTGCGCACGCCGGGGGTGCCGAAGCGCTCGGGGGCATCCTGGGCCAGGGCGGCGTCGGCGGCCGGGTCGGCCGCGGGCAGCCGCGAGGTGCCCTTCTCCCGGTTGGCGGAGTAGTTGCACTGCGGGCAGTGCACGATGTCGTCCTCGCCGATCTCCGACGGGCACATGAACTCGGTCGAGCCGCTGCCGCCCATCGCCCCGCTGGAGGCGTCGACCGGGATCGCCGGGATGCCGAGCCGCTCGAAGATGCGGACGTACGCCGCGCGGTGGGCCTCGAATGACTTGTCCAGGCCGTCGGCGTCCAGGTCGAAGGAGTAGGAGTCCTTCATCGTGAACTCGCGGGTCCGCATCAGGCCGGCCTTGGGCCGCGGCTCGTCGCGGAACTTGGTGTTGATCTGGTACCACGACTGCGGCAGCTGCCGGTAGGAGTCAAGCTCGGACGCGAGGGTCGTGACGACCTCCTCGGCCGTCATGACGAGCACGTTGTCGGCGCCCTTGCGGTCCTTCAGGCGGAACATCTCCTCGCCCATGACCGCCAGGCGGCCGCTGCGCTGCCATACCTCGGCCGGCTGGAGCATCGGCATGAGGACTTCCTGGGCGCCGATCCGGTTCATCTCCTCGCGGATGACCGCGATCACCCGCAGCCGGACCCGGACGGCCAGCGGCAGCAGCGAGTAGTGCCCGGCCATGAGCTGCCGCATGTACCCGGCGCGGAGCAGGAGCCGATGGCTGGGCGCGCCCGCGTCGGCGGGGTCGGCGCGCAGCGTGGGGATGTGCATGGTTGACCAGCGCATGCGGTTGAGTGTATCGCCGCCGGGGCCGGGTCCTGGCACGGATTATCGCGCCCTCACGGCGTCCGGGTGCCCCGGCGCTATTCGGCGAGGCCCTGTTCGCGGAGCCATTCGATAGCCGTCATGTGCTCGCCCTCAGGAAGCCCATGTAACGCTGGCGCCACTCCAGAGGACTAAGACATCAAAGCGGCCCGACCCCGCCCTGGGCACCGGCGCGCACGATAGGCGCAGTAGCGTCACGACTCCCGGGGAGGACGCAAGGGGCGCGCAATGGTGATCTATATAACCGCTTGCAATCAAGCAACGTGCGTAGATTTTACGGATAATGAGCCTATTTCCGTTGGATGTCCACTTTTAAAGCGGCGGCGGACAGGGCAAATTGACTACGGAGCGCTGCGAGGCACTCCGGAAATCGGTACCCTGAGATGGTGAGATGGATGGCTTGGCCCCGGATGAGAATCACCAGGTCACCGGCCTCTTCCGCGCAATCCGGACACAGTACGCCACCGGATGGCAGCGGTGCGTACGCGAACTCTGGAAGCGCCGGCCCTGGCCCGGCTGCGGGCGGCTCATCGGTCCCTCCGAATCCACGAACAGGCGGCGAGCCTATGTACAGCGAGACCGCCGGGCTCTCCTACGAGAATCCCGAGTTCCCGGACGACCACGATGACCAGGCGACCAGCGCCCCGGCGGAGCCCGAGCCGGAACTGCGGCGGGTGGTGAGCTACCCCGACGGGCCCGGCGACCCGGTGGTGCCCGCCGGCCAGGGCGACGCTCCCCTGAACGGGCCCGGTGCGGCCGTGCCCGGGCCGCCCCCGACCGGACCGCCTGCATACCCGCCCGCGACGGGCGGGCCCATGCCCCCCGCGCCGCCCGGGCCGAGCGGGGAGCCGCAGCCGGCCGGCCTCGACGCGCTGCTGGACGACGGCGAGGACGACGCGTTCGACGGGCGGTTCGACATTGGCCCGCTGGATGATGGCGCCCCGCGCGATGATGCCGGCCCGTTCGACGACGAGGACGATGAGCTGGCCCCGCCAGCACCCGCCGCCCCGCCGCCCGCCGCCCCCCGGCCGGCCGCTCAGCGGCCGGCTGCCCCGCGCCCGGGCAGCAGCGGCGCCCCGGCCCCGGGCCGCAACCCGTTCCGGGTCCCGGCCCCGGTCAGCACCGCCGGGGGCGAGCAGCCGCGACGCCAGCGGGTACTGGACATCACGATGGACGCGCGGATGCGGTTCTGGCGCGAGCGCGCGATCGTCATGGTCATCGTCGGCCTGCTGTTCGGCCTCCTGACCGGGAACTGGATCATCGGGCTAACGCTGGCGATCCTGGCCGGCATCGGCCACGCGGTCTGGCGGTCGCGGACGATCGCCTCCATCCCGCCGGGCATCAAGCTGTCCCGCGAGCAACGGCTCACCCAGCGCAAGCTGGGCCGCATGGAGCGGGCCGGGTACCGGGCGCTGAACGCCCGGCCGATCCCTGGCAGCGAGGACGTCATCGACCACCTCGTCATCGGCCCGAGCGGCGTCTACGCGATCGACTCCGAGCGATGGGACAAGCGGCTGCCGATCCGCGTCAAGAACGGCCGGCAGCTCTGGATCGGCCCGCAGAGCCAGAAGGCGCGCCTCGACCACGCCAAGTCCGAAGCCGGGCGCGCGAGCGAGCTGCTGTCGGCCAGCCTCGGCCGGGAAATCGCCGTCCGCGCCGCGCTGGCCATCTACGGCCCGAAGATCCCGTGGGACATCGTCGTCATCCGGGAAGTGGACGTGTTCAACGGCGACCGGCTCAGCAAGTACCTCAAGCGGCGCTCCCGCGCCCGCGAGGTCGCGCGGCTGTCGCGGGAGGAGGTCGCGCGCATCTACGACGCGGCCGAGGAGGTCCTGCCGTTCGGCTTCGCCTCGGCCACCGAGGTCACTCCCGTCGGCTAGGCAGGCTAGTTTCCCCCGGTAGTAGGCTGGCTGCTCAGGCACATCGTCGAGGGGAGTTCGGTTCGTCATGCCAGCCCTAAGGTCCCGGACGGTCACGCACGGCAGGAACATGGTGGGGGCTCGCGCGCTGCTGCGCGCGACCGGCGTCACCGCCGAGGAGATCGGCAAGCCGATCATCGCGGTCGCCAACAGCTTCACCGAGTTCGTGCCCGGCCACGTGCACCTGCGGGAGGTCGGCACCGTGGTCGCGGACGCGATCCGGGCCGCCGGGGCGGTACCGCGCGAGTTCAACACGATCGCGGTCGATGACGGGATCGCCATGGGCCACGGCGGCATGCTCTACTCCCTGCCGAGCCGGGAGCTGATCGCCGACTCGGTCGAGTACATGGTCAACGCGCACTGCGCGGACGCGATGATCTGCATCTCCAACTGCGACAAGATCACTCCCGGGATGCTGATCGCGGCGATGCGGCTGAACATCCCGACGGTGTTCGTGTCGGGCGGGCCGATGGAGGCGGGCAAGCCGGTCGCGACGGTCGCCGGCTCGGCGTTCGGGGGGCGCAAGCTCGACCTGATCGACACCATGGTCGCCTCGGCTGACCCGTCGGTGTCCGACGACGACCTCGCCCGCCTGGAGGAGGCCGCCTGCCCGACCTGCGGGTCCTGCTCGGGCATGTTCACCGCCAACTCGATGAACTGCCTGACCGAGGCGATCGGCCTGTCGCTGCCCGGCAACGGGACGATCCTGGCGACCCACGCCGCCCGCAAGGACCTGTTCGAGCGGGCCGGGCGGACCATCGTCGAGGTCGCCCGGCGGTACTACTCCGACGACGACGCCTCGGTGCTGCCGCGCGCGGTCGCCAGCCGGGACGCGTTCGAGAACGCGATGGCGCTGGACATCGCGATGGGCGGCTCGACCAACACGATCTTGCACCTGCTGGCCGCCGCCCACGAGGCGGGCGTGGACTTCGGCCTCAAGGAGATCGACGAGCTGTCGCGGCGGGTGCCGTGCCTGTGCAAGGTCGCCCCGAACAGCCAGAAGTACCACATTGAGGACGTCCACCGGGCGGGCGGCATCCACGCCATCCTCGGCGAGCTCGACCGTGGCGGCCTGCTGAACCGGACCGTCCACACCGTGCACGGGATGCCGATGGCCGACTGGGACCTGCGCTCGGGCGCCCCAACGGCCGAGGCGGTCGAGATGTACCACGCGGCCCCGGGCGGGGTGCGGACAGTGCGCGCCTACTCGCAGTCGGCCCGCTGGGAGTCGCTCGACCTCGACCCGGCCGACGGCTGCATCCGCGACGTGGCCCACGCCTACTCGGCCGACGGGGGGCTGGCGGTGCTGGCCGGCAACGTCGCCGCCGAGGGCGCGGTGGTCAAGACCGCCGGCGTGCCCGAGGAGGTCTGGACGTTCACCGGCCCCGCCCGGGTGTTCGAGTCCCAGGAGGCCGCCGTGGACGGGATCTTGTCCGGGGCGGTCAGCGCCGGCGACGTGGTCGTCATCCGCTACGAGGGGCCGCGCGGCGGCCCGGGCATGCAGGAGATGCTGTACCCGACCTCGTTCCTCAAGGGCAAGGGCCTGGGCCGGTCCTGCGCGCTGGTGACCGACGGGCGGTTCTCGGGCGGGACCTCCGGGCTGTCGATCGGGCACGTCTCCCCCGAGGCGGCGGCCGGCGGCGTCATCGCGCTGGTCGAGGACAACGACCGCATCGTGATCGACATCCCCCGCCGTGAGCTGCGGCTTGACGTGCCGGAGGACGAGCTGGCCGCCCGGCGCGCGGCGCTGCTGGCCCGGCTCGGGTCCTACCGCCCGGCCGACCGGGAGCGGCCCGTCAGCGCCGCCCTGCAGGTGTACGCGGCGATGGCCACCTCCGCCTCGACCGGCGCCGCCCGCGACGTCTCGCTGCTGGCGAACGGCAGGTAATGGCAGCCGACCCCAGTGCGGGCGCGGCCGGCTTCGTGCGGGCCGCGCGCTCGGCCGACGCCGGGCTGCTGGCCCGGGTGCAGGTTTCCAGCTGGCGCGACACCCTCGGCGGGCTGGTGCCCGCCGAGGTGCTGGGCGAGCTGTCGGCCCCGCCGGCGGTCGCCCGGTTCGGCGACCAGTGGCGCGAGGCCATCACCAGCCCGCCCACCAGCCGCCACAAGGTGCTCGTCGCCTACGCGCCGTCGGGGGAGGTAGCGGGGTTCGCGTCGCTCGGGCCCGCCACCGACGAGGACCGCTGGCCCGGCAGCGACGGCGAGCTGTATGAGTTTCATCTCGCGCCCGGGCAGGCGGACGCCGGGCACGGCGGGCGGCTGCTGCACGCGGTGGCGGACACGCTGGCCGACGACGGCTTCGCGACGGCATGCGCGTGGGTCCTGGCTGACGACGCCGCCCGGGTGGAGTTCCTCCAGGGCGCCGGCTGGGCCCCGGACGGCAGCGCGGGCAACCTCGACATGGGCGTCAAGGTCCCGGTAGTCCGGCTGCACACCCGGCTGGCGGCCCAGTAGGGGGGCTTAGCTCCAAGCCCGCGTAAAATCTCCTGGTGGCAACTGCTCGTGAGTGGCTGGCCGGGACCCGGCCGAGGACCCTGCCGGCGGCCGTCGTCCCGGTGATGATCGGGACGGGCGTCGCGCTGGGCTATCACCAGTTCTCCCCCTGGCGGGCGGCCCTGGCGCTCGTCGTCGCCCTCGCGCTCCAGGTCGGGGTGAACTTCGCCAATGACTACAGCGACGGCGTGCGCGGCACCGACGAGGTCGGCAAGCGGGTCGGCCCGGTCCGGCTGGTCGGCTGGGGGCTGGCCACGCCCGGGCACGTGAAGGCGGCCGCGTTCGGCTGCTTCGGCGTGGCCTGCGTAGCCGGCCTGGCCCTGGCGATCGCCACGTCCCTATGGCTCGTGGCCGCCGGGGCCGTCTGCATCGCCGCCGCGTGGTTCTACACCGGCGGCTCGCGCCCCTACGGGTACCGGGGGCTGGGCGAGGTCGCGGTGTTCGCGTTCTTCGGCGTGGCGGCCGTGGCGGGCACCGCCTACGTGCAGATGGGGTCGCTGAGCTGGCTCGGGCTGCTGGCGTCGATCCCGGCCGGGCTGCTGTCGTGCGCGCTGCTGATGGTCAACAACCTGCGCGACATCCGCACCGACATCGAGTCAGGCAAGCGCACCCTCGCCGTCCGCATCGGCGACGCCCGCAGCCGGATCGTGTACCTCGCGTTCTTGCTCATGCCGTTCACGCTGGCCGCCGCCCTTTCCCCCGCCCGCCCGTACGCGCTGCTCATGCTGCTGGCGCTGCCGCTGGCAGTCCCTCCCGGGCGGTCGGTCCGGGCCGGCGCCGCCGGCCCGGCGCTGATCACGACGCTCGGGCAGACCGGGCGGCTGCAGCTCGCGTTCGGCCTGGCATTCACCATTGGCCTCGCCCTGCACGGCTAGCAAGCCATTACGGGCAGGCCACATTTGCCCGGCGCTTACCGGTCGGGCACTAAATGCCTGCCATGTCACGTTCGTCACTCTGAGGCCGGCACGTGCATCGGAATGTGCAGGGTTGCCCGGTGGCGGTAGCCCGGAACGCGGTAACCTGCGTTTGAATCCCTGGTGGGGGAGAGAATGGCTATTGCCAGGATGATCCAACAGGTCCAGCTTGTCTGAACGGATTCACGAGGGGGAAGGGGGCATCCGAGTGAAGGCCCGCGCAACAGGTGCCGATGGCACCGCGAATGCTGGCTCCACGGCGGATGAAGCGAACCGGTTCCTGCGCGAGCTGCGGGGGCTGAGGCACGATGCGGGACTTGAATCCGCCGAGCTGGCGGCCCGCGCGCATTACCCACTCGACGCCATCGCGGCGGCGGAGGCCGGCCCGCGGCTTCCCGAGCTGCCGGTCCTGTCGGCGTACGTCCGTGGCTGCGGGGGCGGCCTGGCGGAGTGGGAGGAGCGCTGGCGGTCGCTGACGGGCGCGCCCGGGGGCGGGAGCCGCGGCCTGCCATCCCGGCCGGTCGGCGAGTCGTCCCTGGCGGCGGCGGGAGCCCGGGCGGCGTCGCATACCGCGATCATGGGGTTCGACGACGGGAGCCGCCTGCTGGCGGCGATGTCGCAGCCGGGTCCGGCGGTCGCCCATCGCCTGGCTGGCACTCACCGGGCCGGCCCCGGGACTGGGACGATACCGGCGCAGCCGCGGCCCGCTGCCGCCCGGCCCGGCCCGGCTGCTAGCCCACCCGCGCAGGCGAGCGCCATGACCACGCCCGACCGCGTCATGCGGGCGGGGCAGGCGCCCGCCCCCGCCACGGGCGCGATCCGCCCGGCGGCCGACAGCCTCGGCTCTAGTCCCGCCGGGCCAGCGCAGACCCGGCCCGAGCAGCGTCCAGCCGCCGCCCGGCGGCAGGCGGCGCATTCCTCGCGTCCGGGGCCAGCCGCGCTGCCCGCCGCGGGCGGCCCACTCGGGCCGACCGGGCCAGCTCGACCGGCCGCGCCAGCCGCGCCAGCCGCGCCGGCGGTCAAGGCCATCGCCGGGCTCGCGGCGGCCCGGCGCGCCCAGCCGGGTGAGGTCGCCCGGCTCCCCCGGGGCGGCCGGCTCGATGGCCAGGGGGCGGTGGTCGCGCCGGCGAGCCAGGCCCTGGCGCCCACCGAGCCGACCCGGCTGCCCGCCCGCAAGCAGCGGGCGCAACTCGCCCGGCGCCAGCCGGGGCGCTCAGCCACCGCGGTCGGCGCGGCCATGGCGACGGTCGTTCTCGCGGTCGGAGCCATCATCATGATGCTGCTGCGCAAGGCAGACCTGCTGGCCCGCAAGCACTGACCGCGCTCCCGCGTAAATTGCGCAACCTGCGATCCATGGGACGTGAGAGGGCGCGAGTGACTGCTCAGGGCGGCGTCCCTCCTGCCTGGAGCGGCGCCCGCCCGGCCGAGACCATCGGCCGGGATCGCGGCCCGCGCGGACAGCGTCACCAGAAGGGGCACCCCCGCCTGGCTGAAGATGCCCCCGGGTATCTGCCTGGGAAGCAGGCGCCGCATCAACCCGCACGCACCTGCCGCACCGTAAGCATGGTCACGCCCGCAAGCTCAGCTGCCCTGTGCGTCCCAGAAGAGGCTTTACGAACCAGTAGAAACTGCAGAGTCCGGCAAGCACTGAAGGCACTGGAAGGGCCGGAAAGCACGGCTGTGCCGGCCCGGGCGACGGTCCGGGGCGGTGCCCAGGGGCCTGGCGCCGGGCGTTGCGCCGGGGGCCGGGAGGGGTTGGCGGGACGGGCGGGAGCGGCCGGGATCACTGGCGCACTAGGCCCGCATCCCGTCTTAATAAAACCTTGTCGAACTACCGCATTTGCCGGTCTAGCCCCGTCCACGAGGTTGCTCCGGCCTACACTCGTCAGAGGAAGCGTGCAGCCTCCGCTCGCGCGGGCTTGGACGCAGTATCCAGGAGGTGCCGGGTGAAACGACCAGGCAGCGGCTCCGGCCGGAGCTCGCGAGGCCGGGCCTCGGCAGCCGCGTACCCGGATGCCGACGCGCCTTCCGACGACCACCAAGGCGGGTTCGAGGGCACCGCCCCGGACACCCGGGCGCGCCCGGGCAGGGCTCAGGACGCGCGCCGCTCCGGCCGCCCGGCCCCGGGTGGCCGTGACCACCCGGCCCCGGACGACCAGTACCGCGACCCCGCGTTCCTGGCGGCCGAGCCGTACCCGGTTGACCCCGGCTACCGCTACGCCGGCTCCGGCCCGCGCGCAGACGGGCGCCCGCGCCCGTCCGACCTGCCCCCGGGCGCTCCCCGCACCCGGCCCGAGCGCAGCATGCCGCGCCCGGCGGGCGCGCGGGCGCCGCGCCAGGCTCCCCGCGACCCGGCCAGCGCGAACAGCCGCCCCTGGCAGCGCCTCGATGAGGCGCCGGCCGGCGGCCCGGCCCGCCCGCGCCCCCCGGCCGGCCCCCGGCCCCGGCAGGCCAGCCCGCGCCCGCAGGGTGGTTCCCGGAACCGCCAGAACGATTTTCCGGCGCCCCACGGACCCGGTCCCCGTCCAGCCACGCCGCCTGGCCAGCCGACCAGGCCAGAGCCGGCCGGCGTCCCGACCGCAGCAGCGCCCGGCTCCGCCCAGCCAGCCAGCCCGGTCTCGCGACCGCGCCACCCCGACGCGGGACCCCGGGTCAATCCGGCTGCCCTGCACCCAGGCGGGGGTGCCCGGCCGGCCGGGCCGGGGCCAGGCCAGCCGCAGCCGGGCACGAATCAGCCCGCCGGACCCGGGCCAGCCAGCGTCCGGGCCGACAGCCCCCAAGGCGATCGGCTCCCGGACGAGGGCCGCACGGGCAACTCGGTCCAGGGCAGCCAGCCGCACGGCAACCAGCCGCACGGCGACGGCGCGCACCACGACCGGGCGCATCATGACCAGCCCGCGTACGGGTGGATCCTGCGTGGCCCGCAGGCGCGGCCGGGCGAAGGATGGTCGGGCGACACCGAGGCTGACGCAGCCGGGCAGCCCGAGCACGAGTGGCCAGCGGACTCCCGGCCAGGCCCGGGCCGGCCCGCTGGCGATCCCCCGGCCAGTGACGGCACCCTGGTTGATGCCCTCCCCGGACGTGGTGGCGGCGACCCGGACCACGACATCCTGCGAGCGGGCGTCCCCGATGGCAGCGGCGTTTCGCGGGGCGACGGCGGTCCTCGGGCTGATAGCACCCCAAGAGCTGCGAACGTCACCTGGGCCAGCCAGGATCCTCGCGTGAGCAATAGTCCCCGGATCAGCAACGGCGGGCGGGCGGTCGGTCACGCGGGTACCAGCGCCCCCCGGGGCGGGAGCGATGGGGCCGGAGCCGACGATCGCCGGCTGGCCAGCGACGACACCCTGATCGATGCTCCTCGTCGCGCCGGTGATCGCCGCCCTGGCGGACCTCCGGGTGCTGGCGTTCCAGCGGACGGCACCGGACCTGCCGTCGATGGCGGCCCGTGGGCTAACCCGGGTCCCGGTGCGGGCGCTTACCCCGATCGCGATCGTCCGGCGGGTTCCAGCGGCGCCAGCGTGTTCGAGCCCATCCGGGGCAACAAGCGTTTCCCGGTCCAGGGCGATGCCTTCGGCGGCGGGGGACTAGACGGCCAGCCCGCAGCGGGCGCTGAGCCGCTCGGCCCCGGTGCTCCGGCGGCCGCCGATGGCCCCTGGCCGAACGACGGCGGCTCCGGGACCGGCGGCTCCGGGACCGGCGGCTCCGGCTTGGCGGGGCACGGCGGGCGGCCCAGATGGGCCGCCGCGCCGTCAGCAGGCCCCGGCGGCGCTCAGTACGGACAGCACCCCAGCGGGCAGCACGCGGCCCCGCTGCCCGACGCGGGACCGCACGGCCAGCCCGGCTCCGGCGCGGAACTGCCGCCCGAGGCCCGGTACCCGCAACCGGGTCCAGCCCAGCCCGTCCAGGCTGCTCCCGGTCTCGGGGTGCCACCGCACCCGGGGCCGTACCCGGCCCAGCATTACCAGGCCATACCGGACCCGGGGCTGCCCCCGCCGCCCGGGTTCTCCGCGCCCCAGTACTGGCAACCGGGCGCAGTTCCGCGCGACCAGGCCGAGCGCCCCCAGCCCACTGGGGTGCCGCGCGACCACGCCGCCCCCGGCCAGGGACCGGGCCCGCAGCCGGTAGCCGGCTCGGCGCAGTACCCGCCGCCCGGCGCTAGCCGGCCGCAGCAGGCAGGCCTTGACGCGGGGCCGCTGCGGCAACCGGGATCCCCCTCCGCCCAGTTCCCGCACCCGGACTTCCCGCCGCCCGGCTCCGAGCCGCCGGCGTTTTCCTCGCCCGGGAACCCGCGAGCGGGGCACGGGCCCACCGAGCCGCGTTCCCAGCAGGCACCCCTGCATCATGCTCACCCTCGGCCGCCGTTCGCGTTTCCGTACCTGGACCAGGATCAGGATCAGGTAATGAGCCAGCCGGAGCCGCAGCCGGCCACTGCGGCGATAGCAGAGCCGTTCCTGGCTGGACTGGGCGAGGCTGGACTGGGCAGCTGGGCTGGGCCGGGCAGTCCCGGGCAGTACGAGCGGGCTTCGCTACGGGGCGGCGTGGCCGCCGACGGGCAGTTCAGGCCGGGCGCCCCTGGCTCCGGCCCGCTGAGCGCCCCGGTTCCCGCTGGCTTCCCGCTGGGTGACCCGCCTGCGGGGCAGGTCCCGGGCGACCTGTCCGGCCGCCGGCTGTTCGACGGCGCGCCCGCTGACGGGCAGCACTTCATCGCCGGGCAGTTCGACGGCCGGCAGTTTGACGCAGGACCGGCCAGTCCAGGGCAGCACCCGGCGGATCAGTTCCCGGCGGGGCAGCACCCGGCGGATCAGTTCCTGGCCGGCCAGTGGCCGGCGGATCAGTTCGCGCCTGGCCCGCAGGGACCCGACTTGTCCCAGCACGAGGCCTACCGAGCTGGGACGGCGGGGCCGGGGCAGGTTCCCGGGGACGGGTACCCGCAGGCGGGGTCCGGGGCCGGACCAGTCGAGCCCGGCCTGTTCGGAGCGGCCTCGTTCGAGTCGGCGGCGTTCGCGGCCTGGCCGCCTGCTCCCGGCCAGGCGGGCGCGCCCGCCGGCTTCCTCCCTGGCGAGCACCCGCAGGCCGAACCGGGCACGCCGCCCGATAGCCCCCGCACGAGGGGCGCCTACGCAAAGGGCGCATACGCGGGGAGTGGTTACCCGCATACTGCTTATGCAGAGACCGCGTACCCCGAGACTGCTTACCCAGACGCCGCCCACGCGGAGAGTGCCTACACAATGGGCGCCGACGCGGGGGCCGCGCAACCAGCCCAGCCGTTCGCAGGAACCGCGCAGGCCAGGCCTTCTCATCCGGGCGGCGTTCCCGTCGCCGCCGGAGCGGAGCCTCCAGGCGGCATGGGCCACGGCCCGGTGGACTGGACGGCCCAGGCACCGCCGCGCGGCCAGCACAACGGGCCGACGCCGGGCCAGCCAGGCCCTGGACGGCCCCAGTACGGTGAGGCGCGAATGAGCGAGGCACAATACGGCGACGCGCAGTACGCGCATGCGGATTTCGGGCAGGCACATTCCGGTCAGCCGCAGTTCGCGCAGGCGCGTTCCGGCCGGGCGCAGCAAGGCCAGCCCGGATTCGGGCAGCCCGGCTACGGCGGCCCGGCGAACGACCAGCGAAGCTACGGGCAGCCCGACTACAGGCAGCAGCCGGGCGCCCGGGCCCCGTCCGGTCCTCCCCCGGGCGCCCAGGCCCCGGGCGGCCACGGCCAGGCGTTCTACGCCCAGCCCGCAGCCGGCCAGGGGCCGAACGAGGCGACGCCCAGCGGCTTCGCCCCCGGCGCCCCAGAGCGAGGCGGCCTCGGCCCGGACGGGCACCCGCTGGCCGGATACGGGCCGAACGGCCCCGGACCGGACGTGCCCGGCCCGGGCCAGCACCCGCAGGCCGGGCCGGTGACGGGTGGCCCCGGCCCCGATGGGTACCCCCCTGGCGGCCAGGCCGCCAACGGGCGCAGGCCAACCCCGTATGGCCCCAACGGACCGCTGCCGGGCGAGCCTGAAGCAGGCGGATACGAGCGCGAGCGAGGGGCGGGCGCGTACGCCCCGAACGGCCGGGCCAATAACGGCCGCGGGCCGGGCGGGTACGCGTTCGGCGGGCAGGCACCCAACGGGCACGGGCCCGTCCGCCCCGGACCGGACGGCTACCGTCCCGGCGGGCCAGTCACGGCCGGGCACGGGCCCGGCGAGTTCCCTGCGAACGGCCACGCCAGCAACGGCCCGCGAGCAGGCGGGCACGCCCCCGGCGGGCAACTGCCCGGTGACCTCGGAGCGGACGGTCTCGGCCCGGGCGGCCCGGCCTCCAACGGGCACGGGCCGGGCGGGCCAGTGCTCAATAGTCCTGGCCCAAGCCAGTACGCCCCCGACGGGCAACTGCCCGGTGACCTCGGACCGGACCCATTCGGGCCTGGCGGGCCGGTCCCCAACGGGCCTGGGTCAGCCCCCCGCGCCGCCAACGGGCGACTGCCGGGCGGCCACGGACTAGGCGAGTTCGGACCTGACGGGCCGGCCCCCCATGGGCCTGGCCTGGGCGAGCACGCCCCGAATGGGCAGATGCCTGGCAGTCCCCGGCCGGGCGGGTTCGGTCCCGGCGGGCCGGTCCGCAACGGGCACGGGCACGGGCCGGCCCACCCCACCACCAACGGGCCGATGCCCGGCGACCCCGGGCCAGACGGCTACGGCCCCGGCGGGCAGCCATTCAGCGGGCACTGGCCGGGCGGCGGAAACGGGCAACGGCCGGGCGGGTACAGCCCTGACGGGCACGGGCCGGCCCAGGGCAGGCCGCCCGGGCCGACGCCCGGCGGGCCCGGACTTGGCGGGCCCGGACTTGGCGGGCCCGGACTTGGCGGCCCGGGACCGGGCGGGCCGATCCCTAGTGGGCACGGGCCAGGTGAGTACGGGCCGAACCAGCATGGCCCCAGCGGGCCGATGCCCGGCAGCCCCGGACCGGGGGGGTTCGGCCCGGGCGGGCAGCCGCTCAAGGGGCACGGACCAGGCGAGTACGCCCCTGACGGCTACCAGCCGGCCGAGGGCAGGCCGCACGGGCCGACGCCCGGCGACCCCGGGCCAGACGGCTACGGCCCGGGCGGATTCCCCCCGAACGGGCCGATCTCCAATGGGCACGAGGCAGGTGAGTACATGCCGAACGGGCAGGCCGCTAACGGACACGGGCCGAACGGGTTCGGACCAGGTGAGTACGCGCCGAACGCGCAGGCTGGCAACGGCCAGGGACCGGGCGGGTTCGCTCCAGGCGGGCCGGTGCCCAATGGCGGCGGACCCGGCGGGTACGCCGCTGGCGATGCCCAGTTCGGGCAGGCGGCCTACGGACCGGGCGGATACGGGCAACCGGGGTTCGGGCAGCCAGGGTTCGGGCAGCCAGGGTTCGGGCAGGCGCCGCCGGGCCCGGGGCGGCCCGGCCCCGGGCAGCCTGGCCCGGGGCAGCCTGGCCCCGGGCAGCCTGGCCCCGGGCAGTTCCCCCATGGGCACTACGGTCCGGGACAATACCCGCCGGGACAATACCCGCCGGGACAATTCGCGCCAGGCCAATTCGGGCCGGCGGAGCCCGGGCAGGCGCCCGTTGGGCAACCGCAGTACGGGCCGGGCGGCTATGGGCCGGGCGGCTATGACCAGGCGCAGTACGCCAATGCCCCGTTCGGCGGTGCCCCCGGCACTGGCCCCCAGGGCGGCGGTCCCCAGTTCGGCCCGGGCCCGTTCGGTCAGCCCCCGTTCGGACAGGACCAGTTCGGGCAAGGCCAGTTCGGGCAAGGCCAGTTCAGCCAGGACCAGTTCAGCCAGGACCAGTTCGGGCAGGACCAGTTCGGGCAGGCCGAATACGGCCAGGCGCAGTACGGCCAGGCGCAGTACGACCAAACGCAGTACAGCCAGACGCAATACGGCCAAGCCCCGTTCGGGCAGCCTCCGCTCGGGCAAGCGCAGTACGCGCCAGGCCCGTTCGGGCCGGAGCAGTACGGGCCGGAGCAGTACGGGCCCGCCGGCGATAGCCAGGCACCCTTCGGCCAGCCGGGCGGCCAGCAGCCGCCGGGGGCCGGGGCAGGCTCCTTCCCCGGGGACCAGCAGGCCGAGGGGGCCAGGCCGCCCGGTGCTGCCCCCGGCGGCCCGCAGGCGCCCCGGGGGCCGGGGACGGGCAGCTTCCGGGCGACGCCCGGCCCGGCGACCGGCAGCTTCCGGGCGACGCCGGGGGCCGCGACCGGGAGCTTCGGCCGGGTGGGCACGCCCCTTATCCGGCAGCGCGACAGCGCCCTGCCGACGGAGTCCCCGCTCGGCAAGGAGACCGGGCCGCTCCCGATCGAGACCGACAACGTCGCCGCGTTCGCTCGTGACCTGCGGGTGCTGCGGGCTAAGTCGGGGCTTGACTACCCGGACATGGCCGAGAAGTCCCATTACACGATGCGGACGCTCGCCTCGGCGGCGGGCGGCCTGCGGCTGCCCACGCTGCCGGTCCTGATGGCGTACGTGCAGGCCTGCGAAGGCGACATCTCCGAGTGGGAGGACCGCTGGGCCAAGCTGGTTAAGTCCAGGAAGGGCGCGGCTGAACTGCCGGCGGCCGGCGAGGACCCGGCCGGGAAGTCCCCGGTTGCCGAGCACGGGCCGGGCGAGCGATCGGACCCGGCTAGCCCGCCCAGCCCGGCCAGCCCGGCCAAGCCGCTCGGCGAGGAGCCGGCCGACCCGCCGCACTCCAGCGAGGTCTACGTCATCACGAGCGCCCCGGCCCGCGACGCGCACTGGTAGAACGCCCAGCCGCACGACATTGCGCCCAGCATGAAACAATCGCCAATGTGCTACCTGCGGATAATCACGTTCACTCAGAGTGGTCCTACGACACTTCCCCCGAGGCGTCGATGGTGCGGACCTGCGAGCAGGCGCTCGCGATCGGGTTGCCCGCAGTGGCGTTCACCGAGCACCTGGAGTTCACGGCCGCGGGCGAGGGGGACGCGATCACCGGCGCCGCGGCCGACGCCCGGTGGTGGAGCCGGATCAAGCCACTGGACGTGACCGGCTACCGGGCCTGCATCGAGGAGTGCCGGGAGCGGTTCCCCGGCCTGCGCATCCTGGCCGGCGTGGAGGCGGGCGAGGCGCACTTGTTCGCGGGCAGCGCCGCCCGGATCATCCGCGCCCACCACTGGGACCGGGTGCTGGGCTCGCTGCACGCGGTCCCCTTTGACGGCCGGGTCATCGCGGCCGACGCCCTCTTCGGCCGGATGCCGCAGGACGAGGCGATGCGCTACTACTTCACCGAGCTGCTGCGCCTGGTGGAGGACAGCGACCTGTTCGAGGTGCTGGCGCACCCCGACTTCCCCCGGCGGTACTGGCCGGGCGGGCCGCACCTGTACCAGGAGGAGCCGTACGAGGAGGAGTACCGCACGGTCTTCCGGGCGCTGGCCGCCTCCGGCCGGGTGATCGAGATCAACACGAAGTCGCCGCTGTCCTCAGTCGAGCTCATCGGCTGGTGGCGGGAGGAGGGCGGCCAGGGGGTGTCCTTCGGCAGCGACGCCCACCTGCCGGGCCGCGTCGGCGCCCGCTTCAAGCTCGCGGTCGACATCGTGGAGGCGGCCGGCTTTCGGCCGGGGCGCGACCAGTACGACTTCTGGCGCGCCTGACCCGCGCGGGATGGCGGCTAGCGGCGGGGCCTAGCCGAGGAACTTGACCATCGCGCTCTCGATGGCCCGGGCGACGGCCTGCTGGAAGGTCGCCGACGTTTCCAGGCCGGCGTCGGTCGCGTTGCGCATGTTGCCGACCTCGACCAGCACGGTGGGCACGGCGATGAGGTTGAGGCCGGCGAGGTCGTCGCGCGGCTTGATCCCGTTCACTCCGTCGTAGTCGCTCACCGGCATCGCGGTGCCCGCCAGGAGCGCCGAGCGCAGGTCCAGGCCGAACCGGGCCGAGGAGCTGATCACCTGGTCGTTGGGCCCGTCCGCGACCGGCTCAAGGATCGCGAAGCCGCGGTCGCCCGCCGGGGCGCCGTCCGCGTGGATCTCGATGCCCACGCTGGCGTGGGCATCGTTGATGATCGCGGCCCGCTTGTTGACGCACGGCCCCACGCCGGTATCGGACGTCCGCGTCATGACCACGTGCGCGCCGGCGGCGGCGAGGTCCGACTGCAGGAACGTCGCGACCCGGAAGTTAAACAGCGCCTCGGTATAGCCGCCGTTGGTCGAGGTCCCGGTCGTATTGCAGTTCTCCCATTCCCGCCCGTTCCAGATCTGCTGGTCAATTTCCGACGGGTGGGTGAAGTTGCCGCCGTTATGCCCGGGGTCCACGCCGATCGTGACCCCGTTCAGGGGCTTAGCGCTGCTCCCCGGGGGCGCGACGGGCACGGTGCTCGCGCTGCCCCCGCCCGGCGGCCGCACCACGGCGGGCTGGTTCCCCGCGCGACTGACCGGGCCGGCGGCGGCAGTACTGCCGCCGCCGCCAGCGCTACCGGGCCCGCTGGCGGCGCCGGGGACGCCGGGGACGCTCGCGCTGGCAACCGCGGCGGTGGCGCTCACCCGCAGCGGCGCCGGGGCGGCGCCGGCGCTGAGGCCGAAGGCCGTGCCGCAGCCGGACGCGCCGAGGACGGCGCCCCCGGCGATGACGGTCGCCACGAGGCCGCGCCGGGCCCTCCCGGCCACGCGCAAACCAGTCATGGTGTGCTCCTCCTGCCGCTCGTCCCGCGCCTGCAGGGTACTACGCGAACGCCGCAATGACCCGCGATCCGGACGAACAGGCCACCTCCGGGCACAGGAGGAGGCTTATTCCTGAAAAATGTAAACAATGCCCTAGCAATTAGCTGATTATAATGCGCCCATTCTCCGCCTTGCGCGCGACGCTGAAGGCAGGCACGCATGGCGTGTCCTACAGCACGACGATCCCGGTCACCGGGGGCACGAAGCCCTGCACGTTCACCGCTGAGACCGCGCTCCCGAGTGGCCTCACCCTGAACAAGACGACCGGCGCCGTGACGGGCAAGCCCGCCACGAAGGGCACCTGCTCGTTCGTGGTGAGCATCAGCGACTCGCTGAAGCCCGCGCGCAACACCTCCGCCATGTACCTCCACCTGACCGTCAGCTAGCTGATCCGATGCCCGGTGGCCCCTGTCCCGCCCGGGACGGGGGCCGCCGGCCTTTCATGTCCGGAAACCGCTAGCCAATCGCCTTCGCCAGCGGGCAGGCTAGAGGCCATGGACGACGACCAGCGCTACCAGGCGGCCGCGAGCAAGGACGCGCGCTTCGACGGGGTGTTCTTCGTCGCCGTCACCAGCACCGGCATCTACTGCCGCCCGAGCTGCCCGGCGATCACGCCCAAGCGCGCGAACGCCCGCTTCTACCCGACCGCCGCCGCCGCGCAGCGGGGCGGGTTCAGGGCCTGCAAGCGCTGCCGCCCCGACGCCTCGCCGGGCTCGCCCGAGTGGAACGCCCGGGCCGACGTGACCGCCCGGGCGATGCGGCTCATCGCCGACGGCATCATTGACCGCACCGGCGTCGAGGGCCTGGCCGCGAGCCTCGGCTACGAGCAGCGGCAGGTCCGCCGCCTGCTCACCGCCGAGCTGGGGGCCGGTCCGCTCGCGATCGCCCGCGCCCAGCGGGCGCAGGCCGCCCGCGTCCTGATCGAGACGACCGGCCTCGACATGGGCGACATCGCGTTCGCGGCCGGCTTCACGAGCATCCGCCAGTTCAACGCGACGATCCACGAGGTGTTCGACGCGACCCCGACCGGGCTGCGCGAGCGCGCCCGGCCGCAGGCCCCGCAGGCCCCGCCGGGCGTGATCCGGCTGCGCCTGCCGCTGCGGCCCCCGATCGACCTCGACCGCCTCCTGGGCTTCCTCGCCGCTCGCGCGATCCCGGGAGTCGAGGAGCTCAGGGGCACCACGTTCACCTGCACGACCATCATCTTCAACGGGCCTGCGCTCTTGTCCGTGCGCCCGTGCCCGGCCGGGACCGCCCACCCGTACGTGGAGTGCGACCTGACGCTGAGCGACCTGCGGCACGTGACGGCGGCCGTGCAGCGCTGCCGCCGGCTGCTCGACCTCGACGCGGACCCGCACGCGATCACCGGCCACCTCACGGGCGACCCGGTCATCGGCCCGCTCGCCCGGGCCTGCCCGGGCCGCCGCTCCCCCGGCTGCGTGGACGGCGACGACCTGGCGATCCGGGCGGTGCTCGGCCAGCAGGTCTCCGTCACGGCGGCCCGCACGCTCGGCGGGCGGCTCGCGGCCGCCTACGGCAAGCCGCTGGCCGCCCCGTCCGGGACAGTGACCCACTGCTTCCCCGACGCCGCGACGCTGGCGGGGGCCGATCCCGACGTGCTCGCGCGCGACGTGCTGCGGGTGCCGCGCTCGCGCGGGGCCGCGATCGTCGCGCTCGCGACCGCCCTGGCGTCCGGCGAGCTGGCGCTGCACCCGGGCGCCGACCGCGACGAGGCGACCGCGCGGCTCCTGGCCCGGCCGGGCATCGGGCCGTGGACGGCGAGCTACATCCGGATGCGCGCCCTGTCGGACCCGGACGCGTACCTCCCGGCCGACGCGGGCCTGCGCCGCGCGCTGCGGCAGCTGGGCCAGGACACGCCCGCCGGCGCGCCGCTGCTGCGGTCCGGCTCCCCGGCCTGGCGGCCCTGGCGCTCCTACGCCGTCCACCACCTGTGGGCGACGCTCGAGCCGACGCCGGAGGTCGCTGAAAAGGCTCGGTAGTTCCACAAGGCCTGCCGGTCGGCAAGGCCCGGAGGGCCGCCAAGCCCGCCGGCGCCCGCAACCGCCGCCAGCGGCGCTGGCCGGGCGAGTTGACGTCCGTTTTCCGCCAGCATCAGCGTCGCCCGGCTGGCAGGCTAGGGGCATGGACAGCGCAGGCACGACTACCCAGTTCCGGACCGCGGCTGAGGCGGGAACCGCGGTCGAGTACGACATCATCGGCTCTCCGGTTGGCCGCCTGCTGGTGGCCTGGGACCAGCCCGCCGGCCAGGAGCAGGCGCTGACGGGGCTTTACCTGTACGACGGCGGGCGCCACACGACGTCGCTGCGGCCGAACTGGACGCTGCGGGAAGGCGGGTACCGCGAGGCGGCCCGCCAGCTGGCGGAGTACTTCGCCGGGATGCGGACCGGGTTCGACCTGCCGCTCGCGCCGCGCGGCAGCGAGTTCCAGCTCGCGGTCTGGGAGCAGCTCACCCGCATCCCGTTCGGGGCGACGACCAGCTACGGCGAGGTCGCCCTGGCGCTCGGCAAGTCGCCGGTCGCCTCGCGCGCCGTCGGCCTCGCGAACGGCAAGAACCCGATCTCGATCATCGTCCCGTGCCACCGCGTGATCGGCGCCGACGGCTCGATGACCGGCTACGGCGGCGGCATCGAGCGCAAGGAATGGCTGCTGCGCCACGAGGGCGCGATCCCCGCCGCCATGGCGGACACCCTCTGGTGAGACCCGCGCTCATCGTCCAGCAGGCTGTCGGACAAATCGGTCAGGGGACGAAGGCGGAGGGGAGCTCGCCGGCCCAGGTTGGGGGGTAGAGCTGCTGGTAGCCGCGGATGACGGCGACGGCCTCGCGCATCAGGGCGAGGGAGTCGTCGCGGTGCCGGGTGAACTGCTCGGGGGTGAGGCGGCCCTGCTGGTTGCGGCCGCAGGCCATCGCGAGCTCGGTCGCGGCGAGCTGGTACTGGATGATCGGCGCGATCGCCGCACGGCCCAGGTTGAGCTTGGCCCACTGCCGGCCGAGGCGGCGTGACCGCAGGGTGGTGAGCATGTTGATGTCGACCGGGGTCGCGGTGACGGGATCGGCGTACTGCGGCAGGTACTCCCGGATCAGGGCGACGATCCGGCGCCAGTCGCCCGCGACGAGGATGATCACGACGACGAGGACCACGATGAGGACGAGGTAGGTGATGGCGAGGGCGCCCCCGCCCGCGTCCACCGAGTCGTTCCAGAGCGTGTCGAGGACGATGGCGGCGACCCAGCCGACGGCGATCGCCCAGTAGCCGGACGCACCCTTGCGCTGGGCGGCGTAGGCGACGCCGAGGCCGGTCATGGAGGTGAACAGCGCCTCCCACAGCGGGCCGAAGATGCCGCGCCGGGCGAACTGGTCGGCGAGCGAGCCGATCCCTGAGTTCCAGGCCGTGGCGTAGGCGTAGACGTTGGCCACGAGCGCGAACCCCAGGCCCACCATGCTCGCGTAGACGACGCCGTCGGTCGCGCCGTCGATCTCGGTGCGCCGCGACCGCAGCAGTGCCAGCAGCACCAGGCCCTTCAGCGACTCGGCCACGACGGCGGCGCCGATCGCGGACCCGAGGCCGATCGCGACCGCCCGGCCCGCGTGCGGGCCGAGCTCCGGCCCGGCGATCGCGTCGCTGCCCGTCGCGTGCCCGAGCAGGGCGATGAGGACGGCGAGGCCAGCCCCGGCCCCGAAGATGATCGCCAGCAGCGCCCTCGGCTCGGGCTCGAGCCGGTCGATGAGCAGGATCAGGGCGACCAGCAGCGGGAACGGCAGCAGCGCGAGGATCAGGCCGACCAGCGTGGGGGCCGTGCCCCGCTGCCCCACGACGACGGCGAGGGCCGCGAGCGCGACGAGCGAGCACAGGGCGAGGCCGAGCAGGAAAAGGCGGGGCGTGCGGCCGAACCGCCGCGAGTCAAGGACAGCTGTGGGCGGTTTGGGGGCCATACGCTGAGAGTAGCCGGAGATATCCGGGCAGTACCAGAGGCGCTAACGCGATCCGAATGCGGTGCCGCCCGGACCCCCACGCTGACCAGGCCAGACGCTGTTACTGGCCGTCCCCGGCGGCGGTTCCGCCCGTCTCCTCGCCGGCGTCGGCATCCTCGGGCGGGACCTGGTTCTCGGGGACGGGCGGCAGGTTTCCGTCCTCGTCGAGGTCGAACTCCCCGTCGCGCACGCCCATGACGAACGCGTCCCACTCAGCCTGGGTGAAGTACAGCTTGCCCGCATCCGGCTTCAGGGCGTCGTACATGACGTACAGGTACGGCTCGTCCGCCTTGTGCGGCGCGGCCGACGTGTCGTAGGTGATCTCCACCTCGACCCGGCTCTCTTCTTCCATGCCATCGAAGCCCTGCGCGCCTTCCATGGCCTCGGTGCCCTCCATCGCTTCCATGCGGCCTAGGCTACCGCCGTCGCCAGGCGCCGGGTGCGGTCGTTGCTACCGATAGCCGGAGTAACCCGGGTACCGCTCGCCGGAATCCACGATCCGCACTCCGAGGGGCACCAGCGAGATCGGGATCATCTTCAGCTGGGCCAGCCCGAGCGGGATCCCGATAATCGTCAGGAACAGCGTGAGGGCAGCCGTGAAGTGGCCGATCGCGAGCCACCAGCCGAACAGGATGATCCAGATCACGTTGCCGATCAGCGAGCCAATGCCCGCATCGCGGCGCATCTCGATCGACCGGCCGAACGGCCACAAGACGTAGTTGGCAATGCGGAAAGCGGCCACCCCGAATGGAATCGTGATGATCAGGGCAAAGGCGACCAGGCCGACCAGGGCGTAGAGGATTGCCATCCACCAGCCGCACAGCACCAGCCAGATTACGTTGAGGATAAGCCTCATGTTCGGTACCGTACCCCGCTACCTGGGGCCTAAGCGGTCGATGGGGACGAGTTGGCCCCGCCCCGGACCTCTAGCGCGGCCAGCAGCCGGGTGCTGGCGGCGGTGATCTCGTCCACGGCGGCGGCGAACGCGTCGGCGTTGTGGGCGGCCGGGGCGCGGAACCCGCTGATCTTCCGGACGTACTGCAAGGCGGCGGCCCGGACGTCGTCGTCGGTCACGTCCTCGACGTACGGCGGCCGCAGTGTCTTGATGCTCCTGCACATGGACGCCAGGGTACGCCGCCCGGCCGCTAGTCCAAGCCGAGGAGGGGGTCCAGGCCGACGGTCAGGCCCGCCGGAAGGGCGGGGAGGCCGCGGACGGCGACCAGGACGCCGGGCATGAACGAGGCGCGGTCCAGGGAGTCGTGGCGGATCGTGAGGGTCTCGCCATGGCCGCCGAGGAGGACTTCCTGGTGGGCGACCAGGCCGGCGACGCGGACCGAGTGGACGCGGACCTGGTCCACGCTGGCGCCGCGGGCGCCGGGGACCTCCTCGGTGGTGGCGTCCGGCGACGGGCCGAGCCCGGCGGCGGCGCGGGCCGCGCCGATCATGGCCGCGGTGCGCAGCGCGGTCCCGGACGGGGCGTCCATCTTGCCGGCGTGGTGCAGCTCGATGACCTCGGCCGACTCGAAGAACCGGGCCGCCTGGGCGGCGAACCGCATCATGAGGATCGCGCCGATGGAGAAGTTCGGGGCGACCAGCACCCGGGCCGCCGGGGCAGCCGCCAGCCAGCCGCTGACCTCGGCCAGCCGGTCGTCGGCGAACCCCGAGGTACCCACGACCACGTCGCGGCCGTGCTCGACGCACCAGCGCAGGTTATCCATGACCACCCCGACGTGGGTGAAGTCGACGACGACGTCGGCGGCGAGCAGCGCGTCGCGGGGGTCCCCGGCATCGACCCGCGCGACCAGCTCGGTGTCGGGCGCCTCCTCGACGGTAGCGCAGACCTGCTGCCCCATCCGCCCCTTGGCACCCAGTACCCCGACCTTGATCATGCCGCCTCCTGAATGCCAAGGGCCCCGGTAGGGCCTGCCGCTCTGGCAGATCCTACCGGGGCCCGCAGGCGATACCCGGCTAGCTGAGGGCTGTGTTAGCCGGCTAGCTGAGGGCTGTGTTAGCCGACTAGCTGAGGACTGTGTTAGCCGGCTAGCTGAGGGCTCCAGCGAACTCGGCCGCGTCCTCGAACGGGCCGACCACCGACAGGGCCTTCGGCCGGGTCAGCACGGCCTCGGCGACGGCGCGGACCTCGTCGTGGCTGACCGCGTTGATCGAGGCGATCACGTCGTCCACCGGCTCCAGGCGGGGGTAGACGAGCTCGGCCTTGCCGAGCCGGGTCATCCGGGACGACGGGTCCTCCAGGCCGAGCACGATCCCGCCGCGCACCTGGCCCTTGCCCCGCTCCAGCTCCTCGTCGGTGAGGCCCTCGGCGACGACCTTGGCGACCTCGGCCGAGCAGATGGAGAGCACCTCGTCGGCCTTGGACGGCAGGCAGCCGACGTAGACGCCCCACATGCCGGTGTCGGCGTGCTGGGAGGCGAAGCTGTAGACCGAGTAGGCCAGGCCGCGCTTCTCCCGCACCTCCTGGAACAGCCGCGAGGACATGCCGCCGCCGAGCGCGGCGTTCAGCACGCCGAGCGCGAAGCGCCGGTCATCGGTGCGGGCCAGCCCCTCGCAGCCGAGCACGAGGTTTGCCTGCTCGATGTCCCGGGTGACGAGGGTGACCCCCGACCCGGCCGACGCGCCGTACCCGCCGGCCAGGCCCGCGGCGTCGCGCAGCCGGGGCGCGGCCGGAACCGCGCCCTCGAAGCGCGCCAGGACCGGGCCGAACGCGGCCGACACCAGCGCCACGACCGTGTCGTGGTCCAGGTGGCCGGCCGCCGACACCACCAGGTTCGGCGGCGTGTAGCGGTCGACGTAGTGCTCGTTGACCTGCTCGCGGGTGATCCGGTTGATGGACTCCACGGTGCCGAGGATCGGCCGCCCCAGCGGGGTGTCGCCGAACAGCTTCGTGGTGAACGCCTCGTGGACGGTGTCCGTCGGGTCGTCCTCGTTCATCGCGATTTCCTCGAGCACGACGTTGCGCTCGGCGTCGACGTCCTTCGGCTCGATGAGCGAGCTGGTGACCATGTCCGAGAGCACGTCGATCGCGAGGGTGAGGTCCGCGTCGAGCACGCGCGCGTAGTAGCACGTGTACTCCTTGGCGGTGAACGCGTTCATCTCGCCGCCAACGGCGTCCATCTCGGCTGAGATCTGCAGCGCCGACCGCTTCCCGGTGCCCTTGAACAGCAGGTGCTCCAGGTAGTGAGTCGCGCCGGCGTGGCTCGGGTCCTCATCGCGCGACCCGACGCCGACCCAGATTCCCAGGGCGACCGAGCGGACCGCGGGCAGCGACTCGGTGACCACCCGCAGCCCGCCCGGGAGGACGGACTTGCGGATGTCACTTTCGGGGGTGGCAGTCATCTAGCTGTTGCGCTCCCGCGAGCGGTGCCGGGTCCGGGAGCGGTCGCCGCCCTCCCCACGGTCGCGGCTGGGCCGGTCGCCCCGGTCCGAGCGCTCGGGCCGGTCGCCGCCGGCCTCGCCGCCGCCGAGGTCCTCGCCGGCCGCCTCGCGCTCGATCACCTCGACCGGGACCAGCGACAGCTTGCCGCGGTCGTCGATCTCGCGGATCTCGACCTGGATCTTGTCGCCGACGTGGATGACCTCCTCGACGTTCTCGATGCGCCGGCCGCCGTGCAGCTTGCGGATCTGGGTGACGTGCAGGAGGCCGTCCTTGCCGGGCAGCAGCGACAGGAACGCGCCGAACGTCGTCGTCTTGACGACGGTGCCGAGGAACCGCTCGCCGATCTCGGGGACGTGCGGGTTGGCGATCGCGTTGATCGCCGACCGGGCCGCCTCGGCCGACGGGCCGTCGGTCGCGCCGACGTAGATCGTGCCGTCGTCCTCGATCGTGATCTCGGCCCCGGTGTCGTCCTGGATCGAGTTGATCATCTTGCCCTTCGGGCCGATGACCTCGCCGATCTTGTCGACCGGGACCTTCAGGGTGATGATCCGGGGCGCGAACGGCGACATCTCGCCGGGGGCGGAGATCGCGTCGCGCATCACGCCGAGGATGGTCATCCGGGCGCCGTGGGCCTGCTTGAGCGCGGCGGCCAGGACCGAGGCGGGGATGCCGTCGAGCTTGGTGTCGAGCTGCAGGGCGGTGATGACCTGCTCGGTGCCGGCGACCTTGAAGTCCATGTCGCCGAACGCGTCCTCGGCCCCGAGGATGTCGGTCAGCGTGGTGTACTGGCCGCCCTCGTACATGAGGCCCATCGCGATGCCGGACACCATGGCCTTGAGCGGGACGCCCGCGCTGAGCAGCGCCATCGTCGAGGCGCAGACCGACCCCATGGAGGTCGAGCCGTTCGAGCCGATCGCCTCCGACACCTGCCGGATCGCGTACGGGAACTCCGCGCGCGCCGGCAGCACCGGGAGCAGCGCCCGCTCGGCGAGCGCGCCGTGCCCGATCTCGCGGCGCTTGGGCGAGCCCACGCGGCCCGTCTCGCCGGTCGAGTACGGGGGGAAGTTGTAGTTGTGCATGTAGCGCTTGGTCCGCTCGGGGTTGAGCGTGTCGATCGCCTGCTCCATGCGCAGCATGTTCAGCGTGGTGACGCCCAGGATCTGGGTCTCGCCGCGCTCGAAGATCGCGCTGCCGTGCACCCGCGGGAGCACGCCGACCTCGGCCGTCAGCGGCCGGATGTCGGTCAGGCCACGGCCGTCGATGCGCACGCCATCGCGGGTCACGCGCTCGCGGACCAGCTTCTTGGTCAGGCTGCGGAACGCGCCGCTGATCTCCTTCTCGCGCCCCTCGAACTGCCCGCCCAGCCGCTCGACGGCGAGCGCCTTGACCCGGTCCTGCTCGGCCTCGCGCTCGTGCTTGCCCGCGATCGTGAGCGCCTTCGCCAGGTCGTCGGAGACGGTGGCCTTGACGGCCTCGTAGACGTCTTCCTGGTAGTCGGCGAAGATCGGGAAGCTGGCGCTGGTCCCGGGGCTGATCCCGGCCTCGGCCGCCTGCGCGGCCAGGTCCTTCTGCGCCTCGCAGAGGGCGGCGATGAAGTCCCTGGCGGCATCCAGGCCCTCGGCGACGGTCTCCTCATCGGGCGCGATGGCGCCCGACTCCTCCGCGTTGGCCAGCAGGCCCAGGGTCTCCGGGGTGGACTCGGCCTCGACCATCATGATCGCGACGTCGCCGTCATCCAGGAGGCGGCCGGCCACGACCATGTCAAAGGTCGCGCCCTTGAGCTGCTCGTGGGTCGGGAACGCCACCCACTGGTCCTTGATCAGCGCGACCCGCACGCCGCCGATCGGGCCGGAGAACGGCACGCCGCCGAGCTGCGTCGACATCGACGCGGCGTTGATCGCGACGACGTCGTACAGGTCGTTGGGGTGCAGCGCGAGGACGGTGCAGACCACCTGGATCTCGTTGCGCAGGCCCTTGACGAAGCTCGGGCGCAGCGGCCGGTCGATGAGGCGGCAGGTGAGGATCGCGTCCTCCGACGGCCGGCCCTCACGCCGGAAGAACGAGCCGGGGATGCGCCCGGCCGCGTACATCCGCTCCTCGACGTCGACCGTGAGCGGGAAGAAGTCGAGCCCTTCCTTGGGCTGCTTGCTGGCGACCGTGGCCGACAGGACGACGGTCTCGTCGTCGAGGACGACGAGGGCCGAGCCAGATGCCTGGCGCGCGAGGCGCCCGGTCTCGAATCTGATCTTGCGGACGCCAAACTCGCCGTTATCGATAACGGCTTCGGCGCTTTTCACACCCTTCACGGGTGAGACCTCCTTGCGGTAGATCCCGCACCACCCGCCGCCTGCCGTGGTTGGCTCTGGCGCGCCCGCCGGTTCGCGTTTATGCTCGCGTTCTTTCGCCGGCGGGGCGTCGGCCGGTCTTCGATTGAAGCCCTCGGGGTGCGAGCCCTGAACTTGCAGGGGGCACTGGACCGGGGGCCACTACCGAGGACCGGCCCGGCGCTTGGGGCCGGGGGCTACGGGATGTGTTGTGTCATTCTTATTCAGTTATGGCCCGGGGATGACCCCCGTGCCCCGAGAACGGCCCGGCCGG
>DATBEM010000273.1:0-16649 GCA_036276115.1 Trebonia sp.
CAACAGCCGGGAGGCCCCGCTTGCTATAGGAGGCTGGCTAACTGACGGCCTGGCGATGGCGGGGAGCTAGCAGGACGAGTACGACCACGACGGCCGTGATCGGGGAGCCGCGGCCGGAACCGGCCGCCAGGGCGTGGCGGGCCTTCGTGATGCGGCGGAACGACCGGCGGACATTGGCAGCGTCGAGTGTGGTGTGGTCCCGACGCTGGTGCTGAAAGCGCCGGGGCTAGGGGACGGGAGCCGCCACCTGCCGCCCCGGGTCGCGTGCTTGCCGGCTGCGGGGCACGAGGACCAGGTAGATGCCCGCCGCGACGATCCAGCCGACAAGCCACGAGACGTCGGCCCCGCCGAGGGGCTTGACTAGCCATCCGGTGTATTCGGGCTGCGCTACGAAGGGCAGTTCGGCGACCAGGCCAGCCACGTAGGCCAGCAGGCCGCGCCAGGCGAACCTTCCGTAGACGCCGTCGGGGGTGAAGAACGAGGCGACGTCGTAGTCGCCGTGGCGGATCAGGAAGTAGTCGGCCAGGTTGACCGCTGACCACGGGATGAACAGGACCAGAACGTCGTCCAGGAAGTTCGACAGGTTAGTGACGAAGTTCTGGTAGCCGTAGCAGGCGATCACGGTGCCGGCCGCCAGGACGCACAGGAAGGGGATCACCCGGACGGCGACCGACTCGGCCCGGAACCGGCGCCACATGCTACCGAACGCGATGACCTGGAAGCTGCCGGTGTAGGCGTTGAATGTGTTCGCGTTCACCAGGCTGAGCGCCATGACGACCAGCGCCCACTTGCCGGAGATCTTCCCGATGGCCGACACGGTGGCGAGCGTGGGCAGCAGCGCGGTTAGGTACGCGCCGATGATGCAGGTCCCGGCTGTCGCCAGGACGTTCCCGGCGTAGATCGCCCAGAACAGCCGCCGCCCGTTGGTCCTGGCGGGCAGGTAGCGGGTGTAGTCGGACACGAATGGCCCGAACGAGAGCAGGTCGATGACGAGCAGGGCCACGCCGGCCAGGAACAGGCCGGCGGACGGGCGGCCCAGGGTGGTCTGGGCGGCCGAGAGCGAGCCATGGTGCAGTCCCTGGGCCAGCATTATGACCAGCGCCACGCCGACTACGGCGGCGGTGGCCTGCATGACCCGGTGAATCCACCGGTAGCCGTAGATCCCGATTACCGCCGACGGCACCGCCAGGACCAGGATCCATTCAGGGATGGTGAGCGCGGAGGTCACGCCGGTCATGGCCTGGGCCTGGATAACCAGCTCGGCGGCGATGAAGCCGATGTTCAGCGCCAAGACGGCGGGGAACATGAAGGCGGCCCCGTAGAAGCCGAACTGGCCGCGTGACTGAATGCTTTGCGGTACCCCGAGCCTTGGTCCCTGGGTGGCGTGCAGGGCAATCAGCAGCGCCCCGATCAGGGTGCCGACGATGATCGCGATGACCGCCCACCAGAAGGTCAGCCCAATGCTGACCAGCACGCCGCCGAGGACGGCGTTGAACACGTTGACATTCCCGCCGAACCAGAAAACCAGCTGCTGCCAGGGTTTCCCGTGCCTCGCCGCATCGGGGATGTGGTCGATATGGCGGTTCTCGACGTACCGGCGCACCTGCTCGTGGCGGGCCGCAGACATGGACATTTCCTGCTCATCCTTCTTTCCTGTTAGCGGTCGCGGGGCGCGGCCGGGGGCCGTGGTCGGCCCTGATCAGGCTGGCGGCGCGCTCGGCGATGGCGAGCACGGTCGCGTGCAGGGGGGCGTTCGGGATGACCGGCATGACGGATGCGTCGGCGACCCGCAGCCCGTCGACCCCGTAGACCTTCAGCTGCGCGTTGACCACCGCGCCCTCATCGGGGCGCGGGCCGATCCGGCAGGTGCCCGAGGGGTGGTAGTAGCTCCCGATCGTCCGCTTGATCCACTGGCGCAGCCCCTCGGCGGGCGTCCCGGGGCCGGGCCAGGACTCGGTGAGGCCGAGCCGGGTGAACGGGGTGCTCGCGGCGGCGTCGCGGATTATGAGCAGCCCAGTTTCGAGCCGGGCCAGGTCGGCGGGGTCGCGCAGGAAGCCGGGGTCGATAAGCGGCGCGGCGGCCGGGCTGGCGGAGGCGAGCCGGACCGTGCCGCGGCTGGCGGGGGCCATGGCCGAAGCGACCAGGGCGAAGCCGCCGGCCGGGGCCTCGCAGCCGGGAGGGGCGACGGGCATCAGGATCGGGAACAGGTGCAAGTCGGGCCAGCGGCCCGACAGCGGGCTACGTAGAGCGGAGTAGGTTTCCCCGTGGTTGAAGCGGCTGCGAGGCAGCGGCCCGGCCGGAGCGTAGCAGGCCATGACTACCGGGTGATCCTGAAGGTTGCCTCCCACGCCGGGCAGGGCTGCCGCCACGCGAATGCCGCGGTCGCGCAGGTGGGCGGCCGGGCCGATGCCTGACAGCATGAGCAGCTGCGGCGTCCCGATCGCGCCCGCGCACACGACGACCTCTTCCAGCGCGTCAGCTATCCGCGTACTGCCGTCGTGGAGGTACTCGGCGCCGGTGCAGCGGCCGCCGGCGATGATCAGGCGGGTGACCAGGGAGCCAGCCAGGACGGTGAGGTTCCGGCGGCTGCGGGCGGGCAACAGGTAGGCGCCGGCGGGGCTGACCCGGTGCCCGCCGGAGATGGCCAGGTCGGGCCAGGCCACCCCTTCCTGCTGGCCGCCGGACAGGTCGCCGGTTCCCGGGTAGCCGAGCGCGAGCAGCGCCTCGGCCAGCGCGCGGGCGGCCGGGTGGCGATCCTCCTCCGGGGCCGGGGCGACCTGGACCGGGCCGCTGGTTCCGCGCAGGGCCGGGTCGCGGCCGGGGGCGGTCTCGCTGCGCCTGAAGTAAGGCAGCAGGTCGTCGAACCCCCAGCCGTCCGCCCCGGCTGCCGCCCAGGCGTCATAGACGGCCCGGTGCCCGCGGATGTGGGCCATCGCGTTGATCGCCCCGGACCCGCCGAGCACCTTGCCGCGGGGGTAGGGCAGCACCCCGGCATCCGCCTGCGCAACCGTGACGCTGCCCCACTCCGCGCCGGTGCCGATCAGCGCGGGCCACGAGGCCGGGGTGTCTATCGCCGGGTCCTGCCCGGCATCGCCCGCTTCCAGGAGCAGGACCCGCGCGCCGGGGTCTTCCGACAGGCGGGCGGCCAGCACGCAGCCGGCCGTGCCGCCGCCGACGACGACGTAGTCGTAATCTGTCACCGTGGTGCCTCCTCGCCCGGTTACCGGGCCGCCATCGCGTTGGTCATGGCGTCGAGCTGGTCTTGCAGCGCCCGGGCGACCGGGTCGCCCGGGGCCGAGGCGTCCTGGGCCGCGTCGATCGCGGTGCGCAAGATGGTGACCGCGTCCCCCGCGTGGCCGAGCTCGTACAGGGTGCCGGCCAGCTCGCCTTGGCAGGCCAGGGTGTCCGGGTGCCCGGCTCCCAGGACCTGCCGGGAGCTGGCGGCCGCCTGCTGGTAGTGCTGCAGCGCCGCGGGCAGCCGCCCGGCGGCGCTGCAGGCCCGGGCCAGCCGCCTGCGGGCGGCGAGGACCTCGGGATGGTCCGGGCCGAGGGCGCGCTCACGGCGGGCCAGGGCCTTGTCGTATTGCGCGGCCGCGTCCCGGAACTGCCCGGCCGCCAGGAAAGCGCCGGCCAGCCGGTCCCCGGCCGCCAGCACGTCCGCGTCCTCGCGTCCCCGCGCTTTCTCCAGCGCTGCCAGCGCCCGCTTCAGCAGCCGGACCGCGTCGCGCGGCTGCCCGGCGGCCAGCAGCGCGACCGCGTGCTCTTCGGCCGCCGCCGCGGTGGCGTCGTCGTCCCTCCCCCAGGCCCGCTCGCTGACCCGGGCCGTCTCCTCCAGGACGGCCACTGCTTCCTGGGGCCGGCCGGCGGCGGTCAGCGCGCGGCCAAACCCGATGCGGGCCGCGATCGTGCCCCGGTGCTCGGGGCCGAGAACCTCGGCGCGGGCCTCCAGCAGCCACTCGGCCCACTTCACGGCGCCGGCGGCCTGCCCGGCGGCCAGCAGTGCCTCGGTGAGCATCCCGGCGGCCACGACCGTGTCCGGGTGCCGTTCCCCTAGCAGCCGGGCGCTGTCCCTGGTCAGCCGCTGCCACCAGGCGACCGCGGGGCCAGCCAGCCCGGCTGCGTCCAGGCTCTGTCCGGCCGTCAGCAGCAGCCGGTGGCAATCCCCGCCCGCCCACAGCGCGTCCCCGGCGGACTGCAGCAGGCTCTCCGCGCACGAGCGCAGCAGGGCGGACAGCGTCGTGCTGGGCTGGTCCTTCGGCCAGGCCTCCAGCAGTGCCCCTGCCGCCGCCTCGGCCGCCTGCCGGGCCAGTTCCGGGTCCGCGGCGACGAGCACGGATGCCTGCAGCGCCGTGCTCATCCGGGCCACCGGCGGCGCGCCGGCCAGGTCGACGTCGAGCAGGCCCGCGCCCCCCAGGGCCCAGACCGCGGCTTGCGCCTGCTCCGCGCCCGCGCGCCCGCCCTCGGCCCCGAGGTACTGGCACACGGCCGGGGCGGTCAGCACGGCCAGCGGGATCCCGTGCGGCGGCAGCAGCGCCGCCAGCACCAGCAGCGGCCAGGTACCGCTGCCCGGCTCCAGGGCCTCCGCATGCTGAGCCGACAGCGCCCAGGTGACAGCCGCCGCCGGTACCGCTCCGCCGGTGTCCAGCTCGAGCCGGTCCCGGTGCCGGCTGAATACCTCGTAATAGGTCCGGCAGGTCAGGCTCGAGGTCTCGATCACCGCACTGGCGTGGGTCAGGGCGGCGGGCTCGCCGTTCAGCGCGAGCGCCAGGTCCAGCTGCCCGGAGCGGTCGTCGGGGTCGGTCGACAGCCGGTCCGACAGGTACGACACGGCCTCCCGGGGCGTAAGGCAGCCCACTGGCAGGACCGGCAACCTGCCTCCGCCCGCTTCCGGGTCGGCGGCCGTGACGAGCAGCCGGCCCGAGGCCCCTTCCGGCCACAGCCCGTCCAGGTCAGCGGGATCGCGCAGGCCGTCCAGCACTACCAGCCACGGACGCGGAGTCGACCGTAGCCAGGACGCGAACCGGGCGGCGGCCGCCTCGGCCCCGCCAGCGTCATCCAGGCCCAGCCGCGAGGCCGCCTCCGCATAGCCCGAAAGCACCGCCGCCCGGCTCGCCGCGGACACCCAGGCAACCAGGCTCAGGCCGCCCGGCCAGCGCAGCGACTGCGCCGCGTATGCCGCGACCTCGGTCTTTCCAGTCGTCGCCTGCCAGGCAGGCACCTTCGAGGGCTGCGCCGGGACGAGCAGGACCGCGCTGCCCGGCGTCAGTACCTGACCGAGGCCAGGCACGCTCTCGGGCCGCACGTTGCATCCTGGTGCCAGTGGGGGGACCAGTCCCGACCGCACCTGCGACATGGCGTGCCACTCGCTGTGATCAGCTGCTCCGCCAGGCAGGGGCTGGCCGTTGGGCGGCACTGGCCCGTAACCGTTGGCGGGCACGGGGCGATGCTCCATTCCCGCCTGGTGAACGGGGCGATGGCTCGCCCGGCCATCCGATCCGTTGGCCCCCGGGCCTGCTGCCTGCGACAAGAGCGCAGGCATCGCTGGGCTCTTGTGGTGGCTTGCTCATCGCGGCGTGTCCTAGCCAGCTACCGAGGCACTTTGATCCAGGATCTTCATGCCGCTAATTAGATATGCACGAATTAAACTCTTTAGTACGTGTTGCACAGATTCTGAAGCACAATGACTAGTGACGCAAGGGGAATGGAGCATCCCGTGTGACGAGCAGCACCGACCGGGCGGTGGCGCCGACGCGGTTCGCGCGTCTTGACCGGGGGTTTTCCCTGCTCATCCGGCCCCTGAGCCCTAGGCGCCGGCCTTGGCGTCGTCCAGGAATTCGGCAAGGGCGCCGTGGGGCGAAGTTCCCGTCGGCCACCGCGTCCTGCTGAACCCGGGCGCTCCCTTGGTTGGGCGGTCCGGAAATCCAGTGCCTAGCCAAGTGCCAGCGACCCCAGGTCTCAGCCGTCGGCCTGCGATGGCACCAGACAGCGTAAGCACGCTGACCCGCGAAAGCTAGACCATAAGCTACCATCCCGGACGAATCCGGCGTACACGGCAGGCAGAAGGTCAGCGGCCCAAATCCCTTAGCCCCACTTAACTCCGGGCGACCACCAGGGCCAGCAGGACCACGCCGGCCGTGATCAGGAAGCCCTGGACGCGGCGCTGCGGATGGTGCGGCTGACCGGCCAGCCCCGGGACCGGGGCATGCTCGCGCCCCTGGTCGAGAAGGAGATCCTCTGGCGGCTGCTGAACGGCCCGCTGGGGCAGTCGATGCGGCAGATCGCCCTCGCCGACAGCAGCCTCACGCAGATCAGCCACGCCGTCCGGTGGATCACCGACCATCACGCCGAGCCGTTCCGGGTGGAGGAGCTCGCCCGTTCTTGCGGAATGAGCGCGTCGGCCTTTCACCGCAACTTCCAGGCGGTCACGGCGTTCAGCCCGATCCAGTTCCAGAAGCAGATCCGGCTGCAGCAGTCCCGCCTGCTGCTGATGGCGGGCGTCGAGGACGTGGCCATCCGAGGCGCTCGGCCTGGTCATGGATCGCTCGATGCGCATCCGCATCAACCACTACCTGCACGGCGACTCCTGCCCGGTGATCATCTAGGGACCTCAGCCGAACGCGGTCAGCTGCCAGGCGGCCTCCTCGTCGCGGGCGCGCCCGAGGGCGTCGGTCCAGGCTGCCTGCGGGCGGGGCCAGTCGCGGCCGGACCACAGCCGCGTCGTCCAGCGGTGCAGCGGGTACTCGGCGGTCACGCCAATCGCCCCGTGCAGCTGGTGGGCGATCCGGGCCACGGCCGTCGCGGCGGTGGCGGCGGCGATGAAGGCGATCGCGGCGGACGCCGCGATGTCGGGTTCAGCGCGGCCGGGCTGGATGCTGTCCGGGGCGGTGGCGGACAGGGCGTCCAGGCCGGCGTCCAGGCCGGCCGTCGCCTCCGTTACCCGTACGCGCATCTCGGCCAGGCCGCGGGCGACGGCGGGCAGCGTGCGCAGCGGGCCCCCGAACTGCTGGCGCCGGCTGACGTACTCGCGGGTCAGCGCGAGCGCGCCGTCGGCCAGGCCGGTGAGCTGGGCGGCCGACAAGATCGCGGCCCGGGCCGCGACGGCGTCGGGCTGCGGGGCATTTTCCAGCGGTTCAGGTCGCGGGTGGCGAGTGAGATCGACTCGGTCGAGAGGATCTCCGGCCAGGTCGTCCTCGTTGCGGACGGCGGACTGGTCGAGGGTGACCAGGCAGACCGGGCCGGACGGGGGGCACAGGACGAGCAGCTCGCTGGCGCGGGCCCAGGGAGCGGCGACGACCCCTCTCCCGCCGAACGCGATGGTGGCGGGGGCATCGACAGGAGCGCCCGCGGTGGCGAGCACCCAGGCGGCGACCGCGCGGGGCAGCACCGGGACGCCGAGCGCCGCCCGTCCTATCGCGGTGAGGGCGGCCGCGAGGTCGCCCGGCTCGCCGCCGCTGCCGCGGGGCTCGGGGAGGCCGATCAGCTCCAGGCCGAGGCCGGCGATGGCCTCGGCGGCGGCTTCGGGGCGGCCGTCGTGGCGTCGCGCGACGTCCTTGACGAGGCCGGCGATGGCGGCGGCGTCCGATTCTGGCTCTGGCCCTGCCCAGGGAGTGCTCATGCGCGTGCTTCCGCCTTGCTGATCAGGCCGAGCAGCACCTCGGCGGCCCCGCCGCGGATGGCGAAGCCGGGCGAGGCGAGCAGGGCCTCCCGGTAATGCCGGTCGCCCTCGGCGTCGCGTCCGGCCGCGACGGCCCGGTACGCCTCGATGACGTCCGCCTCGAAGGCGTTGCCGAGGTACTTCAGGGTCGCCGCGGCGGCGACCGGGGCCTGCCCGGCATCGACCGCGCGGGCAACCTGGTAGCCCAGGCGGCGCAAGGCCCCGAGGCGGGCCAGGAGGCTCCCGGTGACGGCCCGGGCGGCGCTGTCGTCGGGCGCGGCCGCGAGCAGGCGGGCCAGCAGCGGGTAGGTCGACAGCACCCGCTCGGCGCCGCCGCGCTCGAACGACAGCTGCTCGATGACCTGCTGCCAGCCGTGGCCGGGATCGCCGAGGACGCGGTGGCCGGGCACGAGCACGTCCTCCAGCGTCACCTCGTTGAAGTGGTGCTCGCCGAGCATGTCCACGATCGGGCTGACGGTGATGCCGGGGCTGTCCATGTCGATGATGAACTCGGTCAGCCCGTCGTGGCGGCGCTCGCCGTCGGCGGTGCGGGCGAGCAGGTACAGGTGGGTCGCGTGGTGGGCGTGGCTGGTCCAGGTCTTGCGGCCCGACACCAGCCAGCCGCCGTCGGCCCGGCGGGCGCGGGTGCGGACGGCGGCGAGGTCCGAGCCGGCCTCCGGCTCGCTCATGCCCAGGCAGAACACGGCCCGGGCGCTGGTGATGGCGGGCAGGATCTCGGCCCGCAATCCGGGCGAGCCGTTGCGCAAGATGGCCGGGCCGATCTGCCGGTCCCCGATCCAGTGGGCGGCGACGGGCGCGGCGGCGCGCAGCAGTTCCTCGGTCACGACGAGCCGCTCGACGCTGCTGCGCCCGGCCCCCCCGTACTCCTCGGGCCAGGTCAGGCCGATCAGCCCGGCCCGGGCGAGCTCGGCGCTGAAGCCGGGGTCGAAGCTGCGCAGCCAGGCGTCGGTCCGGGCCGCGGCGGGGTGAACCGCGCGCCAGCGGGCGACGAGGCCGCGCACCCGGGCGCGCAGCTCGCCGAAGTCGGTACTCATGGAAGGGTGATCCTCATTGCCCGGTGAACCTCATTCCCCGGTGAATCTAGGCGTCCGGTGGGTGATGAAGGCGTCGTAGGCCTCGGCCGCGTCGGCCGTCGCCGACAGGACCCCGAAGTGCGACGACACCAGGTCGAGGGCGGCGAGCAGGTCCTGGTGGGCGCCCTGGCGGACCGCGCGCTTGATCATCGCCACGGCCAGCGGCGGCTGGGCCGCGACCTGGGCGGCGAACTCCCGCGCGCGGGCGAGGGCGTCGCCCGCGACCTCGTCGAGGATGCCGAGGGCGCGGGCCTCCTCCGCAGTGACGAACTCGCCGGTCCACAGCATCCGCAGGGCCCGCGAGCGCCCGACGATCCGCGGCAGCAGCCAGCAGCCGCCATCGCCCGGCACCAGCCCGATGCGGATGTAGGCCTCGGCCAGCCGGGCCGACGGCGAGCCGACCCGGTAGTCGCACATCAGCGCCATGTCCATGCCCGCGCCGACGGCGGCGCCGTCTACCGCCGCGATGAGCGGCTTGTCCAGGGCCTCGACCGCGCGGGCGACCCGGTGCACGTGGCCGGCCAGGAAGCTCTTCTCCTGCGCCGGGGACCGGGGCGCTCCCTTGAACTCGGCCAGGTCGACGCCGGAGCAGAACGCCCCGCCGGCGCCGGTGACCACGATCGCGCGGACCTGCTCGTCGGCGCCCGCGGCGACGAGCGCGTCCGCCCAGGCATCGACCATCGCGGTGGTGAAGGCGTTCTTGCGGTGCGGGCGGTTCAAGGTGATGGTGGCGACGTGGTCGCGGGCCTCGTACTCGATGTCAGGCACGGCGGGCGCTCTCCTCGGGGCTCGGTTGCTCAGGCATCGTGATGACCGCCGCCGCGCGCAGCGCGTCGATGCTGAGCTGGTCATACCCCAGTTCGCGGAGCACGTCGGCGCTGTCGGCGCCGAGGCGGGGCGCGAGCCAGCGGTGCTCGTCGTCGCTGACCGGGCCGGTCACCGAGCCGAGCACGAGCGGCCCTTCGGTCGGGTGGCCGACGGGGCGGAAGAAGCCGGTCGCGGCTAGCTGCGGGTCGCTGAACAGGTCATCGATCGTGTTGACGGGCCCGCAGGCGATGCCCTCGGCCGCCAGCGCCGCCAGCCACTGGGCGCTGGTCCGCTGGAGCATCGCCGCGTCGACCATGCCGTAGAGGTCATCGCTGTGCAGCGTCCGCTCGCGGATGGTGGTGAAGCGCGGGTCGTCGCCGAGCTCGGGGCGGCCGGTGAGGGCGAAGAACGAGCGCCACTGGGCGTTGGTGTAGATCATGACCGAGACGAAGCCGTCGCGGGTCTTGTACGGCCGCCGGTAGACCGAGCTGGTCCGGCTGTAGCCGGCCGGGCCCGCGGGCGGGTCGAACGTCCGGCCGCCTTGCTGCTCAAGCAGGTTGAACCCGGTCATCGTCTCCAGCATCGGGATCTCGACCACCTCGCCGCGGCCGGTCCGCTGGCGGCGGTGCAGGGCGGCGAGGGCCGCCGCGGCCCCGAACACCCCGACGATCTTGTCGGCGATCGAGCTGCGGACGTAGGCGTGGTCGCCGCCGTTGCCCTGCAGGGCCGCCAGGCCGCTGCGGGCCTGGATGACGTCGTCGTAGGCGGCGTCGCCGGCGGCCGGGCCGCCGGCGGCGAACCCGCGGAAGGCCAGCAGCACGCAGGCCGGGCTGGCGGCGCGGACCGAGGCGGGGTCCAGGCCGAGGCGGGCGGCGGCGGCCGGGCGCAGGTTGTGCACGATGATGTCGCTGACGCGGGCGAGGTCGCCGAGCACGGCCCGCCCGGCCGGGGCCTTCAGGTCCAGGCACAGGCTGCGCTTGCCCCGGTTGGTGTTGAGGAAGACCGGCCCCATGCCGGAGCCCCGGTGGTCCCCGATGTACCGGACGACATCGCCGGCGGGCGGCTCGACCTTGACCACGTCGGCGCCCCACTGGCCGAGCAGCATGGTGCAGTACGGGCCCATGAACGTGGAGGTCAGGTCCAGGACGCGCACGCCCGCGAGGGCGCCCGCGTCTTCTCGCGGTCCGCTCACTTAATCGTGTACCCCCCGTCGACCGGCAGGACCACGCCGGTGATCTTGCTGGCGGCGTCGGACGCGAGGAACATGACCGCGTCGCTGACCTCCTCCGGCTCCAGCCACGCCATCGGCAGCACGTGCTTGCCGCGCGAGCGCGCCAGCAGGTCCTGCTCGGAGCCGGTGCCCCCGGTGAACTTGTCGAGCACCGCCGGGTTGCTGAACATGCCGGTGTTGGTGCTGGTCGGGGCGACCATGTTGACCCGCACGCCGTACTCGCCGAGCTCGATGGCCATCGTCTTCATGATGCCGACCTGGCCGTGCTTGGCCGCGACGTAGGCGCCGGCGTTGGGCGCGCCCTTGATCGAGCCGGTCGAGCCGATGAAGATGATGGCGCCCGAGCGCTGGGCGATCATCACGGGCACGGCCGCCCGGGCGGTGTTCCACGCCCCGGTCAGGGTGACGTCGATCGTGCGGCGCCACTGCTGCTCGGTCAGCTCCCACGACCTGCCCATGCTGAAGACGGCCGCGTTGGCGATGACCACGTCGAGGTGGCCGAGGTCGGCGACCGCCGCGGCGACGACCTCGTCCATCCGGGCGAAGTCGGCCACGTCGGCGACCTCCGCCCGCGCCCGGCGGCCGAGGGCCCGGACCTGGCGGGCGGTCTCGTCCAGCTCGGCGGCGGAGCCGATGTCGTGGGCGGCGGCCGGGTCGGGCGCGCACACGTCGACCAGGACGACGTCGGCGCCCGCGCGGGCCGCGCGGACCGCGTGGGCGCGGCCCTGCCCGCGGGCGGCCCCGGTGATCAGGACGACCCGCCCGGCCAGGGTGCCCGCGCCCGGGGTGGCCGCGGGCCCGGACCCGGGCATCACGCCGCCCCGCTCGACGGCGAGACGGCCAGCAGCCGCAGGTTGACCTGGTGCTGGGTGATGTCGGCCCCGGTCAGCTCCTCGGCGACGCGGCCGCCCTCCAGCAGCAGGACGCGGTGCGCGATCTGCTCGAAGTCGCCGCTGTCGGTGGAGACCATGAGGACGGCCGCGCCGTCGGCCGCGGCCCGCGCGAGCAGCGCGTAGATCGCCGCCTTGGCCCCGACGTCGACGCCCTGGGTGGGCTCGTGCAGCAGCAGGATGCGCGGGCTGGTCCGCAGCCAGCGGGCGATCACGACCTTCTGCTGGTTGCCGCCGCTGAGGTTCATCAGCGGGCGCTCGAGGTCAGCGCCCTGGAGCTCGACGTTGCGGGCCCACTGGGCGGCGTCGCGCCGCTCGCGGGACCGGCTCAGCCCGTAGCGCCCGCGGACCGGGGCCAGGGCCGGCAGGGTGATGTTCTCCCTGATCGTGTGCTCCAGGACGATGCCCTGGATGCCGCGGTCGGACGGCACGAACGCGAACCCGCGCCGCATCGCCGCCCGGGGGCTGTGCCCGCGGGTGGGCAGCGGCCGGTCATCCACGGTGATCGTGCCGGCCTCGATCGCCACGGCGCCGAACAGCGCCGCGGGCAGGTCCTCCATGCCCGAGCCGACCAGCCCGCCGATGCCGAGGATCTCCCCCGCCCGCAGGTCCAGCGACACGTCGCGCACGCCTGCGGCCCGCAGGCCGCGCACGGCCAGCCGGACGGTGCCCTCGTCGCCGGCCCGGGCGGGCGGGTCGCCCAGTTCCTTGCCGACGATCTCCTTGACCAGGTTCTCCGCGCTCCAGTCGGCCCGGGCGCCGGTCGCCACCAGCTTCCCGTCGCGCAGGACGCTGATCTGGTCCGCCAGCTCCAGCACCTCCTCGGTCCGGTGGGAGACGAACAGCACGCCCGCGCCCTGGTCGCGGATCTGGCGGACCACGGTGAACAGCCGCCGCACCTCCGAGGGCGGCAGGGCGACGGTGGGCTCGTCGAGGACGAGCACGCCGTGGCCGTGGCCTTCCCAGCCCTGGATGGCGCGGGCGAGCGCCACCATCGTCCGCTCGGCCGCCCGCAGCTGGCCGACCTCCGCGCGGACGTCGATGTCGGCCCCGAGCTGGCGGAACAGCGCGCGGGCGCGGGCCCGCTCGGGGCCCTTGCGGACCGGCGCCAGCGAGCGGCGCCCGCGGCGCCGCTCGCTCAGCGCCAGGTTCTCCGACACGGTGAGGGCGTCGACCAGCCCGAGGTCCTGGTGGATGAAGTTCAGCTCCTGGTCACCGGGGAGCTCGATCACCGCGCCGGGGTCGGCCTTGTGGAAGCCGCTGAGCACCTTGATCAGCGTCGACTTGCCCGAGCCGTTCTGCCCGCACAGCGCGTGCACCTCGCCCGGGCGGATGTCGAGGTCCACCCCGTCGAGGGCGCGCTGCCCGGGGAAGGTGACCGACAGCCCGCGGATCGTGACCAGCGGCCGGGCCGCCAGGACAGGAGGCCCCGCTGGGCTAGGTGCCCCGGTTGGGTTAGGAGCCTCGGTTGGGTTAGGAGCCACTGACGCCCCACAGCTGGGACCACTTGCTGACCTCGTCGGGAATGGAGAAGGTGACGTTCGGGTCGCCGATCGTGGCCGACGTCTGGAACTGCGTCGGGAAGTTCCAGGCCTGGTCGGGGGTGGTGCTCTGCTTCTCGAGGGAGCGCATCATGAAGTCGAGGACGATGTCGGCCTGGCCGTTGAGGTCGTAGGCGAGGTTGACGGCGATCTTGCCGCTCTTGACCTCCCCGGCGATGGCCTGGTCGGCGGCGGCGACGACGATCTTGATGCCGGTCTGGCCGGCCGACGCCAGCGCCTCGGGGACGCCGGTCGCGAGGTCGGCGAAGTCGAAGATGATGTACTTCGTGTTCGGGTGGGACGAGACGTAGCCGCTGACCTGGCTGGGGATGGTGGTCCCGACGTTGGCGAGCTGGCTGTTGAGGACGTCCACGGCGGAGCCGGGGCACAGGGTCTTGAGCCGGGACTGGATCGCGGTGGCCGCCCCGGCGAACAGGGCGATGTCGCTCGGGTCCACGACCAGCGTGTCGGCCGGGGTGCCGCCGGAGTCGGCGTAGACCCAGTCGGCCAGCGGCTCCTCGATCGCGTTGTTCTTCTCGACCGAGCCGAAGTCGAACCGGTTGACGGCCGTGGTGGGCGTGGTGTTGCCCTGGTTGACCACCGGGATGCCGGCCGCGTTCCACTTGTTGCCCCACGACGACCAGGTGGACGGCTGGATCGCCGACACCCAGACGGCGGCCGGGTTCGCGGCCGCGGCGGAGTTGAACGCGGTCTGGAAGTCGTCGGCGGTGGAGCCGGTGAAGAACTCCTTGACCGTGTACCCGAGCGACTTGGCCGTGTTGACCAGCGCGGTGCCGTTGGACGTGCCGGTCGGCCCGCTCGGCGCGATGTAGGCGATGACCGTGCCCTTGGCCGGGCGCTTGGCCAGCGGGGTGGTGACGCCGATGCTGGACGGCGGCTGGGAGAGCTTGGCCACGGTGGCCTTGGACGCCGCCAGCTGGGCGGCGGTGCCGCAGGCGGGCTTGCCGCTGCCACTGCTGCTGCCATTGCTGGCCGCGGTGCTGGCGGTGGTCGACGACGACGCGGTGGTGCACGCGGCCAGGCCGAGGGCGGCGCACGTGACGGCGGCGATGGCGGCGATGGCTCTAGGGGCACGGGCACGGGCTCTGTATGCGCTCACGGCGTTCCTTTCACTACGGGGAGTATCTTCAAGTCGGTGTCCACGGATGGGGGATGGCACGCGGGCCTGGCCGGGCGGCCAGGCGGCCGACGGCGGATGCGCGGGAGGACTAGGTAGCGGCGGGACGGGCGGTCAGTCGGCGGGCTCGGCGGCCTCCCGGTTCCCGCGCGGGGACAGGATCATCCGGCGGAGCCGGGCGACGCGGTTCTCCTCGTCGCCATCGGCCGACCCGGCCCGGGGCCGGTTGCGGCGGATGCTGAGGCCCACCGCGAGCGCGAGGGCCACGCCGTCGAACACGTCCGGCAGCCAGCTCGGGGCGCCGGCCAGGCTGAGGCCCGCGAGGCCGGTGGCGAGGGTGTACGTCGCCAGGACGGTGCCCCAGATGTTGAACCGGCCGACCTTGATCTGGGTGGCGCCGAGGAAGGCGGCGGCGAACGCGGGCAGCAGGTAGGGCGGCCCGATCGCGGCCTGGCCGGCGTCGACCCGGCCGGAGGCGACGATCCCGCCGAAGGCGGAGATGAGGCCGGAGACGACCAGCGACACGACGATGATCCGCTTGGTCCGGACTCCCGCCAGCCGCGCCGCCTTGGCGTTGCCGCCGGTCGCGTAGATGTGGCGGCCGACGATGGTCTTCTCCAGCACGTACCAGATGACGAGCGCCAGCACGAGCATCAGCCAGACGGGCAGCGCCAGGCCGGCTAGCTGGGCCGCGCCGAGGTTGTTGATCAGGGGCGGCAGCCCGGTGATGATCTGGCCGTTGTTGGGGGCGGCGCCCAGCCCGGTGAGCACCGACATCATCGCCAGGGTGGCGATGATGGAGTCGACCCCGAGGCCGACGACGACCAGCCCGTTGACGGCGCCGACGGCCGCCCCGGCCAGCAGGGTGATGATCAGGGCGGGGATGGCCGGCAGGCCCATGACGACGGTCAGCTCGCCGACCAGGACCGAGGCCAGGCCCATGTTGGCCCCGACCGAGGCGTCGAACGCGCCCGCGGCGAACGGGACGACCAGGCCAATGCCGAGGATGGCGGTCACCGAGTCCTCGAACAGGACCGAGCGGATCGTCGTCCAGCGGTAGAACAGGTCCGGGATCCAGAACGCGAACACGATGAGCATGGCGACCAGGATGTAGGCCGCGCTTACGCGGCGAAATGACAGCGCCTCGCGCAGCTGGGCGAAGCGGCCCTCGTCGGCCGGGGCCAGGCCGGCCACCGGGGATCCCGTCGTCCCGGGCGCCCGGTCGTGGCCGGCCGGGTTGCCCGCGGCCGGCGCTTCGGTACGTAGCTCTGAGGAAGTCCCTGTCTCCATTGACCATTCCCGACATCTAGCCGACCGGTCCCGCGAACCGGGGGCGGTGGCACTGGCTGAGGCTCGTGCTGCTGGGGGCAGCGTTCCGGTCAGTCCGCGAAGCGCCGGCCGGATCTTCGGCCACGCGTCGCTTTAGACCAAGTTGTACACAATAAGGTAGAACCCGACCAAGAGGGCCGTCAAGGCCCCGACCTGGCCGAATGCGGTCCGATATTGTTTAGCAGACGTTCTTCTGGCTGGTGAGGCTGACAAAATTCAGCACCGGGGGCATCCGCCAGGGCGCGCGGCCAGCTCCGATACGAAGCAGATCGCGGACGTCAAACGTATACAATCCGCGAAAACTGGTCAGCTGCCGAGGCCGACCGCGGCCAGGGCACCCTGGGCCACGGCCATGTCGTCGGAGTAGTGGCCGCCGGAGATGCCGATGCCGCCGACCACGGCGCCGTCCACCACGACGGGGTAGCCGCCGCCGAACACGACCAGCCGCGGGGTGTGGACGATGCCGTGCAGCAGCGGCTCGTCGCCCTTGATGAAGTCGTGCCACTGGTGGGTCGGCATCCCGAACGCGGCCGAGGTGTAGGCCTTGTCCTGGGCGATCGACACCGACAGGAGCGGGGCGCCGTCCATCCGGGCGAACGCCTTGAGCTCGCCGGCCGCGTCGACCACCGCGACGACGCTGCGCTGGCCGGTCTCCCCCGCCTGGGCGATGGCGGCGTCAACCAGCCGCAGCGCCAGCTCGGCGGTGATGGTGGCCTGGGTGAATACCTGGTTATCGGTCATGGCGGTACTGCCTTTCTCGTGGCCGGCCAGGCTGGCCGGAGGGTAGGTGGCGGCGGCAAGCGGGGCCGGTAGCGGGGACTAGGACGCGGAGCCGAGGGCGAGGCCGCCGACGGCGGCCGTGCCCTCCGCAGCTGGGTCGCCCGGGGCCGGGTCGCCCGGGGCTGGGGGGTCCGGGGCTGGGGGGTCCGGGGCTGGGGGGTCCGGGGCTGGGGGGTCCGGGGCGG
>DATBEM010000274.1:0-2713 GCA_036276115.1 Trebonia sp.
GTGACTGCGGTTGGCACAGCGTCTGCGGTTGGCGCTGCGTCTGCGGCTGGCCCGGCACCTGCGGTTGGCCCAGCGTCTGCGGTTGGCGGAGCGTCTGCGGTTGGCGGAGCGTCTGCGGCAGGCCCGGCACCTGCGGTTGGCTCTGCGTCTGCGGGTGGCGCAGCGTCTGCGGTTGGCGCGGCTCCTGCGGCAGGCCGGGCGTCTGCGGAGGGCGCGGCTCCTGCGGTTGGCCCGGCGTCTGCGGTTGGCCCGGCTCCGTCGGCGGGCACGGAGTCCCCGGCCGATGCTGTCGCCCCAGCGAGCGGCGGGGTGCCACGGCGAGGCCTGCGCCCAGCGCGGACCGCGGCGTTCCTGGGAACCAGGGGATTCCGGGCGCGACAACGGGACGGTGAACCTGAGGATGCCGTGGATGACGGGGCTCGCGCGGGCAATACAGGCGCCGTAGGCCCCGCGGCTGGTGACGGGGAAGGCCCCGTTGCCCCGGCCGGGCCGGGGGCGGAAGCCGGAGGGGCGGGGCGCGGGGTCTAGGGATGGGCAGTGCGGGGGCTACGGGCAAATTCGCCGGCCCGTAAGCGAAACCGGTCGCGCTGCAGCGGCGCGTGGACGGCGGACCGCGGAGCGGGACGCCGGAGGGGAGGCGGGCGATGAGCGGTGAACTACCGATGCGGGCTCAGCGGGCTGGCGGGGCAGGTCTTGCTGGAAGCGGAAAATGGCGGAAGCGCGGGCGGGGGCGAGGCCAGGTGGCCGGCGCGGGACAGGCGGCGCGGGACCAGGCTGCGCCGGCGCCCGGCATGCTGGTGCGGTGGGGTGTGTTGTCAGGGTCGTGTGGGTGGCAGGTCGCGTGCGGGTGAGTGGTCGGGCGAAGCCGGGGGTGGATGGTGCGGGATGGACTGCGGATGATGATGGCTCTGCTGGTGAACGGGGCGGGATGTGGTGCCTGGACTGGGTGGTGGGGAATGCACGGAGCCAGGGGCGAGTGTGAGTAGTGCGTGGTGGGCTGTGAGCCGGCGTGCTGTGAACCGGCGTGCTGGTGGGGCGGGGTGCGTTGCCGGGGCCGCGCGAGTGGCGGGCGGCGAAGGCGCCGAGCGGCAGACCGAGCCGGGGGGTGCACGTTGAGCAGCCAATCGCGGCGGATGCCCCCAGGCGCGCCGGAGCCCGGGGCGCAGGCCGGACCAGGCGGCGGCTCGGGGCCGGGCGCCGCCGCGCCGCCGCCGCTCGCCTCGCCCGCTGGTGCCAGCACGCGGCTCAGGGGCGGGCCCGCGGTGAGCGTAACCTCCCCGCTGTCCCTGCCGGCGCTGCTGCGGGGGGCCGCCCCGCTGGCGGGGGCGCTGTCGCTGAGCCCGTCGCAGCGGGCGATCGCCGAGCGGTCCTACGACGGGCCCGCCCTCGTCAGCGGGGGGCCGGGGACCGGCAAGACGACCGTCGCCGTGCACCGGGCGGCGTACCTGGCCAGCCGGCTAGGGGCTGCTGACGGTGCGGGCGGGCCGGGAGTGCTGCTGGTGACGTTCAGCAAGCACCTCGCGGCTCAGCTGCGCGATCGCCTTGCCCGGCTAGACCCGGCCGGCCGCGACCGGGTCGAGGTCGTCAACATCGACGCGCTCGCGGCCCGGGTCGTCGCGGCCGCCGAGCCCGGCGTGCCCCGGCACTGGCTGGACGAGCCGCGCGCCCTCGACATCTGGCGATCGGTCCTCGCCGAGCCTGGCCTGCCGGCCGAGCGCGTCGCCGGCTTCAGCCCCGAGTTCCTGTACGACGAGTGGGCCCGGGTCATCCTCGGTCACGCGGTCAACTCGCGGCTGGAGTACTACCGGGTGCGCCGGGCCGGGCGCGGGCGGCACCTCAACCGGGCGCAGCGAGCCGTCGTCTGGGAGCTGGCCGAGCGGTTCGGCAAGCGCCTGACAGAGGCCAACCTGTGGACGTTCCGGCAGCTCATCGCGTACGCGGTCGAGCTCGCGAGCGCGCGCCCGCAGCTGCGGGCGCCGCACGTCGTCGTGGACGAGGCCCAGGACCTCAGCCCCGCCCAGCTGATGCTGCTGCGCGCCCTGGCCGCGCCCGGCCCGGACGACCTGTTCCTCGCCAGCGACCCCCGGCAGGCGATCCACGCCGCCGTCGCGCCGCTGGCCGCCGCCGGCATCGACGTGCGCGGCCGCGAGGAACGGCTGACCCTCAGCTACCGCCCGACCCGGGAGATCTTCGCGCTCGCCACCCGCCTGGACAAGGCCGGGGAAGCCGGGCCCGAGGTTGCCGAAGCGGGATCAGCCGAGCATGCGTCAGCCGGAGCCGAGTCGGCCGGGGAGCGGGCTCGCGAGCAGTCGCTCTTGCGGGGAGCGGAGCCGGAGCTGCGCGGCCATGCCACCTGGGCCGAGGAGCTCGACGCCATCACCAGCCAGGTCGCGGCCTGGCTCAGCCCGGCGACGCCGGATCTCCATCCCCTGGCATCCCGGGCCGAGAATCCCCCGGCCCAAGGTCCCCCGGCACTGCCCTCACCCGCGACCCGGGCTCCGCTGGCAGCACTCCCGCCCTCATCCCCGGCCATACCTCCGGCCCGGGACTCCCCTGGCTCGCCCCCACCTCTAACCCCACCGGCCGCTCAGGCTCCAGCGCCCCCGTTCCCGTCCCCGTCTCAGGGCTCCCTGGCCCCGCTGCCACCCGGGGGCGCCGTCGCGGGCCCGCCCGCGCGGCCGTCGATCGCGGTCGCGCTGCCTGACCTGGCGCT
>DATBEM010000275.1:0-19585 GCA_036276115.1 Trebonia sp.
ACTCGGCCGGCGCCACGGCGGCGGCGCCGCTGATGTCCCGGTAGCGCCGGAACTCGTCGCACGCGAACTGATAGGAGCCCGCCGTGCGCTCCGTCCCCACGCCGAGGAAGTAAAGGCCGTGCTTACGGCAGCGCTGCGCGAGCGAGGTGTAGTCACTATCGGATGCCGCCACCAGGACGTGCGTCAGGTGGGGGTGATGCTGCATGTCCTCGATTACGTCCAGCACCAGCCGGATGTCGGCCCCGTTCTTCGATCCGGCCAGGGGGAACATCTGCACCAGGTCGATCGCGTGCGCTTGCAATTCGTCCCGGTACCGTCCGAAGTACTGCCAGTTCGCGTAGGCTCGATGCACCACGACCCGGCCAAACGTGGCCGCGTACTCCATCACTGGGTCGATCTCCACCACTGGTTCCTGCGGTTTGAACCGGGTTGACCGGTACGCACCATCTCCCTCAGCGTCATCAACCAGGCACGCGTGCACGTTCTCGAAATCCCAGTAAATCGCTACCGCTGCGTCTGTTCCGGCCATGTTATGGTCCCTACTGGTAGTCACCATATTTGCCGAAATTGTATATGGCCATCCCGGGCCCCGGTACGCCTTACCCCCTGGCCAAGAGGAAAATAGAGGGCGTGTCGGTCCCTGGAGTTATATTTCGCCTGCTAGATGGCCCGCAAGCAGTTGCCAGAGGCGACGATGATCTACTCGCTCTCTACGCGGAAGCCTGCGCCGGGGCGAGCGGAGACGCCCCGGGCGGCGCCAGCGACATGGGGGAGTACGCCCGCCAGTTGCGGGTGTGGCGACGGCAGCCCGGGTTCGCCCTGGCCGAGGCGATGCACGGCGGATTCGTCGTCGGCTACGCGGCCGGCCTGCCGTTGCGGCCGTCCACCTCATGGTGGAAGGAGCTCACAACGCCGCTGCCGCCGGCCATTACCGACGAGCGCCCCGGCCGCACCTTCGCGTTCACGACGATGGTCGTCCGTGCATCCTGGCGCCGCCAGGCAATCGGCACCGAGCTCCACTCCCTGCTCCTGGAGGGGCGCAAGGAAGAGCGCGCCGCCCTCACCGCCCCACCTGCCGCGACCGCCCTCCAGCGCGCCCTTCGCTCCTGGGGCTGGTCCAAGGTAGGCCGCACTCGCACCCCGTCCGGCGTGGCCGACCTGCTGCTGCTTTCCCTTTAGGGGCATAAAATAATTCCGTGACCACGGACGCCAGCAACAGCCAGGGCGTGCAGGCCGGCGATCACAACGTCCAGCACAATCACTTCGCCTCGAAGGCGCCGCTGGATCCCGTCGCCCTGAGCCACCTGAACCCGCACTTCGCCGTGTCCCGGCTGCAACAACTGTCCCACGATGAACTGGTCGATTTCTTCGCCGCCGCCCCGGCTGATGCTGTGCCCGAGATCCTGGTTGCCTTCCTGGAGGCCGATGAGGCAGCGGTGGTCGCGGTCCTTGGCGACATCAACCGCCGCAAGGCCACCGAGCTAATCAGGTCGCTTCGCGTGTCCTTGCTCTGGCGGGAAGAATTGCCAAAGGCGTCTGAGGCCATTGCCCGTAAGGCAGCCGCCTTGAAGTGGGCTCCCGTGGGGGGCCTGCGGGCAGAAGGCGGAGGAAGCGATAACCGCCAACCCGGCCTGGCGGAACCTTGGCGTCCCGGTTTCCGGGGAGTTTCCGGTTGGCGACGCCGGCGACCTCATTCAGTTCTTCGAGCACGGTGTACTGACGCGGCGGGACCTCAGGCGAGAAGCCTGGGGACCCCTGTAGCCAATCAGGGCGCCGGGCTGCCCGACGGCAGGACCGTGTAGGTGAGCTTGCCTGACGAGGTGCCGTAGCCCGGGCCGGTGAACACCCCGCTCAGCCGGGACGTGCCCACGCCGATCTCGCTCGCCTTGACCTTGCAGGTCCCCTTGCCGTTGACGACCTTCATCACGCAGATGACCCGGCTGCCGTCCCTGACGACCACGGTGCCGTTCTTGACCGGGATCCGCGTCGTCACCGGGCCGGAGGATGAGCTGCCCGAAGGACTGGCCGTCGCACTGCCCGACGACGAGCACGCGGCCAGCGCCAGGCACGCTCCCGTCACGATGATCGCGCCCAGAACGCGGGCCGAGTGGCGCGCCATGGTCCCCCTGCCTAAACCCCGGTACCTCAGTACCTGTCTACCTCGCTCGCGGCATCACCCTACGAGCGAGCGCCCGCCGGACGCCACCGTGGAGCCTGGAGTTGGGCAAGAGGTCATGGCATGTTCAGCGCCGGTTCGTCCGGCTTCGCCGGGTCGTTAACCAGCCCCCTGGCTATTTAGGCATCAGGCAGGGCACGCGACCGCAGCGCCCGGGCGGCGATGTCGCGCTGCTCGGTCAGCAGCCGCACTAGCCCCGGGTCCGACGCCCCCGCCAGCAGCTCGTCCAGCCGGGCGAGGAACGGCGGCGACACCACCGGGTAGGGGAACAGGATCTCGCCCAGCAGCACCCGGATCGTCCCGCCCGAGGTCGCCCAGATGCGCGGCAGGGCCGCCAGGTACCGGTCCGGGTACGTGGCCAGCAGGCCCGCGTGCTCGGGCAGCAGCAGCGCCCGGGCCACCAGGGTCGCCGACGGCGCCCCCAGCGTCCCGGCGGTCAGCAGCTCCCACGCCGCGTCCTTGTGGGCGGCGTCGGGGATCGCGGCCCGGCAGGCGGCGGCCTCGCGCTCCCCGGCCCCGGTCCGGTCGGCCGCCAGCATCGCGTCGATCTCGCGGTCCCCGGCCCGCCCGCCCGCGGCCAGCCGCCGCAGCAGCGCCCAGCGCAGGTCGTTGCTGACCAGCAGCCCGCGGATGGGGCCCCGCTCGCTCAAGATCGCCTGGCGGCCGCCCGCGGCCGGCTCGCCGTCCGGGTCGGGCGCATCGTGCAGGGCGGCGACCAGGTCGAGCTGAACCGGGCTGGTCGCCGTCGCGGCCAGCAGGTAGGCCCAGACCAGCTGCAGGTCCGAGCCCGGGGCGGCCGTCGGCAGGCAGCGGGCGGCGAGGTCGGCCAGGCGCTGCTTGCACTGCGCCGCCACCCCGGGCGCGGCGAGCCGCGCCAGGACCGCCTCGGTCCGGTTGAGCAGCGCCTGCAAGACGGCGTCGGACGGCTCGCGGCCGGCCCCCCGGCTCACTGCCTCGATGAACGCGCCGACGCCGAGCTCGGCCTGCTGGGTCATGTCCAGTAGCGCGTTCCAGATCACGGCCCGGGCGACCGGGTCCGCGACCTGCCCGGCCGAGCCAGCCGCCGTCCGCAGCGACCGGGGGTCCAGCCGCACCGCGACGTAGCCCCGGTCGTCGTCGTTGACCAGCACCAGGTCCGGCTGCGGCTGCCCGTGCAGGGCGGGCACGTCCGTGCGGTGCCCGTCGGCGTCCACCACCGCGCCGCCGACCCGCACCAGCGCGTCGCCGCGCCAGGAGTAAAGGCCCACCGTGACCCGGTGCGGCCGCAGCACCGGGTGGGCCGGCGGGGCCTCCTGCAGCAGGGCGAACGCGCTGAACCGGCCGCCGGCGTCCACCGCGAACGCCGGGCGCAGCGTGTTGGGGCCGGCCGTCTCCAGCCACGCCTTGGACCAGGTCGCCAGGCCCGCCCGGCCCAGCCCGGGGCAGCGGTCGGCGACGGCGGACAGGAGGTCCGGCAGCCGCGCGTTGCCCTCCGCGTGCGCCCGCAGGTAGTCCCCGATCCCGGCGAAGAAGGCGTCCTCGCCCACGTGCGCGGCCAGCTGCCGCAGCACCGCCGCGCCCTTGGCGTAGCTGATCCCGTCGAAGTTCGCGATCGCCTCGCTGAGCGTCGCCGGGTCAGCCGCGACCGGGTGGGTGGACGGCAGCCGGTCCTGGGCGATGCCCCATGCCTTGCGGCTGACCGAGAACGTCGACCAGGCGTGCGGGAACAGGCCGAGCCGGACCGAGGCGTCGTGCCCGCAGAACTCCGCGAACGACTCGCTCAGCCACAGGTCATCCCACCACTGCATCGTTACAAGGTCGCCGAACCACATGTGCGCCATCTCGTGCAAGATGACCATCGTGCGCATCTCGGCCGCCGCCGCGGTCTGCGCGCGGCCGGGCAGGAAGCGCTCGGACATCAGCACGCAGCCGGGGTCCTCGGTCGCCCCGGCACTGAACTCCGGGACGAAGGCGTGCCCGTACTTCGCGTACGGGTAGTCCAGGCCGAGCAGGCTGGTGTAGAAGTCCAGCCCCTGCCCGGTCACGTCGAACACCGGGCCCGGGTCGGCCTCGCCCGCCAGGCTCGCCCGGCACGCCAGCTCCAGCGGGACCCGGCGCCCGGACGCGGTGACGTGCGACCCCCGGAACACCCGGAAGTCGCCCGCGACCACGGTGGTGGCGAAGGTGGGCAGTGGCGGCGTGGCCGTGAACTCGTGCGTTCGCGCGGGCCGGCCGGCCTCCTGCTGGTGACTAGGGGCGCTGACGGCGGCCTCGGGCTGATTGGACAGCACGGTCCAGTGGGCCGGGGCGGTGACGGTGAAGGTGAAGGAGGGCTTGAGGTCAGGCTGCTCGAAGCAGGCGAACGCGGTCCGCGCGTAGGCGGGGGTGAACTTGCCGTAGACGTGCACCCCGCCGTCGGCCGGGTCGGTCGAGCGGTGCATGCCGGTCCCGGTCCGGGTGTAGGCGCAGTCGGCCACCACCCGCAGCTCGTTGCGCGCCGCGAGGGCGGGCAGCGCGATCCTCCCGTCGGCGTAGCAGGCCCCCGGGTCGAGCGGCACCCCGTTGAGCGTGATCTCGTGCACCGCCTGGGCGACCAGGTCCGCGTAGCTGTCCGCCCCGGGCTGCGCGCAGTCGAAGCGGATGACCGAGCAGGACCCGAAGGCGTCCTCCCCCCGGGTCAGGTCCAGCGTGACGTGGTGCTCACGGACGCGCAGCAGGCGTGCGCGCCGCGCGGTCTCCTCACGAGTGATCTCAGCGGTCCCCATAGTGTCCTTCATCATGCCCGCTGCCGGCCCGGCCTGGCAGGAGACACGGCGTCTTGGCCCTGCCTGGCTGCCCGCGCGGCGCGGGCGCCAGGTCCCCGGCGGGCCGGCCGGGCGGCGGTCCCGGGGGCGCTGAGGATTTCCCTAACTGATAAGGGAATTCCGTTCTATCAAATAGAGGGTGACGGGCGCGGCCTCCCCCGACGTAGTAACAGGCGGCACACCGGCCACGCTAATCACGGACCGGTAACTCCGGGCCGGGCCGGGGGATGCGCCGCGTGGCGGTTCGGCCGCCGCCGGCGGTTGCTTGCACGTTGCTGTGACCTTTGTCACAGGATAACGGCATCAATCGGGCGCGCCTGGGCTGAACCATGACAACGATGACTAGGGCGCTGAGCTGGATTTTCATCCCGGCCTGGCGGGGCCGTGACCTGGCCGGGAAACCGCCGGGAATGGGAGTTATCCTCCCGTGATAGGCGATCACTACGCGTAGTTTGTCCCCGCTATCGCTGGCCTCCGCGCGCATGCTTCTGGTACTCAAGTACGGGCGCAATTCAGGGGAATGGTTGTGCCCTGCGAAGCAACTAAAGTCCCGATGTATCGCGGAATCGTGATTAGCGGCGGTTACCAGCGTGCCCGGGATCGACGGCGCTCGCGAAGCCCATAGAAAGGAAGAAACGCGATGACGACGAAACTCGGTGATTACGCGCGGCTTGTCCTCGGGCTAGCTGGAGGCGCCTAACGATGGGCAGACCTGGGCTAGCGCGCACCGCGCTAGCGACTGTCGCACTCAGCGTTCCGGTGGCCGGCGTGATTGCCGTCCCGGCCATGGCGGCCAACGCGGCGGCGCCGCCGGCCGGCTACCCGCACCAGGCGGCCGTTCACCCCATCAGCCCGGTCAAGCCGCCGGTCCCGCCAGCTCAGTCGGCAAAGAAGCCGGCGTCGCTGAACTCGCAGCTCGCGTCCTACGTGAAGACGCTCGAGGGAATTCCGTACGTCTACGGGGGAACCACCCGCTCGGGCTTCGACTGCTCCGGACTGACGTCGTACGTGTACCACCACTACGGCCGGACCATCGCGCGGACCGCTGATGCCCAGTTCCACGAGTTCCACGCGATCAGCCACGCGCGCGCGCAGCCCGGAGACCTCGTGTTCTTCCACGTCTCCAGCAACCTGAGCAGCTACGTGTACCACGTCGGCGTCTACGAGGGGGGTGACATGATGGTCGCGGCGACTACCAGCGGCGGTCACGTCACCTACCAGTCATTCTCGTGGGCGGGCGACGCGGTCAGCTTCGGGACGATCACGCACTAGCGCCCGGCGCTAGCACCCGCGCAGGCCCCGCCGCCCGGGGCACGGCGATCAGCCGTGCCGTCCACGCGGGCGGGGCCTGCGGCTGCTCGCCCCTTGATACGCTACGAAGCCATGTCGGGCAGGAACGGGTAATGGCGGCCAGCGCGCGGGCAAGCGCACAAGCCGCGGCGCAGCCGGCGGCCGGCCCGCAGGTCTCCCGGCGCCACCAGGCCGGCGCCCCGAGCGCCCGGGGCCTGCTGCTGACGGTGCTCGGCGAGTTCGTGCTCCCGGCCGGCGGCGCCGCCTGGACCTCCGCCCTGCTGGCGGCCTTCGCCCGGATGGGCGTCGCCGAGAAGGCCACCCGGCAGGCCCTCATGCGCGCCAGCCAGGCGGGCTGGCTGCGCTCGGAGCGCGACGGCCGCCGCGCCCGCTGGGAGCTGACCCCGGCCGCCCGGCGGATGCTGACCGACGGCGCCGAGCGCATCTACTCTTTCGGCCAGCCGGGGGACTGGGACCAGCGCTGGGTCGTGGTCTCGGTCCGGATCCCCGAGAGCGACCGCCGCGCCCGGCACGTGGTGCGGACCAGGCTCACCTGGGCCGGGTTCGGCGCGCTGGCGGCGGGCCTGTGGATCAGCCCCCACGCCGCCCGCGCGGCCGAGGCCGAGCGGGTGCTGCGCGAGGCCGGCGCGGGCGACGACGCGAACGTCTTCCTCGCCACCCGCCACGGCCTGGGCGACACCCGGTCCATGGTCGCGACCGCCTGGGACCTGCCCGCGGTCGAGGCGCAGTACGCGGCGTTCGCGGCCCAGTTCCGCGACCCCGGCCCGCCCGACGTGCTCACGGCCCAGATCGAGCTGGTGCACGCCTGGCGGCGGTTCCCCGCGCTCGACCCGGCCCTGCCGGCCGAGCTGCTGCCTGCGCACTGGAGCGGCGCCAGCGCCGCCCGGCTGTTCGCCGAGCGCCGCGGCCGCTGGGCGCCCGGCGCCCGCCGGGAGTGGCAGCGCCTGGACGCGGGCGCCTGAGCGGCTGGTTGACGCGCCGCCAGCGGAAATGCTACGAATAATTGACGAACCGCAACGTTTCAGTGGAACGACCGAGACGGGCAAGTGCGATGGGGCAATTGTTCAACGCGTGTGACTACCTGCTCGACCGCCGGCTCGCCACCGGGGACGGGGACCGGGTAGCGCTCGCCGGGGCGCAGGGCGACATCACCTACGCCGGGCTGCACGACCGCGTGTGCCGCACCGCCGCGGGCCTGCGGGCGGCGGGCCTGCAGCCCGAGCAGCGGGTGCTCCTGCTCATGGCCGACAGCCCCGCCTTCGTGGTCACCTACCTGGCCGCGATGCGGATCGGCGCGGTGCCGGTCCCGGCCTCCACCATGCTGCGCCCCGACGGCGTCGCCGAGCTGCTGCGCGACTCACGCGCGCGGTTCCTCGCCGTCACCGGCGAGTTCGCCGCGACCGCCGCCCGCGCGGCCGCCCAGGCACCCGAGCTGGCCGGGCTGCTGACCGCTGCCGCCGTGAGCGGCACCGCCCCGGGCGACGAGGGCGCGGGCATCGCCGGCGGCGCCATCCCGGCCGGGCTGGCCGTCCACGCGCTGGCCGACCTGGCCCGCTCCGCGCCCGACGAGTCGGTCTACGGCACCTCGGCCGACTCGCCCGCGTTCTGGCTCTACACGTCGGGCACCACCGGGACGCCGAAGGGCGCCATGCACCGGCACGGGGCGATCGAGGTCGTCTGCGAGGCCTACGGCGCGCGGGTGCTGGGCATCCGGCCAGGGGACCGCTGCCTGTCCGCCGCCAAGGCGTTCTTCGCCTACGGCCTGGGCAACTCGGTGCTGTTCCCGTTGTCGGCCGGGGCCGCCAGCGTGCTCTGCGCCCCCCCAGCCCGCCCGGACCTGGTCGCCGAGGCGGTCGCCGCGCACGGACCGACCCTGTTCTTCGCCGGCCCGACGTTCTTCGCCGCCATGCTGCGGGCCGGGCTGCCCGCCGGCGCGCTGCGCGGGGTCCGGCTGGCCGCCTCGGCCGGCGAGGCCCTCCCGGCCTCGCTCTACGCGCGGTGGACGGGGCACTTCGGGGTGGACATCATCGACGGCATCGGGATGACCGAGATGCTGCACATCTTCTTGTCCAACGCGCCCGGCCAGGTCCGCCCGGGCACGACCGGCCGGGCGGTCCCGGGCTACGAGCTGAAGCTGGTGGACGAGGACACCGGGCTGGCGGCGGGCGACGACGCCCCGGCGACGCTGTTCGTGCGGGGCGCGTCCGCCGCGACCGGCTACTGGTCCCGCTACGACGCCTCCCGGCAGGTGTTCCAGGGGGAGTGGCTGCGCACCGGCGACACCTACGTCCGCGACGCCGACGGCTACTACACGTGCCTGGGCCGCACCGGCGACATGATCAAGGCCAGCGGCATCTGGGTGTCGCCGATGGAGGTCGAGGAGCGGCTGGCCGCCCACCCGGCGGTCTCGCAGGCCGTCGTCATCGCCGCCCCCGACGCCGACGGGCTGGAGAAGCCGGTCGCCTACGTGATCCTCGCGCCCGGCCAGGTCGCGGGCCAGACGGTGACCGAGGACGAGCTCATCGAGCACTGCCGGGCGTACCTGCCCTCGTTCAAGCGGCCGCGCAAGGTCGTGTTCACCGACGCCTACCCGGCGACCGCCACCGGCAAGGTCCGCCGCGTGGACCTGCGGGCCCTGGCGGCTACAGTTCTCCTATGATCGACGGCCGCCCCCTGGTGGACGTGCACCTGCACGTGCCCAGGCTCTCCACCCTGAAGCAGGCGTGGAAGGACTGGGCGGGCGACTACGGGGACGCCGCCGCCATGAGCCAGGTCTACGACGCCAGCGGCGACCCCGACCCGGCCCGCCTGGACGCCTACCTGGCGGGCGAGGGAGTTGACGTCGCCCTGCTGCTGGCCGAGTACAGCCCCAGGGCGACCGGCATCCAGCCGGTCGAGGACCTGCTGCCACTCGCGGCGGCCAGCCCTGGGCGGGTCCGCCCGGTCGCCAGCGTCAACCCGCACCTGCACTACCCGGTGGACGAGGAGGTGCGCCGCCAGCTCGCCCTCGGGGCGGTCGCGCTGAAGCTCCACCCCGTGCACGCCGGGTTCGCGGCCAACGACCGCGCCCTGTACCCCGCCTACGAGGCCTGCCAGCAGGCGGGCGTCCCGGTGGTGGTGCACTGCGGCACCAGCGTCTTCCCCGGCAGCGCCAACAAGTTCGCCGACCCCGTGTACCTCGACGACGTGCTGCGCGACTTCCGCGACCTGCACGTGGTGCTCGCCCACGGCGGCCGCGGCTGGTGGTACGACGCCGCCGCGTTCATGGCCCTGTCCAGCGAGCGCGCCTGGATCGAGCTGTCCGGCCTGCCGCCGTCGCGGCTGCGGGAGTACTACGCCCGGCACGACTGGCAGCGGCTGACCCGGCGGATGATCTTCGGCACCGACTGGCCGGGGGTGCCCGGGATCGCCGCCAACGCCCGCGCCGTCGCCGCCTTGTGCCCCGACGACGAGACCGCCGCCCTAGTCCTCGCGGGGAACGCGAGCCGCGTCTACCGCCTGAACGTTGAAGGAGTCCTTGCGCAATGACCACGCCAGCGCCAGTCGGCGTCATCGGGGCCGGCACCATGGGGGCGGGCATCGCCCAGGTGGCCGCCGTCGCCGGCCGCCGGGTCCTGCTGCTCGACGCCGCCGACGGCGCCGCCGCGCGCAGCGTGGAGCGCGTCCGCGAGCAGGTCAAGACCCTCGTCGCCAAGGGCTACCTGCAGGCTGATCCTGACGCGGTGGACATCACCGCCGTCGCCTCGGCCGCTGACCTGGCCGGCTGCGGACTCGTCATCGAGGCCATCGTCGAGGACCTCAGCGTCAAGAAGTCGGTGTTCGCCAGCCTGGAGGACGTGGTCGCGGCCGACTGCGTGCTCGCCTCCAACTCCTCCTCGCTGTCCCCGACCGCGATGGCGGCCGGCCTGCGGCACCCCGAGCGGCTGGTCGGGCTGCACTTCTTCAACCCCGTCCCGCGGATGGAGCTCGTCGAGGTGATCTCGGGCCTGGCCACCGCGCCCGCCGTCGCCGGCCAGGCGGCCGAGCTGGCCCGCGCGTGGGGCAAGACGGTGGTGTTCTCGTCCGCCACGCCGGCGTTCATCGTCAACCGGGTCGCCCGCCCGTTCTACGCCGAGGCCTGGCGGGTGCACGCCGAGCGGGCCGCGTCGTATGAGGTGATCGACGCGGTCCTCACCGGGGCGGGCGGGTTCCGGATGGGCCCGTTCGAGCTCATGGACCTCATCGGCCACGACGTGAACGAGGCCGTCACCCGGTCGGTCTGGTCGTCGTTCGGCCACGACCCGCGGTTCGCCCCCGCCCTCGGGCAGCGGGCGCTGGTCGAGGCGGGCTGGCTCGGCCGCAAGTCCGGCCGGGGGTGCTACGAGTACGAGGCGGGCAAGGCCCGCAAGGCGCCCCTGGCCGCCCCGGCCGGCGTCGCGGTGCCGGAGGTGACCGAGTACGCGCCGCCGGCCCTGGGGGCGCTGCTCGGCCGGGCCGGCGTCCGGGTCCGCCCGGGCGACCCCGGCGAGGACCTGGGCCTGCTCGACGGGACCGTCGAGCTGCCCAGCGGGGCGGTCCTCGACCGCAGCAACGGGGCGACCGCCTCCTCGGTGGCGTTCGCGCTCGACCGGCCGGTGATCATGGTGGACCGGACGCTGGACGACGCGACCGCGACGGCCATCGCGATCGCGCCGAGCGACGGCTGCCCGCCCGCGGCCGTCGCCGAGGCGGTCGGCCTCTTGCAGGCCGCGGGCCTCGCCGTCCACGTGATCGGCGATGTCCCCGGCCTGATCGTGACCCGCACCGTCGCGATGCTGGCGAACCTGGCCGCCGACGCCATCGAGGCGGGCGTCGCCACGGCCGACGACGTCGACGTGGCGATGCGGCTGGGCGTCAACTACCCGCGCGGCCCGGTCGCCTGGGGCCGCCAGTGGGGCGCCCGGACCATCTTGACCATCCTCGACAGCCTGGAGAACTGGTACCGGGACGGCCACTACCGCGCCGCCCCGGCCCTGCGCCACGCCGTCCTGGCCGGCGGCGGCCCGCCGGCCGGCCTCGGCACCCTCCCGCCCCCGCGCGCCCCGATGGCCTGACGCTCGTCATCTCATCCGGTAAGTGATCCAATCCTGTCCGGCCCGCGCGGCCCGGGCCCGGAACGCGCGGCCGTCCCGGGGGCCGTGGAGGGCCTTATCGCCGGCGCGGGGATCCCAGCGGGCAGGCCGGCGTTCGCGGCCATCACGGTGCCCGGCGAGATCGTCATGTACCTGCGGGCATTCGACCGCCTAGCGGAGCTGGCCGTTTACGACGCGGATGCCCGTGCGCTGATCTCCAGCGCCATGACGGCGGCTACTTGAGGGCGGCGGCGAAGGCGTGCCAGGCGGCGGGGGAGAAGGCCAGGCGCGGGCCGCGGACCGGTCGATCGCCCGCGTCATCTCGTGCTTCCCCTCGCTATGCCTGCGCAGTAATCGCGCCGAGCAGCGCGACTGTCGCGTCCGGACGCAGTGCAGCGGCCCGGAGGTGCTCAAACACAAGCGTATAGCGGCTCAACTCGGCTTCTTCCTCCAAGAACAGTCCGCCTGCTGCGCTTTCGGTGTAAACGATGCTGCGATCGGCCGCCTCTGGAAAGTCCAGGACGGAGAGTGCCCCATCCATACCCGGGTGTGCACCCGCCCCGAACGGCACGACCTGAATCGTGACGTTTGGCTGCGCGGCGACCTCCCGCAAGTACCGGATCTGGTCGCGCATCACGTCAGGACCGCGGCCGATCGTCGGAGCGCTGCCTCGTCCATGATCGCCCAGCGCTTGGGAGACATTTCTCGACCAAGGATGGCTCTCCGCTGCCTGCGGGCGGCCACTCGCACGTCGATCTGCTGACCGGACAGCCAGGCCGCCCGGACGGTACCGGCCCGGCCGTCCGCCGGCCGGCCTGCCTCACGCTCAAGGGAGCCGTCGGGCGGGAGCTGCGCACCCGGGGCCTGACCGTGCCCCTGAACGTGTTCCCCGACCCGGAGTTCCTCCAGGCGTCGCCGACGTGACCGTGACCCGCCCCGGCGAACGCGGCGGCCCGGAGGTCTGCGTGACCGACGACGGCATGCTGTCCTGGACCCGCGACTTCCGCGCCGAGCACGAGGTCCCGGCCGGGGAGGCCGGGCTGGCGGGGCTGGTCGCCGACCCGGAGGGACTCGCGTCCGAGGTCGTCGCGACGGTGGTCCCGCTGCTCGCCCAGTGCGCGGCTGGCTGCTGTCCTGCTGCCTAGGCCGTGCCGGGCCGTCCCTGTCATCCCGAGGGCGACGGCCCGGCCGCCGCTACTTCGCTGGCTGGGTCAGGTCGTAGACGGTGGTGCCGCCGACGGTCTTAGCGGTGAAGTGCGCCGCCACCCAGGACTCGATCGAGCTCGACCCGGTCCCGCCGCCGAAGCTGCTGGAGCCCCGGCCGACGTAGTAGTGGATCTCGTGCCTGGCCACCATCGCCTCGAACTGGGCCAGCGTCGGGGCGGGGTCGCTGCCGTTGAAGCCGCCGATCGCCATGACCGCCTCGCCGCCACTGGCCAGCTCGATCGGGGCGGCCTCCTGCGACCCCTCGGTCGCGGCGATCCAGGTGTACTTCGACGCGTTCGTCTCCAGCAGCGTGAGCAGCGCGCTGCTGACCTCGGTGTTGCCCGACAGGCCCCCGGCGCCGCCGGCGCCGGCGGCGCCGCCGGTCCGCTGGCCTCCGGGGAAGCCGCCGAACCGGGACCCGGTGCCGCCAGTGCCGGTGCCCGCGCCCGTTCCGGTGCCCGCGCCGCTGCCGGGCGGGAAGCCGGGCAAGCCGCCCGTCCCGGTGCCGGTGCCCGTTCCGGTACCTGTCCCGCCGGTTCCGGTTCCGGTTCCGGCTCCGCCCGTGCCGGTCCCGCCGGTGCCGGCGCCAGTCCCAGTTCCGCCGAAGCCACCCGGGACGAAGGCCGCCCCGCCCCGGCCGCCGCCGGGGGACCCGCCCGCCCCGAACGAGCCGGCCACGGTCGGGCCCGCGCTCGGGATCGAGCCAGCATGGGCCGTGGCCGCCGTCTGGACCGAGTACGCCAGCGGCCCGGCCAGCCCTGCCACGAGCGTCAGCCCGGCCGGAACGAGGCCGATCCGGGCTAGGTACCGCCCTGCCCGGCCCCGCCGCCCGGGATGCCGCCAGGCCGGGGCACTTGCGCCGGGGGCCGCTCCCGGCTGGATCGGCCCGCCGGCGCCGGGCGCGTTCCGGTCTCCGCCGTCGTCGCCTTCCCGGCCAGGGCCCTGGGCCGCCCGGTGACGATCAGGCCGCCGCTCCGCGAGGCCGGCCAGCAGCAGCATCACCACGGCGAGGATCCCGGCCACGGCGATCACCCAGCGCAGCCACGGCAGCCAGGAGGGCGAGCGGTTCAGCAGCTCGACCGCCCACCACGTGGTCACCGCGATGCCGACGGCGAGCGTTCCCCGCCCGGCCCAGCCCAGGCCCCGCTGCCACAGGGCGCTCCCGCCGACCCCCGCCAGGGCGCCGATCGCGGGCGCGAGGGCCACCATGTAGTACGGGTGGATGATCCCCTGCATGTAGCTGAACACCAGGCCGGTGACCAGCAGCCAGCCGCCCCACAGCAGCGCGAACGCGCGCGTCCGGTCGGTTCGCGGGGCCCGCCGCGACACCCACAGCAGCGCCACCAGCGCGATCAGGGCAGCGGGCAGCAGCCACGAGATCTGGCCGCCGAACTCGGAGCTGAACAGCCGGGTGATGCCAGTGGACCCGCCGAAGCCGCCGCCCCCGAAGCCCCCGCCGCCGCCGGCGCCCCCCACGCTGCTGGAGTTGAACCCGATCGACCCGGTCTCGGTCCCGTCCAGCCGCCCCAGGCCGTTGTAGCCGAGGGCCAGCTGGAGGATGTTGTTGTTGGTCGAGCCGCCGAAGTACGGGCGCGACCCGGCCGGCGTGAGCTGGGCGGCGAGCACCCACCAGCCGGCCCCGGTGACGATCCCCGCGACCGAGTAGGCGAGCTGCCGCAGCCGCCGCCAGGTCCGGCCCGGCCCGGCCCACAGGTAGGCCAGCCCGAAGCCCGGCACGACCAGGAACGCCTGGAGCATCTTGGCCAGGAACGCGAAGCCGACCAGCAGCCCCGCCAGGACGAGCCACCGGGACCGGCCGCGCTCCATGGCCCGCATGACCGCGTAGCCGGCCAGCGTCATCAGCAGGACCAGCAGCGCGTCGGGGTTGTTGAAGCGGAACATCAGCGCCGCGGCCGGCGTGAGCGCCAGCACCAGGCCGGCCAGCAGGCCCGCGCCCGCGCCGAACCACCGCTTGACCCCCGCGTAGAGCACGGCGACGCATCCCACGCCCTCCAGCGCCTGCGGGACGAGCATCGACCAGGTCGAGAACCCGAAGATCCGCCCGGAGATCTCCATCACCCACAGCGACCCCGGGGTCTTGTCGACGGTGATGAAGTTCGAGGAGTCGAATGACCCGAAGAAGAACGCCGTCCAGCTCCGCGTCCCGGCTTGCACCGCGGCCGCGTAGAAGTCGTTCGCGTAGCCGTTGCGCGACAGCCCCCACAGGTACAAGGCGCCGGTGAGGGCGAGCAGGGCCAGGAACAGCGGCCGCGCCCACCGGGGGTCGCGCCGTGGCCCGCGCACCAGGCGGCCGACCCGCCCGCCGCTCGCGGCCCTCGCGCGGAAGGCGTCCGCGCCCGGAACGGTAATCGTGGTCATGCGGCCACCTTTATCCCTTTTCCTCGCCCCGAGCGGACCCGGACAATCCCGCGAAGGTCTCCTACCGCCGTGCGGAGGATATCGACGCGGGAGTCCGGGTCATCGGTCCAGTCGACCGGAACCTCGTGAATTCGCAGGCCCGCCCATTGCGCGAGCGCGAGCAGCTCGGTGTCGAAGAACCAGCCGGTGTCCTCTACCAGCGGCAGCAGCTGCCGTGCGCGGTCGCTCCGGATCGCCTTGAACCCGCACTGCGCGTCGGAGAATCCCGCCTGCAGCGCGACCCGCAGGATCATGTTGTACCCGCGCGAGACGACCTCGCGCTTCAGGCCCCGGCTGACCCGCGCCCCGCGCGCCAGCCGGGTGCCGATCGCCAGGTCGCTGTGCCCCGACAACAGCGGCGCGACCAGCGGCTCGAGCGCGTTCAGGCCAGTGGACAGGTCCACGTCCATGTACGCGAGCACTTCGGCGTCGTTGTCGAGCCAGGCCGCCTTGAGGGCCCCGCCCCGCCCGGCCGCTGCCAGGTGGATGGCCCGCACCTGGCAGCCGCCCGGCGCCGCCAGGTCGCCCGCCAGTGACTGGGCGAGTTCCCAGGTCCGGTCGGAACTGCCGTTCTCGGCGATAGTGACGCGCGCTGAATACGGAAACCGGTCCCGCAAAAAGGCGTGGAGCCGGCGGATGCTGGCGCTTAGCACCCGCTCCTCGTCCCGGACCGGGACGACGATATCGATGGTCGTGCTGGATCCCCTCATGCACTGGAGTGTGGGAGGGGAGGATCAACGCCCTCTGCGGTCTCGGTAAAGGTTTCCTTAGAGTGCCACTGATCAGCAATAATTCAGAGCCATGAATGCGCCTAAGATCCTCGTAACGGGCAGCTCCGGGCACCTGGGCGAAGCGCTGGTGCGTGTGCTGCGCCAGCGCGGGCAGCAGGTGGCCGGCCTTGACCGCGCGCCCGGCCCGTTCACCGCCATCGCCGGCGACATCGCCGACCGCGGAGTCGTGCGGAACGTGCTCGCGCGCGGCTTCACCGCCGTCGTGCACACCGCGACGCTGCACAAGCCGCACGTGGCGTCCCATCCCCGGCAGGCGTTCGTCGACGTGAACGTCACCGGCACGCTGAACCTGCTGGAGGAGTCGGCCGCGGCCGGGGTGTCGGCCTTCGTCTACACGAGCACCACCAGCGCGTTCGGCCGCGCCCTGGTCCCGGCGCCGGGGGAGCCGGCCGCCTGGATCACCGAGGACGTGCCGGGCGTCGCCAAGAACATCTACGGGGCGACCAAGACGGCGGCCGAGGACCTGTGCCGCGTCGTCGCCGGCGAGGCCGGCCTGCCGGTGGTGGTCTTGCGGACCTCCCGGTTCTTCCCCGAGGGGGACGACGATGACGCTGCCCGGGCGCGGTACCCCGAGGGCAACCTGAAGGCGAACGAGTTCCTGCACCGCCGGGTTGACCTCGCCGACGTGGCCGACGCGCACCTGCTGGCGGTGGAGCGGGCGCCCGGGATCGGGTTCGGCCGCTACATCATCAGCGCCACGACTCCCTTTACGCCTGATGACATGCGAGCAATCAGGGACGGGGCGGAGGCCGTCGTTCTGGATAGATATCCTGAGGTTGGGGATGAATACGGGCGCCGGGGGTGGAAGCTGCTCCCGGGGATCGACCGGGTCTACGTGAACGCGCGGGCGCGGGCCGAGCTGGGCTGGACGCCGCGCCATGACTTCCGGGCCGTGCTCGACGCGCTGCGCCGGGGCGAGGACCCGCGCAGCCCGCTGGCGCGGGCCGTCGGCGCGAAGGGCTACCACGACCGGCCAGCCGGCGTGTACACCGCGTGATCCGCCCGGGTCACGAGGGGTGGCGGCGGGTACCGGAGGCGCGGGTCCGGTGGGATTGCCGAGGGTGCTGGGGCCGGTGATCGTGCAGATGCCCGTGCGCGTGGCCATGCAGCGGAACGTGCATCGGAAGATGCACGGTGTCATGCAAGTGCACAGGATTGGCTAACGCCCGCGATTATCCCCTCATGGCGGGGTACGATGTCGGTCGCACGGACTGGATCATTGCCCAGCAGACTGGTAAGAATAGGACCACGCGGAGCGACATGGCGGGTACTGGAAGGCACCTCGCAGTGACGTCTCGGGTCGCGCATGACTGAATGGCCCCTGAGCTCCTTCCTGGGACCGCTCGGCGCCCTGCCGACGGCGCCCCGGCTCGCGCGCGGCTTCGTCTTCGTCGTGCTCAACGGGTGGGACATGCCCGAGCCGGTCGAGGTGCTCGAGCTCATCGCCTCTGAGCTCGCCACCAACGTCGTCCAGGCGGCGACCGACGTCGGCGGCCGCCCCCGCTACGACGCGGAGGGCCGCCTGCACCTCATGTGGCTGCGCCTGCTGTCGGATCACCAGAAGATCATGCTCGAGGTCTGGGATAACCTCCCGGACGTGCTCGGCGCCCCGGTCACCAGGCACGCCGACGATGAGGACGAGGGCGGCCGCGGCCTGGACATGGTCGAGATGCTGACCGAGGACTGGGGCTGGGAGAAGGCCAAGGAGTGGTCGGGCAAGCGCGTCTGGGCGCTGCTGTCGGTCAAGCCGGACGACTTCTAGCCCCGCGGGAAGCGCTCGCCAGCGCCGCCCCGCCGGCGTAACGCACCACCACCCTCCAGGGACCATCCAGCTAAAGGCCGGCTTCCACGGGAGGAGGGGCGGCAATGATCGGTGGTCCGGGGGACCCGGGGTGGGCGTCGCGGCAAGCGCACGACAACGCCCACCGGGCCGCTCAGCAAGCACACGGCAACGCCCACCGGGCGGCCATGCGCGCCCACGAGGACGCGCGCAGGTCGCACCACGACGCCATGCGGCGCGGGCAGGAATCCATGCGGCGCGGGCAGGACGACTACTTCCGCGGGCGGGCCGGCGGCGACTGGCCCCGCGGCTACCCGCGCCGGAGCCGGCGCGGGCCGGCGGCCAGCGGCTGCGGCTGCGCGCTGCTGGTGCTCCTGCTGGTCGCCGGGGTGGCCGCGTGCGTGCTCGCCCAGGACGCTCACGTCATGTCCGTCATCCACCAGCACCTTAACTCCACGACCGCCCCGTAGCCTCGATCGCCGCGTGGCGCTGCCTGGCGGGGGCCGGCAGCGCGCGCGGCGGTCGAGGCCGTTCATCCTGCGTCACCGCCCGGTCCCAGGCAATGATGACCACAATCATGAGAGCGGGACTGGTGACAACTTCACGACAACGTAAAGTGCCCTCATGGTGATTGCCGGCCGGCCGGCCCTGGCGTCGTGCGCCCCGTGGCATCCGAGGGAAGGCGGCCGATTCGAGGGAGCGTTGGTCACTCACGGTGCCGACGCAGCTTCGAGGGGGTGCTGTGAAGGGCTTCGCCATTGTCGGAATATGCCTCCTACCTGCACGAATTGCAACTGGGGCCATCTCATAGGACAGTATTCGCTGTGCCACCGATTGCGAACGGGCCCGCCGGCCGGGGACTGCACCTCGGCTGGATCCCCAACGAGCCGGGACGTCGTCCCCGCGACTACCCGCAAGCGCCCCCCACCGCCGCGGGCCCCGATCCGGCCAAGCTGCGCCGGGTCCAGGACGGCCAGCACTGGTCCGGCCTGCGCCGGGTCCTGGTCGTCGCCGGGGTCCTCGCGCTGATCCTGCTCGGCGGCATCGGGGTGGCCAGCCACAAGGCGCTGTTCTGGGAGGTCGCGGTCGGCCTGGCGGTAGCGTCGTGGCTCGGCACGATCATCTCCGCGTGGTCCCACCGGCGGGCGGTGCGCGCCCTGGACAAGGACCAGGCGCAGGCGGCTGAGCGGCACGGGCAGGCCCTGGAGGCGCACGCGGCCGCCGTCAGCGCCTGGGCCGAGGCCGAGGCCGAGCGGGTGGCCGGGGCGCCGCACTGGCTGCGGGTGTCCTCACCCGACAGCGCCAGCCGCCTCGACGTGTTCGGCGGCTCCGTCCGCGGCCGGTCCGGCATGCTGGCCGGCGTTGGCGGGTCGCTGCTGGAGCGGCACGCGGTCATCGTCCTCGACCTGTCCGCCGAGCGCGTCTGCGATGGCCTCATCGCGGCCGCCGAGGCCGCCGGGCTGTCGTACCACGACTACCAGCTGCCGCGCGACCTGCGGCTGACGCCGCTGCTGGGCGGCCTGCCGGGCGAGCAGGTGGCCAGCCAGATCGTCGAGGTCATGCACGCCGACGACCCCACCGCCACGGCGGCCGGGCGGGCCACCGACCTCATGGTCTTGCGCAAGATCATCGCCGCCGTGCGCGTCGCTGGCACCGGCTCGCCCGGCCCGGCCGACGGCGACGGCGACATCACCATGCGGCACCTGCACGAGGCGCTGGCCTGCGTGCTGGCCGGCTCGCCGGTGGCCGCCGGGCCTGGCCGGCCCGGGCCGCCCGGGCCGGCCACGGCGCTGGGCCAGGACGCGGTGGCGGCGCTGGCGGCCCAGTTCCCGGGCGAGTTCCGGCGCGAGGTCGCCGCCAGCCTCATCCGGCTGGCGGCCGTCGTCGAGCCGCTGCGCGATCTCGGCGCCGACGCCGCCCCCCGCCCGCCCGCCCGGCTGACGTGCCTGTCGCTGGAAGAGGGCCCGCGCGACGTGGCGTCCGACCTGACCGCGGCGTTCGTCGTGCAGTGGGCCACCCAGGCCATCCTC
>DATBEM010000276.1:0-18643 GCA_036276115.1 Trebonia sp.
GGCTAGTGCGGGAGCTGGCCGACGAGGGCACCGGCGCCGCCCGCAAGCTGATCGCGGTAGTCGGGGTGGCGGCGGTGCGCGAGGCGGTCGAGGCCTGCCGCGCGGGCCGGGAGCTCCGCACCGACCTCGACGCCGCGTGGCTCTCGGTGGTCTTGCGGGACCTGCGCGTCCGCGATGACGCCTGGGCGCGCATGGATCCCCGGCACGCGGCGGCCCACCTGCGGCTGTGGGCCGACCTGACCAGGCGGGCACGGCCGGGCCTGGTGGCCGCGCCGGCCACGATGCTTGCCTTCGTCGCGTGGCAGTCCGGCAACGGGGCGCTCGCGAACGTGGCACTGGACCGGGCGCTGGCCGACGATGACGCCTACACGATGGCCCTGCTGATGCGCGACGTGATCGACGCCGGCGTCCCGCCCGACAAGGCACTGCCGCCGCTGTCCCCCGAGGAGGTGGCCGAGAGCTACGCCGAGGGCGAGGATGCCGATGCCGATGCCGATGACGCCAGCGACCTGGGCGACCTGGACGACCTGGACGACATCATCGGCCTCGATGAGCTCGGCGAGCTGGCGGACCTCGATGACCCGCGCGACCTGAGCGGCCCGGGCGACGACGGGCACGGCCCCGGCGGCGGCCTGGTTCCGCCCCTTGACGACGGCCGCGCCGCTGGCGGCCCCCGGTTACCAGGTAGGATTCGTGAGCCGTTCGCCCGGATCGGCGCAATGCCCTGCCTGGGAGGCGCCCCGCGCGCATCCCGGCCGGACATCGCGCCCCGGGCGATGACCGCCCCGCAGCCGCGAGGCCGAGCCACATGAGGAGGAGCACGTGACTGGTCTGGCATCCCAGCCGGCCCCCGCCCTGCCGCCGGCGAAGAGCGCCGCCCACGAGGCGGCCGTCGCCCGGTTGCGCGGCGCCTACGCCGCCGTGCCGCCCGGCGTCTCGGTCCGCCTGGCCAAGCCGACGTCCAACCTCTTCCGCTTCCGCGAGACCGGCCAGCAGGGGCGCCAGCACCTGGACGTGTCCGATTTCACCCGCGCGCTGCACGTCGACCCGGAGGCCAGGACCGCGGTCGTCGGCGGGATGACGACCTATGAGGACCTGGCCGACGCGACGCTCCGGCACGACCTCATGCCACTGGTGGTCCCGCAGCTGAAGACCATCACCCTCGGCGGCGCGGTCACCGGGCTGGGCATAGAGTCCTCGTCCTTTCGCAGCGGCCTCCCGCACGAGTCGGTGCTGGAGATGCAGATCCTCACCGGCGACGGCCGGGTCGTCCGCGCCCGGCCCGACAACGAGCACCGGGACCTGTTCTACGGGTTCCCGAACTCCTACGGGACCCTCGGCTACTCACTGGCGCTGACGATCGAGCTCGAGCCGGTCAAGCCGTACGTGCACCTGCGCCACTTTCGCTTCACCTCGCCGGGGAAGTGCATGGCGGCGATCTCCGAGATCGCCCGCGACGGCAGTTACCAGGGCCACCACGCGGACTTCGTCGACGGCACCGCGTTCAGCACGAGCGAGCTGTACCTCACCGTCGGCGCGTTCAGCGACAAGGCGCCCTGGTGCAGCAGCTACACCGGGCAGAAGGTCTTCTACCAGTCGCAGCGGGAGGTCCGCGAGGACTTCGTGACCATCCGCGACTACCTGTGGCGCTGGGACACCGACTGGTTCTGGTGCTCGCGGCCGTTCGGCGTCCAGAACAGGTACGTCCGCCCGCTGTGGCCCCGCCGGTACCGGCGCTCCGACGTGTACCGCAAGCTCGTCGCCCTTGACCGCAAGTACAAGGTCACCGAGACGTTCGACGCTCGCACGGGCCGCCCGCAGAAGGAGTCGGTCATCCAGGACGTGGAGATCCCGGTCGAGCGGGGAGCCGACTTCCTGGAGTACTTCGAGCGCGAGGTCGGCATGGCCCCGGTCTGGATGTGCCCGCTGCGGCTGCGCGGTGAGCGCACCTGGCCGCTGTACCCGCTCGCGCCGGGCGAGGTCTACGTGAACTTCGGCTTCTGGGGCATGGCCGCCCTGCCGCCCGGGCAGCGCGACGGCTACTACAACCGCAGCATCGAGGACGAGGTCAGCAGGCTCGGCGGCCACAAGTCGCTGTACTCGACCTCGTTCTACGGTGAGGATGAGTTCCGCCGCCGCTACAACGGCGAGGCATACGACAAGCTCAAGGCCGAGTACGACGGCGACGGCCGCCTGCTGGGCCTGTACGACAAGTGCGTGCGCGGCCGTTAGCATTCGTGGCTGTACCTTGCTACTTGTAATCCCGGGCCGCTCCTGCGAGGAAGCGGAAGAAAGGAACCGACATGGCGCTGGCTGACATCTTTGAGGCCGTCGCGGGCCCCGACGCCGCGGTGGAGTTCCGGGCGTATGACGGCTCGGTCTCCGGCACGCCGGGCTCGGACGTCAGGATCACCGTGCGGTCGCCCGTCGCCGTGTCCTACCTGGCGCAGGCGCCGGGCGCGCTCGGCCTCGCCCGCGCGTACGTCTCGGGCCACCTCGACGTCGAGGGTGACATGTTCACCGCGCTGTCGCGGATGACGAAGGCGCAGGACGTGAACATCGGCCTGGCCGAGAAGCTCAGGCTGCTGCAGTCGCTCGGCGGCCCCAAGGTGCTGCTGCCGCGCATCCCGCCGCCCCCGCAGGAGGTGCGGATCAACCGGCGCCGGCTCATGGTCGGGCGGATGCACTCCAAGAACCGCGACGCCAGCTCGATCTCGCACCACTACGACGTGTCCAACCGCTTCTACGAGTGGGTGCTCGGCCCGTCCATGGCCTACACCTGCGCCTGCTACCCGACGGCGGACGCGACCCTCGAAGAGGCCCAGGAGTACAAGTTCGACCTGGTCGCCCGCAAGATCGCCCTCAAGCCGGGCATGCGCCTGCTGGACGTCGGCTGCGGCTGGGGCGGCATGGTCATGCACGCCGCCCGCGAGTACGGCGTCAAGGCGCTCGGCGTCACCCTGTCGGAGCAGCAGGCGCTGTGGGCGCAGCAGGCGATCAAGGCCGCCGGGCTGGAAGACCTCGCCGAAGTCCGCCACCAGGACTACCGCGACGTCCCGGAGACCGGCTTCGACGCGATCAGCTCGATCGGCATCACCGAGCACATCGGCAAGGACAACGTCCAGGGCTACTTCAAGTTCCTCAACGGCAAGCTCAAGGTTGGCGGCCGGATGCTCAACCACTGCATCACCCGGCCCGACAACGCCGGCCCGTCGATCTTCAAGGAAGGGTTCATCAACCGCTACGTCTTCCCCGACGGCGAGCTTGAGGGCCCGGGCTGGCTGAACAGCCTGATGAACGACAGCGGGTTCGAGATCCGCCACCAGGAGAACCTGCGCGAGCACTACTCCAAGACCCTGGCCGCCTGGTGCGCCAACCTGGACGCGCACTGGGACGAGGCGGTCAAGGAGGTCGGCCAGGGCACCGCCCGGGTCTGGCGGCTGTACATGGCCGGCTCGCAGCTCGGGTTCGACACCAACGTCGTCCAGCTCCACCAGATCCTCGGCGTCAAGCTTCCCGCCAACGGCGACGCGGGCATGCCGCTGCGCCCGGACTGGGAGCCCTCGGCCGCCCGCGCCGCCGCCAGGGCGCAGGCCTAGGCATAGTGCCCCGCCGTGGTGCCCGGCCCGGGTCCGGGCACCACGGAAGGGACGGCCTCGCGGGGGACGCGGCTCCGGCGAAGGCGGCTACCCGTTAAGGCGCAGCTCCCGCTAGGGCGCAGCTCCCGCTAGGGCATTTCCCGCCGGTCGCGGCCACCGGCAGGGGAGCCTGATCGCGGGAAGCCCGATCGCGGGAAACCTGGGCCCTCCCTCGGCCGGCCCGCCATGGCCGCTCCCGTGATCGCCAGGAGGCCTAGCCGCTCTCAGCGGTCCGGGCCAGGGCGAGCAGCTGCGCGCCCGCTGGGCGTGGGCATCGTCGCCCGCGCCGAGGAGCAGGGCTACCGCCAGGACCACCGCCAGCGCCTGGCACCACCCCCAGGTGCGCTCCGGGTCGAGGTCATCGACGCGGGCCGCCAGCCAGTCAGCGCGCTGGCGTACCGCTTGCTCCCCGCCGCCATCGGCCAGCATCCAGTCGGCCGCGTCGAAGGCCGGATCGCCCAGGCACGGCCGGGGGTCGATCGCGACCAGCCCGCGCCCGTCCCCGCCGCGCAGCACGTTGCCGGGGTGCAGGTCCCCGTGCACCAGCCGGGACGGCCCCGCCGTGGCCAGTGCGCGGGCGCGCCTCCGGGAGGCCTCTACCAGGTCAGGGGGCACGCGCCGGGCGACCGCAGGATGCTGCTCCAGCCGGCGCCGGGTGAGGTCGAACACGAGTTCCGCCCGGTCCCGCAGGTCCGGCAGCCCGGAGCCGGCGCCCCGCCCGGCGGGACATGGCCGCATGCCCGCCAGCAGCGGCGCGACTTCCTCCAGCGGCCACCGGTCCGGCTCATCCGCCAGCCGGGTACCCGGAAGCACCCGCTCCAGCAGCAGGGCACCGTGGTCAAGGTCCGCGTCGTGCAGCATCACCACGGGCCGGGAGCCCCGCCACGCGTCCAGCGCCGTCGCCTCATCGGCGGCGATCTTCAGTTCCGGAGTCAGCTTCAGCACCAGCGGCTCACCGTCAGCGGACTCGCACGGCAGCACCACCGACGTCCCGCCCTGCGGCCACGCCGGGCCGAGCCGCAGCCGCCACTGGCGGGCGACCTCATCGGCCAGCGCCGGCAGGCCCGCGCACCAGGCGGCCACCCCGGGGCCAAACCGCCTCGCCAGCCGCACGCGGACATCCTCGACATCGATAACCGGAGCATCGCGCACACCAGACGATCCCACACGAGCCGGCCATCAGCCGCCCAGTAGACGAGCCCCCGGCCGAGCCCGGACGCCGCCGGGGACCGTCAGGGCCAGGCACCGCTCGCCGCTTCGGCCCCGGCGGGAGCCGCGCTTAGCTCTCCCCGCCCGGTCAGCATCGCGCCGGGGAGCGGGGCCCCAGGACCTGGACCAGGGGAGTGGTCGGCGGCTCGGTTGGCGCTCGCCGCCAGCGGGCCGAGGGCGGACCGGGCGCCCAGCGCCCCGCGCCCGGCACCGCGCCGGCCGTGTAGAGGGCGGCCAGCAGCTCGGGGGCAGGCTGGGCGGCCGCGCCGGACGGGAACGCGATGACGGGGATCGCGCAGCAGGCGGCGGCCGCCCGGACCAGGGCCGGGTCTGGCGTCATGACCACCACCAGGTCCGCGTCCGCGCTGGCCAGGGCGAGGGCGCTGGCCAGCAGGGCCGGGCGCTCCAGCTGCCGCGACAGCAGGTCGGCCGGGTCGCCCGACAGCGCGAAGTCCACCCCGGTCACCGATGAGATGAGCCGCCGGCGCAGCGCCCCGATGCGCGCCCCGGCGGCGACGGCGGCCATCGGCGGAACGCACGGCCACATCGCGGGCGAATGCAGGCCGCCGGTAGCCCCGAGTACCTCGGCCGCGACGCCGAGCTCGGCGCCCCGGCGCGGCAGCATGCGCACGCTCGGCAGGGGGCCGGCGATGACTTGCTGGCGCGGCCCCTCATCGACCGCCCGCACCAGGGGCGACCCGGCGACCAGCCGGGCCGTGGTCTCGCGGTCGGCGTAGACCCGGGCCATCGAGGTCAGCCCGCCCATGGGCCGCAAGATCTCCGCCCGCAGCGCCGCCAGCCGCGCCGCCTCTTCCTGCGTGATCGCATCGGCCCAGGCCAGGCCGGTGATCTCACCGAGTCCGGCGCCGACCGCGACCGCCGCCTCGACCCCGAGGCGGCGCAGCGCCGAGATCGCCGCCAGCGCCGCCGACAGCTCCGCCCGGTGCTCCGGCTCGGTCCAGGCCAGCCCGCCGAACAGCAGCGCTACCCGGCCGCGGGCCCCCTCCGACAAGTAGACGCCGGGGCCCGCCGCTTCCGGCGGGGCCGTGCCCGGGTCAGCAGCGCCCGGTCCGTGCCCGCAGTGCGCCTGCCGCGCCTGGTCCAGCTGCGGCCACGCCCGGATCGGGGCCGGCCCGCTGACTCGCAAGATCGCGGCGGCGTTGCTGGCCATGGCGGCGATCTCGATCGTGTCGGTGCCAAGCAGCGCGGCCCGCGCGCCCGGCCGCGCCTCGCCCGCGCGCTCGGGGCCGGCCCCCGCCTCCCGCGTGAGCTCGCCCAGCCGGCTGGCCGGCAGCACCGCCGCCCGGGCGGCGATCTCATCGAGCCGGACGATGAGCTGCCCGCGGTCGCGCCCGCCGACCGTGATGATCGCCCGCGCCCCACTCGGCCGGCCCGCCACGACGGCTGCCCTGGACGCCGCTGCCTGCCCGCCCGTCGCCGCTACCGGCTCGTCCCGTGCGGGCAGTGCCGCCCCGCCTGCTGCGGGCGCGGCCTGCAGCAACCCCAGCACCACGGCCGACTGCCGTGCGATGACCCGCCGCATCCGGATGTAGGGCGCGAGGGCGGCCGCAGCCGGCGCTGCCTGCGCTGCGGTCGGCTCCGGGAGGGTCGGCGCGGCACTGGCGGGCGTCGCGGGCGACGGTGGTGGTCCGGGCTGGGTGAGCTCTGGGACCGTTGGCGCGGCCGGACCGGCCGGCCTGGTGATGGGGCGAGCGGCTGGGGCTGGGCTGGCAGCTGGCGGCGGCTGGACTGTTTCGGGGACGGTTGGCGCCAGCGATTGCGGGTGGGCCGCTAGGCGCGCTGGGCGGGGGGCGGGGGGCACCGGGGCGAAGGCAGGTATCGCCCGGGGGGAGCGGCTGCCGGTCTCCGGCTCAGCGTCCGGCTCCGCGGGAGCGGCTGGCCGCGGGCGGGGCGGGAGTGGCGTTGCCTCCCGCCGGGGGCAGGTATCGGCCAGTGCGTGCCGGGCCGGGTAGGGCCGGACCGGGGACCGGGCCGACCCAGTCCGGCGCTGGGCCCGGGCGCGCCGCCGCCGGCCGGGCCGGTGCCCGTCCGGCTCACGGCGCAGCACCAGGTGCGTGGCGCCCGAGCGGCCCTCGCCGGAGGCCGACGACGCGCCGAGGGAGTTGACGGCCGCCAGTTGGGGGCCGCCGGCGGGCCAATCCTCGGCCCGCCGGGGCAGCCGGAACGGGGTTGACCGCCCGCGCAGCAGCTCGTGCGGGTCGACGCAGCCGGTCGCGGGCGGGATCGTCGCCGCCGTCATCGCCAGCGACGCCTTGAGCAGCGCGGCGACCCCGGCCGCGCCGCGGGCGTCGCCGATGTTGGCCGACACCGAGCCGAGGGCGCAGCGCCCGCCCGGGCCGAGCACGTCCAGCAGCGCGCTCAGCTCCGCGAGGTCATCGTCGGCCCTCGCCGCCCCGTGCCCCTCGATCAGTTGCAGGTCGGCCGGGTCGATTCCGGCCCGGTCGTAGGCGGCCGCGATGAGCGCCCGCAGGCCAGGGCCGTCGGCTGGCCCGCCCCAGCCGGCGATCTCCGCGTAGACCGGTAGCCCCGCGTCGCGGGCGTCGTCCGCGCGCATCAGCACCACCATGCCGCAGCCCTCGCCCACGACGGTCCCCGTCGGGTTCTCGTCGTAGACCCGGATGTCGCGCGGCGCGGGCTCGCCGGCCGGCACGCCCGCCCCGGCGGCCGTGCTGACGCCGCCCGCCAGCATCAGGTCATACGTGCCGCTGCTGAGCGAGTCGCACGCGGCCGCCACCGCGTGCAGCGAGCAGCTGACCGCCGAGAGCACTGGCTGGCCGGACGTCGTCTCGCCCGATACCGGCATCACGTCCGCCAGCCCGAGGCGCTCGCCGAGCCAGGCCCCGATCGGTGGCAGCGGGCCGGGCGGGACCAGGGTGGCAAGGGAGGGGCAGTTCGCGACGATCGCGCCCGCCCGCCCGTGCTGAGCCCAGCCCGGGGCCTGGCCGCCCTGGCCGGCCGCGGCGTCCGCCAGGGCCGCGGCGGCGGCCTGGGCGGCGAGCGCGTGGCAGGGCGTGATCCCGTCGGCGTTCGGCCAGCGTGCTCCCGGCGGGTGATCCAGTCGCAGTCGCCGCCGTGGCGACAGCGTCAGGTCATGGAAGGAGTACGGGTCGGGCGCGCCCGGGAAACGCAGGGCGACTCCGACTATTGCAACCGGTTGCACCGGGCTAACGTTTGCTTCCTCCCGCACGTTCATGTCTCCCCGATGAATCCAAGAAGCGGCGCGGAAATCCCGGCCGCGCCTGCAACTTTGAAGCCCCCGGCGTGTCAGCGGGCGTACTGAACTGGGGCTGCGCGCCCGCTCCGGCACGGAGTGGGATCACTGTATTGATCGCTTATAACGGTGGTCAAGGCACTCGTCGCAATATTGGTATTTGACCTTAAAGTCCGCTCTGGGCGGTCCGCTTGCCATGATTTGGCTCGGCCTATACCGGCCCTGTCTGGTATATGTCGCCATTGTCCGTAATATGGGAAGTGGATTGCCGGCGCGCTGCGCCGGCGCTCGCCGGCTGCGGTGCCATGCGATCGATTGCCGGGCCTGGCCCGGGCCGGGCCGCTCACCCGGGCGACGGGCCGCTGCGCCGGGCGGGCGAGGTGCGGTACCCTGAAAGGGTGCGTTCCGTCCGGCTGCTCCTTACCTAGCCGCGTCGGCCTAGATCTGTCGCCGACGCGGCTGCCTCTCGCGTGCGCGAGGGGCCTTCTTGCTTTCGGGGCACGATTCAGGCTGTCGCGAGGGGGCGGGCAGGCATCCCCCGGGGGGGAACGACCCCCCGTACCCCCGGGCCTGCCCGGTAGAGGGCAGAGAGCATCGGACCGGCAGGGTCCCAGGGCGACCTTCAAGCCGGACTTAATCAATGGTGAGGACACGATGACTGCGGCCGAGAACGCCGAGGAGGCACGGGCCTACGACCCGCGCGAGATCCAGGACAAGTGGCAGGAGCGGTGGGCGCGGATCGAGCCGTTCCGGGCTGACGACGACCCGGACGACCCGCGCGAGCGGTTCTACCTGGTCGACATGTTCCCCTACCCCTCCGGGGACCTGCACATGGGGCACGCCGAGGCGTACGCGATTGGCGACGCGATGGCGCGGTACTGGTTCCTGCGCGGCAAGAACGTGCTGCACCCCATCGGCTGGGACGCCTTCGGGCTGCCGGCCGAGAACGCGGCCATCAGGCGCAACTCGCACCCCGCCGACTGGACGTTCGCGAACATCGAGACGCAGGCGGCATCGTTTCGCCGGTATGCGGTGTCGTTTGACTGGACCCGGCGGCTGGCGACCTGCGAGCCGGACTACTACCGCTGGAACCAGTGGCTGTTCCTGCGCTTCTACGAGCGCGGCCTGGCCTACCGCAAGGGCGGCTACGTCAACTGGTGTCCCAAGGACCAGACGGTGCTGGCCAACGAGCAGGTCGTCGCGGGCCGCTGCGAGCGCTGCGGTACCGAGGTCATCCGCCGCGTGCTGACCCAGTGGTACTTCAAGATCACGGAGTACGCCGACCGGCTGCTGGCGGACGCCAAGGCGCTGGAGGGCAACTGGCCCGACCGCGTGCTGACGATGCAGCGGAACTGGATCGGCCGGTCGGCCGGCGCCCAGGTCCACTTCACCGTCGAGGGCCGCGACGAGCCGGTCACGGTCTACACGACCCGGCCCGACACGCTGTACGGGGCGACGTTCTTCGTCGTGGCGGCCGACTCTGCGCTGGCGGCCGACCTGGTTACCAGCGGGCAGCGGCCGCAGTTCGAGGCGTACCTGGAGCGGGTCCAGAAGCTGACCGACATCGAGCGGCAGTCCACCGACCGCGAGAAGACCGGCGTCTTCCTGGGCGTTCACGCCGTCAACCCGGTTAACGGCGAGCGGATCCCGGTGTGGGCGGCCGACTACGTGCTGCCCGACTACGGGACCGGCGCGATCATGGCGGTGCCCGCCCACGACCAGCGCGACCTGGACTTCGCCCGTAAGTTCGGGCTGCCCGTCCGCATCGTCGTCGCGACCGACCTGCCCGACCCGGCGCAGACCGGGACCGCGACCCCTGGCGACGGGGTGCTGGTCAACTCCGGTCCGCTGGACGGCCTGTCGAAGGTCGAGGGGATCAAGCGGATCATCGAGATCCTGGGCGAGCGCGGGCTGGGCGAGGCGGCCACCTCCTACCGGCTGCGGGACTGGCTGCTGTCGCGGCAGCGGTTCTGGGGAACCCCGATCCCGATCATCCACTGCCCGTCCTGCGGCGAGGTGCCGGTCCCGGAGGACCAGCTGCCGGTCCTGCTGCCGGACCTGCGCGGGGCCGACCTGTCCCCGAAGGGCGTCTCGCCGCTGGCCGCCGCGACCGACTGGGTGAACGTGTCCTGCCCGAAGTGCGGCGGGGCGGCCAAGCGGGACACCGACACGATGGACACGTTCGTGGACTCGTCGTGGTACATGTTCCGGTACACCTCGCCGGGCTACGACGGGGGTCCCTTCCGCGAGGCGGACGTGGACCGCTGGGCACCGGTCGACCTGTACGTCGGCGGGGTCGAGCACGCCATCTTGCACCTGCTATACGCGCGCTTCTTCACCAAGGTCATGCAGGACATGGGGCTGCTGAAGTTCGGCGAGCCGTTCACCCGGCTGCTGAACCAGGGCCAGGTCATCAACGGCGGCAAGGCGATGTCGAAGTCGCTGGGCAACGGCGTCGACCTGGGCGAGCAGATTGACCGCTTCGGCGTCGACGCCATCCGGCTGACCATGATCTTCGCGTCGCCACCCGAGGACGACATCGACTGGGCGGACGTGAACCCGGAGGCGATGGTCAAGTTCCTGGGCCGGGTCCGGCGGATCGCCGCCGACGTGGCGGCGGCCGGCGCCCCCGGCGGCGCGGCCCCGGCCGGCGCTGACGTGGCGGCTGGTGACGTGGCGGCTGGGGACAGGGCACTGCGCCGGGCAACGCACCACGCGATCGACGAGGTCACCCGGCAGGTGGAGAGCCATCACCTGAACGTGGCCGTCGCCCGCCTGATGGAGCTGGTCACCGCGACGCGGCGGGCGATCGACTCCGGCCCCGGCGCGGCCGACCCGGCCGTCCGCGAGGCGGCCGAGGCGCTGACGGTCATGATCTCGCTGTTCGCGCCGTACACGGCCGAGGAGTGCTGGACGGACCTGGGGCGGGCCGCCGCCGACGGCCCGCAGGCCTCCGTCGGGCGGGCCCCCTGGCCCGCCGCCGACCCGGCGCTGCTGGTCCAGGAAAGCGTCACGTGCGTCGTCCAGGTCAACGGCAAGGTGCGCGACCGCCTGGACGTCTCCCCGGCGATCACCGAGGACGAGCTGCGCGAGCTGGCCCTGGCCACCCCGGGCGTCAGCCGTGCCCTGCCCGACCCGGCCAGCATCAAGCGCGTGATCGTCCGCGCTCCGAAGCTGGTCAACATCGTCGTCGCCTGACCGCGCCCCGGCGCGTAAGGCCGGTCGCGGACCTGGTTCTCCTGCCATCAGGAGACGGTTACCTGTCAATGCGGGTAAGCAAGGAAGGTCCGCGACCGGTCGCCCGCGCACGGTGACCAGACTTACGTACCGGCGCCCCTGGCTTCCCAAAGCCGCCCGGCCAGCAACAAAAGCCAAATCAAGCATTACCGGTCCCGCACGGATGACCACGAGTCCGCCAATCCCGCCCCGCCTTCAGGCGCCCGCAGGCGCCCCAAGGCCGCGTCGGCATTCCGGAAGCCGGCGGCCCGCAACCAGCAAGCGCGACAAGGACCGAAGCGAGCACGACAGCCCCGCGTCGCCATTCCGGGGAGCCGCCCGCAACCCGCAAGCGCGACAGGACCGGAAGCGAGCACGACAGCCCCGCGTCGCCATTCCCGGGAGTCACCCGCAACCCGCAAGCGCGACAAGGACCGAAGCGAGCGCAGCGAGAGGCGCACCGGGGGCTCCAGGGGGTCGCCCCCTAGTCAAGCACGGCGGACGAGGCCCCGGCGAAGATGCCGCAGGCATCGAGCAGGGCCCACCTGCCTCGGAAGGCCCACCCGCCTCGTCGCCCTCCCACTCACACCCGTCGCAGGACCGCCACGACCTTGCCGAGGATGCTGGACTCATCCCCGAGGATTGGCGCGTAGGCCGGGTTGTGCGGCATCAGCCAGACGTGGCCGTCGCTCTTCTTGAACGTCTTCACCGTGGCCTCGCCGTCGATCATGGCGGCGACGATGTCCCCGTTCAGCGCGTCAGGCTGCTGGCGGACGACGACCCAGTCCCCGTCCGCGATCGCGGCGTTGATCATCGAGTCACCGGCGACCTTGAGCAAGAACAGCGTGCCCTCGCCGACGAGCTGGCGAGGCAGCGGGAACACGTCCTCCACCGACTGCTCGGCGAGGATCGGGCCACCTGCCGCGATCCGGCCGACCAGCGGGACGTAGATCGCCTCCTGGGACGGGATGTCGAAGCTGCTCGGCGGCGGGGCCTCGACCTCCTGCTCCGGCTCGCGGTTGCCGTCGGGGCGGATGGGGGAGTGGCCCGGCAGCCGGACCTCCACCGTGCGCGGGCGGCCCACGTCGCGGTGCAGGTAGCCCTTCTTCTGCAGGGTCGAAAGCTGGTAGGACACGCTCGACGTGCTGGTCAGCCCGACCGCCTCGCCGATTTCGCGCATCGACGGCGGGTAGCCGCGCTTCTGCACCGAGTCCCTGATGACCTGCAGCACCTTGCGCTGGCGCCAGGTCAGCACATGGTCGGGGTCGGGCTTGTCTGGCGTCTCCACCGTCACGACGGGGACGCTGCCCTTGGGCTTGCGGCCTGGCCTGCCTTTTGGCTTGACAGGTACGTCAGGCACGTCGGCGCGTTCTTCGGTCTCTTCCATCGGGTGAACCTCCGGATCGCTGGTGGCTCTCAGCCGGGCACCGCCCGCTAGAGCACTGTGGTGAGTGGACTCGGTTTGCCAGGGTGGACAGGGGTGAGTTGGACAGGTGGTCGATAAGGCGCCATCGCGGCAGGGGAATGTCGCTTACTGATACGAGCGTAGCCGTCACTTCCGCCAGCGCCAAACATCTGTTCGACGTGTCGCCCAGAATGTCTGGTCCGTCCCCGGGCGGGCGATGCCAGCCCTTCCGCGGCGCTCATGCTGCCCGCTGCGCTTCGCGTGCCAGTGCTACTGCCGTTGCCGGCCGTGCCGTCCTTCATGGCTGCGCCATCCTCGACGACCGCGCTGCTGTTCCCGACCGCGCTGCTGTTCCCGACCGCGCTGCTGTTCCGGGCCGCGCTGTGGTTCCGGCGTGCGCTGCTGTTCCGGGCCGCACTGCCGTTGCTGGTTGCGCTGCCTTCGCCCGCAGTGCACTCCTCGCCTGCCGCGCCGTCTTGCCTGCAGCAGCAGCGTCTCTCGCCCGCAGCAGCGTCTCTCCCCTGCCGCGCCGTCTTGCCTGCAGCACTGTCTCGCCGCCGCAGCACTGTCTCACCGCCTGCTTCCCGATTCGCCGGCCTGTGCGCTACCTTTTTCGAACGTTGCCGTGTTCGAGTCTAGCGCGTTCGATCGAACTGCTATACTATCGAACTAGCGTACCATCGAATGAGCGTTTGGTCAGGGAGGCGAACGTGAACACGACGGTAGCAGGGACGGTAACACAGCGAAGTGGCAAGTCGCGGCCGATTCGAACTCAAGGCCCACGTGACACGCAAAATCGCAGGTTGCAGGCGAACCCCCGGCCGGGCCCCGCCCAGCCTCGCGGGCGCGGGGCGCACCTTCGCCTGGTTGCCGACCAGGGCCGCCTGGTTGACCCGGACTTCCAGCCCGAAGTGCCGGTCTGGGTGACGGCTGTCGCCGCCAGGATCAGGGAAATAGAGGGAGCCGGGCGCATGCCCGGGGCTGACGCGCCGTCCGGGACGAGCACCGCGGCTGGCCGTGGCGGGACCCGCCATGCCGCCCGTCCTGATTCCGCTGCTCGCGTCGCCCCTGCTTCCGCCGTCGGCCTCGTCTCCGTAGACAGCGCCGCTCTCGGGCCTGGTCCCGCGATCGGCCGTGCTCCCGGCGATGACGCGCGGTCCCGGCGCAAGGCCCGGCCCGCTCCCCGACTCGGCCGGCTAAGGCCGCGACGCGGGGCGGTTGCGGCGGGTGGCGTGCGGCTCACCCGGCGCGGGCGGCTCGTGATCACCGTGACCCTCATGATGCTCGTCGCCGTCGCTTCCATGGTCCTGGCGGGTACGGCCCACGCCGGGATCCTCTAAGGGAACGGGAGCCCTCAGCGCGGCTCGCCCGGCGCCACGCGGCCTTCACCGTGACCCTCGTCACCCAGGCGGCGACACGCTGGATCGATGGGTATCTTCCGCTTGCGATCGTCTCCGGTCTTGGCTACGTTAGACCACAACATCTAGTACTTACATCACTGTGGTTCCTCCACAGCTTGTGGATATCCGCAGGGGAGTCGGGTACGTTAGGTGCGGGAAGCCAGGAGGTGATCGCGTTGTACTGCCCGTTTTGCCGGCACCCTGACAGCAGGGTCATCGACAGCCGGGTCGCCGAGGACGGCACCGCGATCAGGCGCCGGCGATCCTGCCCGGAGTGCCAGCGCCGGTTCACCACCCAGGAGTCGGTGATCCTGATGGTGGCCAAGCGCAGCGGCGTGACTGAGCCGTTCACCCGGGACAAGATCGTCCGGGGCGTGCAACGGGCCTGCCAGGGCCGGCCGGTCGACGTTGACCAGCTCGCCATGCTCGCCCAGCGAGTAGAGGAGACCATCCGGGCGCGTGGCCTCGCGGAGGTGCCGTCCCACGAGGTGGGGCTGGCCATCCTCGGCCCCCTGCGCGACCTGGACGAGGTCGCCTATCTCCGGTTCGCGAGCGTGTACCGGGGCTTTGAGTCGCTTGACGACTTCGAGAAGGAAATCATCGCGTTGCGCGACCGGCAGCAAGGCCCGCCGGGGCAGCGGGACGACGGCACCCGGGGCGACGCCAGCCCCCCGGGGAGCGGCGGCTAAGGCCGCTGCCAGCAGCAGAGCTCGGCCGGCGGCGCTTCGCCGGCCCGGCAAGCGGAGCCATGTCATCGCGGGGCCAGGTGGCCGCGCGCTGGTGTGCTTCGCCGCATATGGACGAGAAGTGACGACAATTTAGCAGGGGGTTAAGGAAGGTTATGACGGAGACGACCAGCGGCCAGGCCGCGCGCAAGGGCAAGGGCAAGCCGGCCCGCAAGGGGCTGGCCATCGCGCGCATCAACACCACGCCTGGCGTGCACCCCTATGACGAGGTCGCCTGGGAGCGGCGGGACGTCGTGATGACGAACTGGCGCGACGGCTCGGTCAACTTCGAGCAGACGGGCGTCGAGTTCCCTGGCTCCTGGTCGGTCAACGCGACCAACATCGTGACGACCAAGTACTTCCGCGGCGCGGTGGGGACCCCGCAGCGCGAGTGGTCGCTCAAGCAGCTGGTGGACCGGGTCACGGACGTCTACACGAAGACCGGCCGCGAGCACGGCTATTTCGCGACCGACGAGGACGCCGAGATCTTCGACCATGAGCTGAAGTGGGCACTGATCCACCAGGTCTTCTCGTTCAACTCCCCGGTGTGGTTCAACGTCGGCACCGCCTCCCCCCAGCAGGTGTCGGCCTGCTTCATCCTCGCGGTCGATGACACGATGGACTCGATCCTCGAGTGGTACCGGGAAGAGGGGCTGATCTTCAAGGGCGGCTCCGGCGCGGGCGTGAACCTGTCCCGGATCCGGTCCAGCAAGGAGCTCTTGACCAGCGGCGGGACGGCGTCCGGGCCGGTCAGCTTCATGCGCGGCGCCGACGCCTCGGCCGGAACCATTAAGTCCGGCGGCGCGACCCGCCGGGCGGCCAAGATGGTCGTGCTCGACGTGGACCACCCGGACGTCGAGGAGTTCATCCAGACCAAGGCGCGCGAGGAGGACAAGATCCGCGTCCTGCGCGACGCCGGGTTCGACATGGACCTCGGCGGCCAGGACATCGTCAGCGTCCAGTACCAGAACGCCAACAACTCGGTCCGGGTCTCCGACGAGTTCATGCGCGCGGTTGACACCGACGGCAAGTTCGACCTGCGTGCCCGGCTGACCAACGAGACGATCGAGACCGTCGGGGCCAAGAGCCTGTTCCGCACGCTGGCACAGGCCGCCTGGGAGTGCGCCGACCCGGGGATCCAGTACGACGACACCATCAACGACTGGCACACCAACCCCGAGTCCGGCCGGATCACCGCGAGCAACCCCTGCAGCGAGTACCTCAGCCTCGACAACTCGTCCTGCAACCTGGCCAGCATTAACCTGCTGAAGTTCCTGCGGGCTGACGACACCTTCGACAGCGAGCGGTTCGCGCAGGTCAGCGAGCTGATCATCATGGCGATGGACATCTCCATCACGTTCGCCGACTTCCCGACCGAGAAGATCGGCGACATCACCCGCGACTACCGCCAGCTGGGCATCGGGTACGCCAACCTCGGCGCCCTCCTCATGGCGACCGGCCACGCCTACGACTCCGCGGGCGGCCGCGCCATCGCCGCCGCGATCACCTCGCTCATGACGGCCTCGGCGTACAAGAAGTCCGCCGAGCTCGCGGGGGTCGTCGGCCCCTACGTGGGCTACGAGAAGAACGCCTCCGCCCACCAGCGCGTCATCCGCAAGCACGCGAGCGCCAGCGCCGAGGTCCGCCCGGTTGGCGTGATCGATCGCGAGATCCTCGACCTGGCCAACGCGACCTGGCGGGACAGCCTCGCGGCGGGCGATGCCAACGGGTACCGCAACGCCCAGGCCTCGCTGCTGGCGCCGACCGGGACGATCGGCTTCATGATGGACTGCGACACCACCGGCATCGAGCCGGACCTCGCGCTGGTGAAGTTCAAGAAGCTCGTCGGCGGCGGGTCCATGCAGATCGTCAACCAGACGGTTCCCCGCGCGCTGAGGAACCTCGGCTACCAGGGCGAGCAGATCGAGGCGATCACCGAGTACATCGCCGAGCACGGCCATGTCGTCAACGCCCCCGGCCTGCGCCACGAGCACTATGAGGTGTTCGACTGCGCGATGGGCGAGCGCTCGATCAGCCCGATGGGCCACGTCCGCATGATGGCCTCGGTCCAGCCGTTCCTGTCGGGCTCGATCTCCAAGACCGTGAACATGCCCGAGTCGGCGACCGTCGAGGAAGTTGAGGAGATCTACTTCCAGGGCTGGAAGCTCGGCCTCAAGGCGCTGGCGATCTACCGCGACAACTGCAAGGTCGGCCAGCCGCTGTCGATCGCCAAGAAGCAGGACAAGCCCGCCGAGCAGCCGGCCCCGGTCCAGGCCGCCGTGGTCCCGCACGAGCACCGCCCGGTCCGCAGGCGCCTGCCGAAGAAGCGCTCCGCCACCGTGACCCGGTTCGACGTCGCGGGCGCCGAGGGCTACATGACCGCGTCGACCTACCCCGACGACGGGGTCGGCGAGGTGTTCCTGAAGCTCGGCAAGCAGGGGTCGACCCTGGCGGGCGTGATGGACGCGTTCTCCATGGCGATCTCGGTGGGCCTGCAGTACGGCATCCCGCTGGAGTCCTACGTCGGCAAGTTCACCAACACGCGCTTCGAGCCGGCCGGCATGACCGACGACCCCGACGTCCGCATCGCGACCTCGGTGATGGACTACATCTTCCGCCGCCTGGCCCTCGACCACCTGCCCTACGACCAGCGGGCCGACCTCGGCATCCTGTCCGCCGCCGAGCGCGCGGCCGAGCTCGCCGGCGAGGATCCCGCCACCCTGGGCGAAGAGGTCGACCCGGTCGAGCTGGCCCAGTCCACCGCCGTGGAAGCCCCGCACGCCGAGCGAGCCCCCCAGCCGCCCGCCGCGACGGCCAAGGCCACCCCGCCCGCCCCGGTCCCGGCCGCCGGCGCGCGCCCGTCCCCCGCCGCGGGCAGCCGGGGCGGCCCGCACAGCACGGCCGAGCTGATCGAGTTCCAGCAGGGCCGCACGGCCGACGCCCCCCTCTGCCTGACCTGCGGCACGAAGATGCGCCCAGCCGGCAGCTGCTACGTCTGCGAAGGCTGCGGCTCCACCAGCGGCTGCAGCTGAAAGTGAGCGGTATTGCATCAGATGCAACAAGCGCTCGCGAGAGCGGTTGAGTATCTGATCTGCTGAAACGCCGCACGCCCGGGCCGGCAGGGGTCCGGGCGTGCGGGGCGGCGCGAGCTGATGTCGTGCCTGGCTGGAACCTGGATGACATCACACTCCGCGCCGCAAATCAAGGCTGACGGAGAGGAGGTGATGGTATGGCGAAGAATCTGCGTATGACCGGCGCTGTTGCTGCGTCGGATGCCGCCAGGGTCCTGGGAGACTCCACGGCGACCGGCGCTGAGCGGTCTGCGGCTGCCAGTGCGCTGGCGCAGGCGGCTCACCAGGCCCGGCAGAGGCTCTTCCCCGGGCCAGAGCCCAGCCCGCCCGGCCGTGGATGTCCTCTTCGGCGTCCGGCTTCACCGCTATGGCATCGACGCCCATGCCGGGCGTAACACCGCCCGCCGCGCGCTGGCCGCTGAGCTTCCTGCTGCAGTCCTCGCTGACCTGACCGGAATCAGCGTCAGCACCGCCGAGCGCTGGTCCCAGTGGGCCAGGCGAGACTGGGCCGCTTATGTCGGCCAGCGCACAGCCGATGACCGAGGAGGCATCGGCAACAGCCGGAAACTTACTAATCCAACCCACTAAACATGCTAATCGCCGCTACGACTAGGTCGTTTGTTAGGTTGGTTGGGAGGTTCCATGCGCAGCTTCACAGACCTCGACACGCTCATCGGGATGGTGCAATCGCAGGTCGTCATCCGGCTCAGCGCCATTGACTTCGGCCAGGGCTCGGAGGCGCTCTAC
>DATBEM010000277.1:0-15917 GCA_036276115.1 Trebonia sp.
CGGCTGCTGGCGGTGTCGCCGCACCTGGCGCGGCTCGCGCGGGATAACCGGGCGTTCCTGGACCGGGCGGTCGGCTGGGTCGCCGCCCGGGGCGTGCGGCAGTTCCTGGATCTGGGGTCCGGGCTGCCGGCCACGGCCAACACTCACCAGGCAGCCCAGGCCGTGGCTCCCGATGCGCGAGTGGTCTACGTGGACCGCGACGCCATGGTCGTAGTCCATTCGATGGCGCTGCTGACTGGCGACGGGAGCACGGCCGCAGTGCGAGCGGACATCACCCGCCCCCGGTCTGTCCTCGGGCATCCGGGGGTGCTGGAGATGATCGACTTCCGCCAGCCGGTCGCGGTGATTGCCGCGATGGTCCTGCACTTCATGGACCCTGGCCAGGCACGCGACGTCATGGGCACGCTGGCGGCCGCCCTTGCCCCGGGCAGCTACCTGATCGTCTCGGTGGGCTGCGGGGACCGGGAGGTGGGCGGGCGGCTTGCCCGGGAGTATGCGGCCGGGAACCTGCACAACCACGCGCCCGACGACATCGCCTCGTTCTTCGCCGGCGCGCGGCTGGAGCCACCGGGGATCGTGCACGCCGCCGACTGGCAGCCTGGCGCCGCTGTCCGGCGCCCAGCGCTGACCGGGGCGCACGTCCTGGCCGGCGTCGGCCGGCTGCCGGGAGCGGCTACCGCATGCCAGCGCAAGTGAAAGGAGCTCACGCGATGACACCAAGGACACGTCAGCAGCAGCCGCCTCCCGCTGGGGCCGAGAAGGCCTTCGCCCAGGCGGTCGTCGCGATGATCACGCCGATGTTCACCCGGCTGGAGGAGAAGCTGGACCTGCTGTTCAGCAAGATCGACATCCTCCTGGCAGAGCTGGCCGGGGCACGGGCACGCCTGGACGAGGCCACGGCCCGAGCCGAGGCGGCTGGCTCGCGGCCGAGGGAGGACCCGTGAAAAGGCATGGCTGTGCGTGCGGCGCTCAGTTCGCCCGCCAGGGCGAGTTCATCGGCCACGGCCTGGCCATGTTCCCCGCGAAGGCGGCCCGGCCGCTGGACGATCGCTTCCACGCGCCCCGCTGGGACGGGTCGGACCCGGCGTACTGGCGGGCCGCCGAGTGGCGGCGCAGGGTAACCAGCCAGGACGATGGGCAGGCGCGATCCTCGGGCGCGGCGGCTGGGGATACGCCTGTTGCAGGCGAGGTGCCTGCAGCGTCTCCGGACGGCCGACCCGGGGAGCGCCGGGCCGGAGTTCCCTCGGGAGCGAGCGACGCGCACGCCGGTCAGCGGCGTCGATGTCTATGACCGGAGCGCGGTAGCGGTTGGTGGCGACGCCTGCGGTGGCGGCGAGGGAACGGGCCGCGTACTGGTAGGCGGCATGGGCCGGGTGGCCGGCTTCGACATGGGGGCCGAGCGGCTCGTTGGAGTCGGTGATCTTGTGCTGATCCCGGTAGAAGGCATGGCTGCTCCTCCATCCTGGGGGAGCTACGCACACTTGCAAGCCACCAGGCTAGATGCGTAGCACCGGATTGCTAGGCCGCAGCCAGGCGACCAGAGGAGCCAGGGGAGGAGAACGAGCAGGTCAGAAGGTAAAAGGGTGCCCCCAGAAGGATTCGAACCTTCGCACCTGGCTCCGGAGGCCAGTGCTCTATCCCCTGAGCTATGGGGGCGTGGGCCGCGCAGTCGCGGACTTGCCTGCGAAGAGGCTACCAGTCCCGGAACGTGCGTTGGACCCAGTCGCGCCCGCCCGCTTCCTACTTCGGCGGCAAACGCGGTACTCTCACGCCCGTGACGCAAGGTCTGGGACGAGTGCTGGTAGTCGACGACGATGAGGTGATCCGGCAGCTTATCGCCGTGAACCTGACGCTCGAAGGGTTCGACGTCGCGACCGCTGTCGACGGGCAGGACTGCCTGGACAAGGTGGCGGCGATCGCTCCTGACGTCATCACCCTGGATGTCATGATGCCCCGGCTGGATGGCTGGGAGACCGCCGTCCAGCTGCGCAAGAACCCGGACACCGCGCATATTAGGGTCGTGCTCATCACGGCCCGCGCCCAGGAGTACGACATCGCCCGCGGCGCCAAGGTTGGCGCAGACGCGTACCTCACCAAGCCGTTCGACCCGGGCGAGATGATCCGCGTCGTCCGCGAGCTGGCCGGCGGCCAGCCCGCCTCGGCGTTCTGACCGGGCTTGCTCACGGTCGACCTGCGGGCGGCGATCGCGCGGGCCGCGGCCGCGGCCGGCCTGGACGCCCCGGCTGACCCCCGGCTGCGCCCGGCCGGCGCGCCGGGCCGCTATGCGACCAGCCTGCCGCTCAGCCTGGGCAGGGTTAGCACGTCATCCCGGAATTTCACGGGACCGGTCCCGGCCGCCAACGCCATCGCCGCTGGCCTGGCCGGAGAATCCTGGATCGCGGACGCAGCCGTCACCGGCGGCGGCTACGTCACCATCACCGTGACCCCGGCTGCCCTCGCCGCCGTTGGCGCCCGGGTCATCGCCGCCGGGGCCGACTGTGCTCGCAGCGACGTGCTGCGGGGGATCGTGGTGGACGGCGCGCCCGCGGCCGACCTGGCGGGCGCCCCCAGCTGGGAGGCAGCCCGGGCCGCGCTCGCGGCTGAGCTGACCGCCCGCCTCGCCCGCGCCGCCGGGGCCACGGTCTCGCAGGCGGGAGGGATGCAGGCGGGAGGGATGCAGGCCGGAGGGATGCAGGCCGGAGGGACAAGGAGCGCAGGACCAGGCGAGCGGGTGCCGTCCGGCGCCAGCGGGCCAGGCCGGGTCCGGGTCCCGGGCACGGAGGCGGCCCCGGTCGCGGGCAGGGCCGGTGCGGCCGCTGGGGGAGCGGCGTTGTCCGAGGGCAGCGGCCGGCCGGTGGCGGCGGCGGTCGCCTTCGCGGGCGGGGACGCGGTGCGGCTGGCGCTGGCGCGGGTCATCCCGGGCAAGCCCGCCCGGGTTGACCCCGCCCAGGCCGCGCGGTATTCGCTCGACAACCCCGCCTATGCTGTGAGGTACGCGCACGCCCGGGCCGCGTCCGGGGTGCGCTGGGCAGCGGCCCTCGGTGCCACCACCCCTGCCGCACCTGACCCGGCTGCCGGATCGCGCCTCCCCGCTGACCCGGCGGACTGGGCGCTGCTCGACGCGCTGTCCTGGCTCCCGGAACGGGCCGCCACGGCGGCGCGGCGCGGCCGGCCCGACGAGTTCGCCCGCTACCTGGAGGAACTCGCCCGCGCGACGATCGCGGCGGTGCGGTTCACCCGCCCGCAAGACAGCTGCCCGCAAGACAGCTGCCCGCAAGACAGCCGCCCGCAAGACAGCCGCCCGCAAGACAATGGGACACTGGCCGTCGCCCGCGATTTGGCGGTGGCGGCGCACACTGGCCTTGCCGCCGGGCTTGGCCTGCTCGGGGTCGTCCCGCCCGAACGCCTGTAGGACATAGAGGGGAAACCACGTGAGTCGTGTCGCTCACCCGGCCGGGCCGCGCCATGCGGACGTGCTGCCCGCGGACCACCCGCCGGCGCCTCCGGCTGACCTTAACTCGCTGCACCCGGCGATCTGGCCGCGCAGCGCGGCCCGCCGCGACGGCGTCCTCACGGTGGGCGGGGTGGACGTGCGGGACATCGCGGCCGAGTTCGGCACGCCGGTGTTCGTGACCGACGAGCAGGACGTGCGCGACCGCGCCCGGGAGTACCTGGAGGCCTTCAGCGCCGGCGACGGCGGCCCGGCCGGGGTGTTCTACGCGGCCAAGGCGTTCTGCTCGCGGGCGGTGCTGCGCTGGGTGCACGCCGAGGGCCTCGGGGTGGACGTCTGCAGCGCGGGCGAGCTGGAGGTGGCCCTGTCGGCCGGGGTCGCCCCGGCGATGATCACGCTGCATGGCAACAACAAGCTCCCGTCCGAGCTGCGGCGCGCGATCGAGGCCGGGGTCGGGCACGTGGTGGCCGACTCTTATGAGGAGATCGCCCGGCTCGCCTACTACGCGGCCGAGGCCGGGACGCGGGCACGGGTCCTGGTCCGGGTCACGACCGGGGTCGAGGCGCACACCCACGAGTTCATGGCGACGGCCCACGACGACCAGAAGTTCGGCTTCTCGCTCGCCAGCGGGGCCGCTGACGAGGCGGTGCGCCGGGTCCTGGCGCTGCCCGCCCTGGAATTCGCGGGCCTGCACTCGCACATCGGCTCGCAGATCTTCGACACGGCCGGGTTCGAGGTGGCCGCCCGCCGGGTGATCGAGCTGGCCGCCCGCATCCACGCCGAGCACGGCATCTCGGTCGAGGAGCTCGACCTCGGCGGCGGCTTCGGCATCGCCTACGTCCCCGACGACGACCCGCCGGACGTCAAGTCGCTCACGGCGTCCTTGCGGTCGATGGTCGCCCTCCAGGCGGCCGCGGCCGGGCTGGCGATGCCGCGGCTCACGATCGAGCCGGGCCGGGCGATCGTCGGCCCCTCCACGATCACGCTGTACGAGGTCGGCACGATCAAGGACGTGGACGGCCTGCGGACCTACGTCAGCGTCGACGGCGGCATGAGCGACAACATCCGCACCGCCTTGTACGACGCGTCCTATACCTGCGTGCTGGCGTCCCGGGCGAGCGACGCCGCCCCGGTGCTGTCCCGGGTGGTCGGGCGGCACTGCGAGAGCGGCGACATCATCGTCCGCGACTGCTACCTGCCGGCTGACCTGGCCCCCGGTGACCTCCTCGCGGTCGCCGCGACGGGCGCCTACTGCCGGTCGATGGCCTCAAACTACAATCACCTGACGAAGCCCGGGGTGGTCGCCGTGCGGGACGGCGCGGCCAGCGAGATCGTCCGCCGGGAGACGCTGGACGACCTGCTGCGGCTGGACGTCGGGTGAGCGGGGCCGCCGGGGCGCCCGCGGCCGGCGTGGCAAGCGCAGCGACCGAGGAGCGAGGAGCGCCAGTGGGCGAGGTAGCGGCTAAGGGCTTCGGAGGCCGGGACGCCGGAGAAAGGGCGCTGAAGGTCGCGCTGCTCGGCTGCGGCGTCGTCGGGTCCCAGGTCGCGCGGCTGCTGTCAGAGCAGGCGAGCGACCTGGCGGTGCGCATCGGGACGCCGCTGGAGCTGGCCGGGATCGCGGTGCGGCGGCTGTCGGCCTCGCGCCCGGGAATCGACCCGGCCCTGCTGACGACGGACGCCGTCGGCCTCGCGACCCGGCCAGACGTTGACATCGTGGTCGAGGTGATCGGCGGCATCGAGCCGGCCCGGTCGCTGCTGCTGGCCGCGATGAAGACCGGCAAGTCGGTCGTCACCGCCAACAAGGCGCTGCTGGCCGAGCAGGGCGAGGAGATCCACGCGGCGTCCCGCGAGCACGGCGCCGACCTGTACTACGAGGCGTCCGTGGCGGGGGCGATCCCGCTGCTGCGGCCGCTGCGGGAGTCGCTCGCGGGCGACACCGTGCACCGGGTGCTCGGCATCGTCAACGGCACCACCAACTTCATCCTCGACAAGATGGACACCAGCGGCGCCGACTTCGCCGACGCCCTGGAAGAGGCGCAGGCCCTCGGCTACGCCGAGGCCGACCCGACCGCCGACGTCGAGGGGTTCGACGCGGCGGCCAAGGCGACGATCCTGGCGGGCCTGGCCTTCCATACCCGGGTAACCGCTGCCGACGTGCACCGCGAGGGCATCACCGAGGTGACCGCGGCTGACATCGCGTCGGCCCGCCAGCTCGGCCGCATCGTCAAGCTCCTGGCGATCTGCGAGCGCTCCGGGGCGGGGGTGGCGGTGCGGGTGCACCCGGCGATGATCCCCCGGTCGCACCCGCTGGCCTCGGTCGGCGGCGCCTACAACGCCGTCTTCGTCGAGGCCGCGTCGGCCGGGCAGCTCATGCTGTACGGCGCGGGCGCGGGCGGAATCCCGACCGCCAGCGCGGTCCTCGGCGACGTCGTCGCGGTCGCCCGCAACCGGCTGGCGGGCACCCGCGGGCCGGAGTTCTCCCCCTACGCGGAGTTGCCCGTCCTGCCGATGGGCGACACGCTGACCCGGTACCACGTCTCGCTGGACGTGGACGACCGTCCCGGCACCCTCGCTCCCGTCGCCGAGGCGTTCGCCCGGCATGGCGTCTCGATCCAGGCCGTGCGGCAGGCCAGCCGGGGCGATGAGGCGCAACTAGTGATCGTGACCCATGAGGCGCCCGATGCGGCCCTCGCCGCCACGATCGCCGAGCTCACGGCCCTGCCCATGGTGCGGGCAGTGGCCAGCGTGATGCGGGTAGAAGGAGAGGAAGACCCGTCATGAATGGCATGGCCGCTGCCGGAGCAGCGGTTTCCGGAGCATCGGTCTCCGCCGCGCGCCCCCCGTGGCGCGGGGTCATTACCGAGTACCGCGACCGGCTGCCCACGGTAGCCGGGATGAAGCCGGTCACGCTGCACGAGGGCGGCACCCCGCTGCTGCCCGCCCCGGTGCTGTCCGCCCGGACCGGCTGCGACGTCTACCTCAAGGTCGAGGGCCTCAACCCGACCGGGTCGTTCAAGGACCGGGGCATGACCACGGCGATAACGGCGGCCGCGGCGTCCGGGGCCAAGGCGGTGATCTGCGCGTCGACCGGGAACACCTCGGCCAGCGCCGCCGCTTACGCCGCCCGGGCGGGCATGACCTGCGCGGTCCTGGTGCCGCAGGGCAAGATCGCGATCGGGAAGATGGCGCAGGCCCTCGTCCACGGGGCGAAGCTGCTGCAGGTGGACGGCTCGTTCGACGACTGCCTGGAGCTGGCCCGCAAGCTGGCGATCGACTACCCGGTAGCGCTGGTCAACTCGGTCAACCCCGACCGGCTGCAGGGCCAGAAGACGGCGGCGTTCGAGATCGTGGACGCGCTCGGCGACGCGCCCGACATCCACTGCCTCCCGGTCGGCAACGCGGGCAACATCACCGCCTACTGGATGGGTTATAAGGAGTACTTCGAGGCGGGCGCTTCCGGCCGGCGGCCGCGCATGTTCGGCTTCCAGGCCAGCGGCGCGGCCCCGATCGTGAACGGGGCGCCGGTGCAGCACCCGCAGACGATCGCGACCGCCATCCGGATCGGGAACCCCGCGTCGTGGACGCTGGCGGAGGAAGCGCGAGATGAGTCCGACGGCATGATCGACTCGGTGACCGACCGGGAGATCCTGGCCGCCTACCGGGTCCTGGCCCGGGACGAGGCGGTGTTCGGCGAGCTCGGCTCGTCGGCTAGCGTCGCGGGCCTGCTCAAGGCGTCGGCGGCCGGGCTGATCACGGCCGGCTCGCGGGTCGTCTGCACGATCACCGGCAACGGCCTGAAGGACCCGGACTGGGCCCTGTCGGGCGCCCCCGCGCCGACCACGGTCACGGCGGACGCGGGCACGGCCGCCGCCGCCCTCGGCCTTGCGTGACCGGACCGGGAAACCAGATGGCCTGCCCAAGGCCCGTGCGGCTGCCCCAGTGCCCGGTATCGTGGCTGGTGAGGGTGCCCGCGCCGCTCGAATGTCAGTGGCGCCTTTTAAGGTGGGGTAACCCCGGGCGGGGCCGGAACCGGGCATTAACTCGCGGCGGGAAATATCCGTCGTGCGGGATATGCCGAGCGGGGGAGACACGGCATCGGAGGCACAGCATCAGAGACACAGCATCAAGGCGGGGAGATACAGCATCAACATGAGCCGGGGCCTCGTGAGCTGGCCCGCGGGAGCCGTCCGGGTCAAGGTGCCCGCGACGAGCGCCAACCTGGGGCCGGGGTTCGACGCGCTGGGGCTGGCGCTCGCGCTGCACGACGAGGTCGAGGCGCAGGTAATCCCGGGTGGCCTGGACCTGCACGTGACGGGCGAGGGCGCGGCCGAGGTGGCCGGCGCAGGCGGCCGGCACCTGGTCGTGCGGGCCATGCGGACCGCCTTCGACGACCTCGGGACCGGGCAGCCGCCGGGCCTGGCGCTGCGGTGCGTGAACCGGATCCCGCACGGGCGCGGGCTCGGCTCGTCGGCCGCGGCGATCGTCGCCGGGATCCTGGCCGCCCGGGCCCTGGCCGGGGCCGAGGTGGCCCCGGGGGCGGCGTTGCCGCTGGCCAGCGCGATCGAGGGCCATCCGGACAACGTCGCGCCCTGCCTGTACGGGGGGCTGACGGTCGCGTGGCTTGCCGCCAGCGGGCAGGCGCGGGCGATCCGGCTGGAGCCGCTGGCGCAGGTCCGGCCGGTCGCGGTCATCGCCCCGGCCCCGGTCAGCACCGAAGTGGCGCGCGGGCTGCTGCCGACCAGCGTGTCGCACGGGGACGCCGCCGCCAACGCGGGCCGGGCGGCCCTGCTGGTCGCCGCCCTCACGACGGCCCCGGACGCGCTGCTCGACGCGACCGAGGACCGGCTGCACCAGGCCTACCGCGCCCCGGCGATGCCGCACACCCACGACCTCGTGGTCCGGCTGCGGGCGGCGGGGATCGCGGCGGTGGTTTCCGGCGCCGGCCCGTCGGTGCTGGCGTTCCCCGACGCCAGCGCGCCAACTCGAGTGAAGCTGGATTCAACTATCAGGGAAACGGGTATTGGCTGGATCGTAAGCCCGCTTGATGTCGAAAGGCAGGGCGCCAGCGTCACCCCGGACACGCCAGAGCATGGTGCCGGCTCGGTGCCGCCAGCCCTGGAGTGTGCCGACAGTCGGCGTACTGGCAGTCAGAGCGTGGCCGAGTTAAGACCCCTCCTCCCCCAACATGGATGGCCGCGAAGTTGGATGGCCGTGAAGGAATGCCGTGGGCTCCGCTGGTGTTAGGCTAGTTGCAGCATCAGTTGCCCCTCTCAGGGCGGGTGCTGTTCATCCACACGTCACCTGGGCGGTAACGTATACCTGCCTGGGAAGTGGACTTTCGGCAACACGCCAGGAGAGCACCCCGTTCCTCTGTGCGGTACCCCGTTTCACACCTTCATGTCGCGGGTTCCGGGAGCCGAGCGCAGATCCGGCTGGAATCGCGGACGAGGATACGGGTCCTGCGGGCGAAATGTATCGGGTCGGGCACCGCAGGCTAGGTCGGGAAGACACCTAGGCGGCCGAGGATCATAACGGAAGGACCATTAGTGAGCGACACCACCGAACTCCTTACGGGCGCGGCCGCGCCGGAGGATTCCCCCATCGGTCAATCGGCCGCCGGTCCAGAGGGTTCCGCCGTCGCGAGGCCGCAGGGCCGTCCGGTCGGTGACCTCTCTAACCTCTCCAAGCTGCTCGTTCCCGACCTGCAGAAGATCGCCTCGCAGCTCGGCATCCCCGGAGCGGGCCGCATGCGCAAGGGCCAGTTGGTTGCCGCGATCGAGGAGCACCAGCTCCGCCACCAGCCCGCCCCCGCAAGTCAACCGTCAGCCACGCGAGGCAAGACGGCTTCGGCCGAGGCGTCTCGCCCCCTGAATCAGGATGCTATGGAAGCAGGCACAACTGTCCGGACGGGCATTGGGCAGGCTCAGGCGAGCGGGATCGGCGATGCGCCGGCCGCTGCCGCCGCCGCCCCGCACGCCGGGATTGGCGACCAGGTCGCTAGCGCCGCGCCAGTGAGCACGCACGACGCGCCGGCCGCGACCGCGGCCAGCGCCAACGGGACCGCGCCCGCCGGAACCGCCGACGCCGCCGCTGCCAACGGCAGCGAGACCGCCACCGCGCCCGCGAGCGCGGACCAGGGCGACGCGAACGGCGACGGCCAGGGGCCGGCCGAGGGCCAGGGCTCAGGCGACAGCCGCCGTGACCGGCGCCGGGGCGGCCGGGACCGCCGGGACTCCGCGAGCCGTGACTCGTCCGGCCGTGATGGCAGTAGCCGTGATGGCAGTAGCCGTGATGGCAGTAGCCGCGACAGCAATGGGCGCGACGGCGGCGGCCGGGACCGCGACGCGGCCCGCGGCCAGGGCCAGGCTACTCAGGGGGGCCAGTCCGGCCAGGGCAACGCGAGCCGGCCCATGGCCGCCAGCAACATCGACGACGACGATGACGGCCAGCGTCGCGGTCGCGGTCGCGACCGGTACCGGAACCGCAACCGCCGCCGGGGCGAGCGGCAGGGCGGCGAGCCGGAGACGGTGATCGCCGAGGACGACGTCCTGATCCCGATCGCGGGCATCCTCGACCTGCTGGAGAACTACGCGTTCGTCCGGACGACCGGCTACCTGGCCGGGCCCAACGACGTCTACGTCTCGCTGTCCCAGGTCCGCAAGTCCGGGCTGCGCAAGGGCGACGTCATCGAGGGCGCGGTCCGCCAGCCCCGCGACGGCGAGCGCCGGGAGAAGTTCAACGCGCTCGTCCGCCTGGACAAGGTCAACGGCCTTGACCCCGAGCAGTCGCTGCACCGGCCGGAGTTCTCCAAGCTGGTCCCGCTGTACCCGCAGAACCGCCTGCGGCTGGAGTCGGACGCGACCAACCTGGCGACCCGGATCATTGACCTGATCAGCCCGATCGGCAAGGGCCAGCGTGGCCTCATCGTCTCGCCGCCGAAGGCCGGCAAGACCATGATCTTGCAGTCGATCGCCAACGCGATCACCAAGAACAACCCGGAGTGCCACCTCATGGTCGTCCTCGTGGACGAGCGTCCTGAGGAGGTCACCGACATGCAGCGCACGGTCAAGGGCGAGGTCATCCACTCGACCTTCGACCACCCGGCCGACGACCACACCGCCGTCGCGGAGCTGGCCATCGAGCGCGCCAAGCGCCTCGTCGAGATGGGCCACGACGTGGTCGTGCTGCTGGACTCGATCACCCGGCTCGGCCGCGCCTACAACCAGGCAGCGCCCGCCAGCGGCCGCATCCTGTCCGGTGGCGTCGACTCGACCGCGCTGTACCCGCCGAAGCGGTTCTTCGGGGCGGCCCGCAACATCGAGAACGGCGGGTCGCTGACCATACTGGCTACCGCTCTCATCGAGACCGGGTCCCGGATGGACGAGGTCATCTTCGAGGAGTTCAAGGGCACCGGCAACATGGAGCTGCGGCTGCGCCGCGAGCTGGCCGACAAGCGCCTGTTCCCGGCGGTGGACGTGATCGCGTCCAGCACCCGCAAGGAAGAGATCCTGATGGCCCCCGACGAGCTAAAGGTCATCTGGCAGCTGCGCCGGGTCCTGCACGCCCTTGAGCCCGCCCAGGCGCTGGAGCTGCTCATGGAGCAGATGCGCAAGACCCGCAGCAACGCCGAGTTCCTCCTGCAGGTCCAGAAGACCACGATCGGAGTCGACCGCGATCGTTAGAAGGCGGCGGTACCAGGCCGGGCTCAGTTGGGAATACCAACTGGGCCCGGCTGGTTACTAGCGTCTGGCAGACTATGAAGCCGCACGAACGCGGTACCGGTTCACGCCGCGAAGGCCAACGCGCCTGGCGACCCGGCGACCGCATGATGGCAAGGAGCCAACTTTCATGAAGCCCGAGATTCACCCGCAGTACAACGTCACCACCGTGACCTGTGGCTGTGGCGCCAGCTTCGTCACCCGGTCGACCGCGTCGAGCGGCTCGATCCACACGGACGTGTGCTCGCAGTGCCACCCCTTCTACACCGGCAAGCAGAAGATCCTCGACACCGGTGGCCGCGTCGCCCGCTTCGAGAAGCGGTTCGGGACCAAGGTCAGCGGTACGAAGGCCGGCAAGAAGTAACGCACGCTAGGCTTAGCGCCCGTACGGCAGGCACTTGCCGTACGGGCGTTCGCCCGTTATGAGTCCAGCGGCTTTGAAAGAAGGTCCTTATCGTGTTCGACCGGCTCGGTGACCTCGCCAGCGAGCACGCCGAGCTTGAGCGCGCCCTCGCGGACCCGTCCGTGCACGCGAACGCCGATCAGGCCCGGAACCTCGCCAAGCGCTACCACGAGCTCATCCCGATCGTCGGTTCCTACCACGAGTGGGGGCAGCTGGGGGACGACGAGCAGGCCGCGCGCGAGCTCGCCCACGAGGATGCCTCGTTCGCGGCCGAGGCCGAAGACCTGGCCCGCCAGCGCCACGACGTCGAGGACCGGCTGCGCCGCCTGCTGGTGCCGAAGGACCCCAACGACGACCGGGACACGATCCTGGAGGTCAAGGCGGGGGAGGGCGGCGAGGAGTCGGCCCTGTTCGCCGGCGACCTGCTGCGGATGTACACCCGCTATGCCGAGCGGCACGGCTGGAAGACCGAGATCATCGACTCCACCCTGACGGGGCTCGGCGGCGTCAAGGACGCCACCATCGCGGTCAAGGCGGGCAGGGGCGGCTCGGGCGCCTGGTCGCGGCTGAAGTACGAGGGCGGCGTCCACCGGGTGCAGCGGGTGCCGGTGACCGAGTCGCAGGGCCGCATCCACACGAGCGCGGCCGGCGTCCTGGTGCTGCCGGAGGCCGAGGTCGTCGACGTGCAGATCAACGAGAACGACCTGCGGGTGGACGTGTTCCGCTCGTCCGGCCCCGGCGGCCAGTCGGTCAACACCACCGACTCGGCCGTGCGCATCACCCACGTGCCGACCGGCATCGTCGTCTCCTGCCAGAACGAGAAGAGCCAGCTGCAGAACAAGGAGGCCGCGCTGCGCGTGCTGCGCGCCCGGCTGCTGGCGGCGGCGGAGGCGGAGGCCGACGCGAAGGCGTCGGCCGAGCGCAAGGCCCAGGTGCGGACCGTGGACCGGTCCGAGCGGGTGCGCACCTACAACTTCCCGGAGAACCGGATCGCCGACCACCGGGTCGGCTACAAGGCCTACAACCTGGACCAGGTCATCGACGGCGACCTCGACGCCGTCATCGACGCCCTCGCGGCGGCGGACCTGCAGGAGAGGCTGGCGGAGCATCAGTGAGCGAGCGGGAGGGCGCGGCGGCGCCTGGACGCAGGAGCGACGAGGAACGAGGAGCGACGAGGGCTGTACTCACCCCGGGGGTCCCCCCCTGGAACCCCCTTGCCGCCCCTCGTCGCCCGGGGCGAGCGGGAAGCAGAGCACAGACGAGCTGATGACCCTGCTCCTGGACGAGATCGCGCTGGCGACGGCCCGGCTGGCCGAGGCCGGCGTCGAGTCGCCGCGCGCCGACGCCGAGCTGATCGCGGCGCACGTCCATGACGTCAAGCGGGGCGAGCTGCACACGGTGCCCGACACCGCGTTCGACGCGACCTTCTGGGCCGACATCGCCCGCCGGGCCAACCGGGAGCCGCTGCAGCACATCACCGGGCACGCCTACTTCCGCTACCTCGACCTCAGCGTCGGCCCGGGCGTCTTCGTGCCCCGGCCGGAGACCGAGGTGATGACCGGCTGGGCGATCGACCGGCTGCGCGACATGGACGTGGCCGAGCCGGTCGCGGTCGACCTGGGCACCGGGTCCGGCGCGATCGCCCTGTCGATCGCGCAGGAGGTGCCGCGCGCGCGGGTGCACGCGGTGGAGGGCGACCCGCTGGCGCGCAGCTGGGCCGAGCGGAACATCACCCGCTACGTGGACTCCTACACCGCCGGGCGGGTGCTGCTGCACGCTGGCGACTTCACCGCCGGCGGCCTGTCCGGGAAGCCTGCCCGGTACGACTCGCCTTCCACCGGGCAGGCCTCGGGAGTACGGGAGTCGCCCCCCGGGGGATTTCCGCCCGAGGTGGCTGCCCTCGCCGGGACGGTGGACCTGGTGGTGAGCAACCCCCCCTACATCCCGGTAGGCTCGCAGGTGCCGCCCGAGGTGGGGGAATACGACCCGCCGGCCGCTCTGTGGAGCGGCTCGGACGGCCTGGACGCGATGCGGGCGGTCGATCGGGTCGCGCGGGTGCTCCTGAGGCCCGGCGGGATGGTCGCCGCCGAGCACGGCTGGCAGCAAGGAGCGGCTGTGTACTGGATATTCAGCGAGGAAGCGGGCTGGCGGGACACCCGCAACCATCGCGACCTGGCCGGCCGGGACCGGTTCGTCACCGCTACCTGGCCGGGCATGTAACCGATTCGGCGATGCCCCCTGTCATCCCCGCCGCAGCGGGAGAATGAGCCCTAGGATGGAACCAATGAGCGCGCGATTTGACTGCGCGGACGCGCAGCAGCGGGAAGACGGGATCACGGCGGCCGTCACCACCGTCCGGGACGGCGGCCTCATCGTCTTGCCCACCGACACGGTGTACGGCATTGGCGCGGACGCGTTCGCCCCGGAGGCCGTCGCCAGGCTGCTGGCGGCCAAGGGCCGCGGCCGCGACATGCCGCCCCCGGTGCTGGTCGGCAGCGTGCGGGCGGCGTCGGCGCTGGCCGAGGGGCTGGGCGCGTTCGGGCAGGACATGATCGACGAGTTCTGGCCGGGGCCGCTGACGCTGGTGCTGCGGGCGTCCGCGACGCTGAAGTGGGACCTGGGCGACACCAACGGCACCGTCGCGGTCCGGATGCCGCTGCACCCGGTCGCCCTGGAGCTGCTGCGGCGCACCGGCCCGCTGGCGGTGTCGAGCGCGAACCGCACCGGCCAGGGGGCGGCGACCACCGCGGCCGAGGCCGAGGCGCAGCTGGGGGAGTCGGTCGAGGTCTACCTGGACGGCGGCCCGTGCGCGGACAGCGTCCCGTCCACGATCGTGGACCTGACCGCCCCGGTGCCGAGGGTGCTGCGGGCGGGCGCGGTGACCATTGACCAGCTCCGCAAGGTCGCGACCGTCATCGACAGCTCGACCGCGTCCTAGCCCGACCCCGCCATGCGCGAGTACGCCTTCATCCTGATCATCGCGGCGGCGGTCACGTACCTCACCACCCCGCTGGTGCGGCTGCTGGCCATCAAGATCAAGGCCCAGCACGAGCCGCGCTCCCGCGATGTCCACAAGGCGCCGACACCGCTGATCGGCGGGCTGGCGATGTACGCCGGGATGGCGGCGGCGCTGCTGGTGGCGGAGCGGCTGGCCTACCTCCAGCAGGCGTTCCCGTCCCACCGGACGGTGGACGGCCTGCTCGCCGCGGGCGGCCTGCTGGTGATCATCGGGATCGTGGACGACCGCTTCGGCATGGGCGCGATGAGCAAGGCGGCCGGCCAGGTGGCAGCGGGCGGCATCCTCGCCTGGAGCGGCACCTACCTGCCGTGGCTGCCGCTGCCGGGCGGCACGAGCTTCGTCCTCGAGCCAGACCTCAGCTACACCCTCACGATCCTCCTGGTCGTCCTCACGATCAACGCGGTCAACTTCATCGACGGCCTCGACGGGCTCGCGGCGGGCGTGGTCGGCATCGCCGGGCTGGCGTTCTTCATCTACTCCTACACGCTGTCGAACTCCATCAACCTGCCGTCGCAGTCGGTCCCCGCCGTCGCGGCGGTGGTGCTGGTCGGGATGTGCGCGGGGTTCCTGCCGCACAACTTCAACCCGGCCCGGATCTTCATGGGCGACACCGGGGCGATGCTCCTGGGCCTGCTGCTCGCCTACGGCCCGATCGCCAGCACGGCCTCGCTCGACCCGAGCGTCCTGGTCAACTACGCCTCGCCCGTGCACCCGCTGAACCGGTTCCCGACCATCTTGCCGATCCTGCTGCCGGTCGCGATCTTGATCATCCCCTACACGGACCTGCTGCTAGCGGTGGTCCGGCGCACGGCCAAGGGCATGTCGCCGTTCGCCCCCGATCGCAAGCACTTGCACCACCGGCTGCAGACCCTGGGGCACTCGCACCGGCAGAGCGTGCTGCTGATGTACCTGTGGGCGGCCTTGTTCTCCGGCGCCGTGGTCGGCCTGTCGGTCGTGCGGACCAAGCTGATCCTGCTCGGCGTGGTGACCGTGGTCGCGCTGGTGGCCCTGCTGGTGGCCACGATCCCGCAGTGGCGCCCCTGGCGGGGCCGCGCCCGGCGCGAGTCCGAGGCGCACGCGGCCGTCGCCCACGGCGCCGCCGTCCAGGCAGCCCAGGCCCAGGCCCAGGCCCAGGCCGCCGAGGCCGGCCAGCGGAATGCCGCCCAGCAAGCAGCACTCCAGCAAGCGGCCGCCCATCAGGCGGCGATGCAGCAGGCAGCGGCCCACCAGGCAGCGGCCCACCAGGCAGCGGCCCACCAGGCAGCGGCCCACCAGGCAGCGGCCCACCAGGCAGCGGCCCACCAGGCAGCGGCCCACCAGGCAGCG
>DATBEM010000278.1:0-25907 GCA_036276115.1 Trebonia sp.
CCAGCAGCGGAACCAGGGCCGACGCCCTCAGGAGGGCCGCCTGACCCGGCGCCGCCGTCGCCGTGGCCGGGATCGAGGGCGGGCGCCGTGGCTGGCGGCGCGAGCGCCGGGCTGACGGCCAGCGGAGCCGCACTCGCCGCACCGTTCACCTCAGCCGTCCCGTTGGCGACGCCAGTGCCGGTTATGGCCGGGGCGTCACTCACGACGGGGGCCTGCGGGACCGGATCGGCCCCGGCCGGGTCGGCCGGCACCAGGCTGGCCGACACAGGGCTGGCCGAACCCGGGCTCGGCGCAGCCGGGTCGCCCGAAACGGGCCCGCGGGGAACCTTGAGATCAGGGGAAGTGAACGCCGCCAGAACGTCCTGTCCGTGGAAAGAGCCAGGCCAGCCGTCTAGCTCACCAGAGGGCGCAGTCACCGTCCGCCTCCGTCACCGTCGACGCCGCAGGGCACGGTCCATTTCCCTGGCCGCATCCCGCTTGGCCAGGTCGTGCCTCTTATCGTATGTCCGCTTACCACGGGCAAGGGCCAGCTCCACCTTAACTTTGCCGTCCTTGAAGTACAGCGAAAGCGGAACGAGGGTCAGCCCCTGCTCTGAGATCTTGCGATCCATCCGGTCGATCTCGCTCCGGTGCAGCAGGAGCTTCCTGGTCCTCCGGGGCAGGTGGTTGTTCCACGTGCCCTGGGTGTACTCCGGGATATGAACGTTATGCAGCCAGACTTCCCCGTCTGAGACCAGCGCGAACCCCTCAACTAGTGAGGCTCGGCCGGCGCGCAGTGACTTGACCTCGGTCCCCGTGAGCGCGATGCCCGCCTCGTAGGTGTCCTCGACGGCATAATCGTGCAATGCCCGACGGTTGCGGGCGATGACCTTGCTTCCCTGCTCGCGTGCCACGTCTCTCCTATTACGCGCCTGTCCCTGCCTGCCGGCTGGCCTCGCCGGCCTAGCCTCCGGGGCGGGCGGCTAGACGCGCAGGTAGCGGCGGAGCGTCACGAACGACGTGAGGCCGCACAGCAGCACCCCCACGCACATGGCCAGGATGATGACCTGGACCAGGTCCCCCGTTGTCAGCCCGACGTTGTAGCTGAAGTACTGCTGCAGGTTGTTCAGCAGCAGCGACTTCACCCCGATCAGCAGCCCCGCCGCGACCACCCAGCCGAGTAGCCCGGCGATCACGCCCTCCAGCAGGAACGGCATCTGGATATACAGGTTCGACGCGCCAACCAGGCGCATAATTCCCGTTTCCCGCCGCCGGTTGAAGGCCGAGAGCCGGATCGTGTTCGACACCAGCAAGATCGCCGCCACGACGAGGATGAGCGCCACGATCACGACCGCGTTCCGCAGCCCGTCGAGCAGCTTATAGAACTTGTCGAGGATGGTCATCTCGTTAACGGTGAGGTCGATGCCCGCCCGGCCCAGCAGCGCGCTGGACACGGTGCCGTAGTCGGCCGAGGGGTCCTTCAGCTTCACCTCGAACGAGGCGGGGATGTCGGTCGGCTTCACGGTGGACACGTACGCCTTGTCGTTGGCGAAGAACTGCGTGAACTGGCTGTAGGCCTCGTCCTGGCTCTGGAACACCACGCTCTGCACGTACTGCGGCTCCATGCCCTGCAGGAGGCTGGCGATGGCCTGCTTCTGCGCGGGCGTGTACTCCCCGTGGCAGTTCGGGTTGGCGCTGTCGGCGGTGCAGAGGTAGATGGACATCTCCACCTTGCTCTGCCAGTACGTCCGCGTGCTGCTGACCTGCTTGATGAACAGGAGACCGGTGCCCAGCAGCGACAGGCTGATCGCCACCACCACGATGAGCGCGATGGTCATGGTGAGGTTGCGGCGCAGCCCGATCCAGATCTCCTGGAGTACAAATGAACGCATGCTCGCCTTCCTTGGGGGCCCCGCCCTGTATCTCATCCCATGGCTGTCTCGTGCGCTCCCTGCCCGGGCATGCCGTTAGCAGCCGGTAGGTGGCACTGGCACGCTCACCGCGCGCCCAGCCTAAGTCGCCTAGGGTCAGTACGCCTGACCGTACACGCCGCGTGCCTGGTCGCGGACGATCTTTCCGTATTCCAGCTCGATCACCCGCTTGCGCATCGAGTCCACGATGGCCGCGTCGTGGGTGGCCATGACCACCGTCGTCCCGGTCCGGTTGATGCGGTCGAGCACCTTCATGATGCCGATCGAGGTCGCCGGGTCGATGTTCCCGGTCGGCTCGTCCGCCAGCAGGATCTGCGGCCGGTTGACGAACGCGCGCGCCATGGCGACGCGCTGCTGCTCGCCGCCGGACAGCTCGTTGGGCATCCGCTCGTGCTTGCCCTCCAGGCCGACAAGGTCGATGACCTCCGGCACCACGCGGCGGATGAACCGCCGGGGCTTGCCGATGACCTCCAGGGCGAACGCGACGTTCTGGTACACGCTCTTGTTCGGCAGCAGCCGGAAGTCCTGGAACACGCAGCCGATCCGGCGGCGCAGGTGCGGCACCTTGAAGTTCGGCAGCCGGGCGAGGTCCTTGCCCGCCACCAGGATGCGGCCATTGCTCGGCTTCTCCTCGCGCAACGCCAGCCGCAGGAACGATGACTTCCCCGACCCGGACGGGCCAACGAGGAAGACGAACTCGCCCTTCTCGATCGTCAGGTCGACGTTCTCCAGAGCGGCCCGATTCTGGTTCGGGTAGATCTTGGTGACGTTTTGGAACTCGATCACGGGACCATCACACGACCTTGATGAGGGACTAGGGGTTGCCCGGCCCGGCCAAACGCGTGCAGGTCAGCCTCGGCACGGATATTTCCGGACCAGCCCGGGTAACTTGCGGGTAACCTGGTCTGGCCAGGGAACAGTCTATGGGGAAACCGGTTCGCAGGCCCCCCGATCAGTCAAGACCAAGTTGTTACGTGACCGGGGGCCGGTCGGTGCCTGGCGGCACCTTCCCCACCTGGCCGTGATTTCCCCGGGGGGGATGCCCGGGCCCCCGATGCCGGGCTTCGCCCGGCATCGTTGCCAGACCGCTGAGACTACTACCAGAGAGGGCCACCAGATGAGCTGCGAGCATCTGATCTGCGCACACTGTGGCGGCCCCGTGATCGAGGCCGGCTGCCCCGTCTGCCGGGAGTCGAGGGCTCACGTGCACCACCACAACCCGCTCGGCATGAGCCCGCAGGTCTTGATCGCGGCTGCCCTCATCCTCCTGCTGGGCTTGGTGATCGCCGCCCACGTGGCCGCCTAGCGAGCGTTACTGCTCGTCGTCTCGCTCCTGCTCGCGCAGCCACCTGATCTCCGCGTCGATGCTCTGCTCGCCCGCGCGGCTACACACCAAGCCGCGCTCTCATCGACGCGGCGGCGGCTTACTGCTCGTCGTCTCGCTCCTGCTTGCGCAGCCACCTGATCTCCGCGTCGATGAACTCGTCGATCTCGCCGTCGAGGACTGACTCGGCCTGGGTGGTCTCGTAGCCGGTGCGCTGGTCCTTCACCATCTGGTACGGGTACAGGACGTAGTTGCGGATCTGGGAGCCCCAGGCCCGGCGGCCGTCGCCCTTGAGGGAGGCGAGCTGCTCGGCCTCCTCCTCGCGGCGCCGTTCCAGCAGCTTGGCCTGCAGCACCGCCATGGCCGAGGCCCGGTTCTGGATCTGGCTGCGCTCGTTCTGGCAGGAGACCACGATGCTGGTGGGGAGGTGGGTGATCCGGACGGCCGAGTCGGTCGTGTTGACGCCCTGGCCGCCTGGGCCGGACGAGCGGAAGACGTCCACCCGGATCTCGTCCTCGGGGATCTCCACATGGTCGGTCGTCTCGACGACCGGGACGACGTCGACGCCCGCGAACGAGGTCTGGCGGCGGCCCTGGTTGTCGTACTTGGAGATGCGGACCATCCGGTGGGTGCCCTGCTCGCCGCGCAGCGTCCCGTAGGCGTACGGCGCCTTCACCGCGAACGTGGTGGACTTGATGCCGGCCTCGTCGTAGGACACGTCGTACACCTCGGTCGAGTACCTGTGCCGCTCGGCCCAGCGCAGGTACATGCGCTGCAGGTTCTGCGCGAAGTCGGCCGCGTCGGCCCCGCCGGCCTGGGAGTTGATCGTGAGCAGGGCCTCGCGGTTGTCGTACTCGCCGCTCAGCAGGGTCCGGACCTCAAGCCCGTCGATCTCCTTGCGGAGCGTGGCGAGGTCGCCGGTGGCCTCCTGCCGGGTGGCCTCGCGGACCTCCAGGTCCGTCTCGTCGTCAGCGAGCTCGAACAGCACCCGAGTGTCATCGAGGCGCTGGCGCATGCTCTCCATGCGCGTCAGCTCGCCCTCCAGGTAGGAGAGCCGGCGGGTAACCGCCTGCGCCCGGTCCTGCTGCTCCCACAGTGACGGGTCGGCGGCCTGCTCGCGCAGGTCGGCCGCCTCGGTTCGCATCGCCTCGGGGTCGACCACTGCCTCGATGCTGTCGAGCTTGGACGACAGTTCCGATATCTCATCGGCGGGATCGGTAGCTGCCATGCGGAAAGCCTACGCGAGTACTGGCGCGGACGAGCATTCCGCGCGGGCGTGGCGGTTACCGGCGCTTACCAGCCCTTAAACCTGGCTTGCGGGTATCCTCGCCCACTGTGAAGCAGGCACGCGGGGGCAAGTGGCGCAGGGTATCGAAGCTCGTACTGTCTGCCGGGGCGGTGCTCGCCATCGCCAGCGCCGCGGGCTGCTCGTCAGGGCCGGCCGCGACCGCCGGGACCGGGCCGGAGGGCGGCGCGAGCGCCTCCCTCGCGGGGGCTAACGGCGCTGCCGCCAGCCCGCCGCTGACCATTGCCGGCGCCCGGGCGGCGTTCGCCGCCTACGTCGCCGCGAGCGACCGCGCGGCCCAGTCGGGCGACCGGGCGCTGGCCCTGTCGGTGCTCAGCGGCGGGGCCCGGGATACGGCCGACACCGCGTTCTCGATCGCGCGGGCGGCCGGGGTCAAGCCGCCGTACACGCGCTACGCCTACGGGGCGCCCGCGTTCTACCTGACGTCGGCGCAAGGCGCCGGCGGCCCGCAGTTCTTCGTGGCCAGCGCGACCCGTACGCCGGTCCCCGGCACTGTCCCCATGGGGCCGTCCGCCCAGGACGTGGCGGCCGGGGTACCGCTCCCGGCCGCGGGCCGGGTCCTGCTGCTGTTCGAGCAGTCGGCCGCCGGCCGCCCCTGGGAGCTGGCCAGCGCCTCGCAGCTCGCGCCGGGGCAGGCCGTCCCGGCGCTGGCGACCGACCGCCGCGGCTACGTGACGCTGGCGAAGTTCAACTCCCCCTCGGCCGGCTCGCCGCTGGTCATCCCGGCCGTCGCCCCGGGCCTGCAGGCGGCCGTGGTGGACGACGGCCCGGCCAGCGCCGCGGGCCGCTACGTCGCTGGCGGCCCGCTCACGACCGGCCTGTACGCGCGGGCGCGGACGTCGGCCCGGGGCATCGCGGCCCCGCCCGGTGACGTGTACCAGTGGGTCCTGGAGGGGTCGAGCTACGGGCGGCTGGCGCTGGCGACGGCTGACGGCGGGATGCTCGTCTTCTACACGATGTACCTGAACAACACGGTGGAGACCCGGTCCGCGCTGTCCCAGGCCATCCCGGTCACGAGCGGCCCGCCGATCACCGTCCCGGCCTACCTGCGCCCGCTGCTGCCGCCGGCGCAGTGGTCGCCCCGCAAGCGCCTGCAGACCCAGGACATCTTGTCCTTCGCCGCGGTCGACCCGCCCGCGGCCGCGAAGGCGGGGCAGGTCAAGGTGATCGCGGTCGGCGGGGGGCTGCACACCGTGACGGCAAGCTAGCACCCTCCCGCTAGGGCACCTCGGGGGTGCCGGACGAGGCGGTGGTGGAGGTCACCAGCGTGCGGATGACGCGCGAGGCGACCGACATGGTGGTGAACGTGAACTGGTCGCCTTCCCAGATCTCGGCCAGCGTGGCCGCGGTCCGGCCGATGGCGGCCGAGTTGCGCGCCTCCCAGGCCGCGAGCCGCTCGGCCACGCTGGCGTCCTTCCCGGCCGGGCCGTCGGTACCGGAGGCAACCACGTCGCGGGTCAGGGCGGCGTGGGCGGCGAACAGGTCATCGCGCAGGGCCGAGCGGGCCATGGATGACCACCGGTCATCGCGCGGCAGCGCCACGATCAGGTCCTTGAGCCGGCCGACCTGCAGCCGGTCGGCGAGCGCGAAGTACACCGCCGCCGTCTCCTCCACGCCGCTGCCGGTCCGGTCCGCGCTGTGCACGATGTCGCAGGCCGAGTAGGACGGCACCATGGCCGCGACCTCGCCCGCGAGCGCGGCCGGGACCCCGCGGGCGACGAAGGCGGAGCGCCGCTCGGTGAAGGTCTCCAGGTCGCGCCCGGCCAGGAGCCTGGGGATGCCGGCCCGGACGGCCGCGACCCCGGGGCGCAGCGACTCGACGGTGGACTCGATGTCGAACGGGGGGCGCCGGTTGACGACCAGCCAGCGGGTAGCCCGCTCGACCAGCTTGCGCGCCTCCAGCACGATCGCGATCCGGGCGTCCACGTCGAGCGAGGTGCCCGCCAGCGCCTGCCAGAACGCCGCCATCCCGAACGCCTCGCGGGCGACGAGCCAGGCGCGGGTGAGCTCGGGGACCGAGGCGCCGGTCTCCTCCGCCAGGCGGAACAGGAACGTGATGCCGGAGGTGTCCACCATCTCGTTGACGACCGAGGTGGTGATGATCTCGCGGCGCAGCCGGTGCCCGTCCATGGCCGTCGCGAAGCGCGTGCGCAGCGGGCCGGGGAAGTAGCGGGCGAGGTCGGCCCGCAGGTAGGGGTCATCGGGCAGGTCGGCGGCGAGCACCGCCGCGGCGGCGGCGTTCTTGGTGTGGGCCAGCAGGACCGACAGCTCCGGCGCGGTCAGGCCGCCGCCGGCGCTGCGGCGCTCGGCGGCTTCCTTGTCGGCCGGAAGCCCGTCCTGGGCGAGGGACACCTGCCCTTCCCGGACCATCTTGCGGATGTAGCGGGCGTGGACGTGCAGCAGCCGGGGGGCCTGGAAGCGGGCGACGGCGAGGGCGTTGTTCTGGGCGTCGTTGTGCGCCAGGACGTGCGCGGCGACCTCGTCGGTCATCGCGTGCAGCAGCCCGGGCCGGTCGCCCGCCCCGATCACGCCGCTGGCGATGGCGTCAGCCAGCAGGATCTTGATGTTCACCTCGTGGTCGGAGGTGTCGACGCCGGCCGAGTTGTCGATGAAGTCGGTGTTGACCAGGCCGCCGGCCCGGGCGAACTCGATGCGGGCGGCCTGGGTGAACCCGAGGTTGCCGCCCTCGCCGATGACCTTGCAGCGCAGCTGGGGGGCGCTGATCCGGACCGCGTCGTTGGACCGGTCGCCCGCGTCGGCCTGGGCTTCCCAGCTGGCCTTGACGTACGTGCCGATGCCGCCGTTCCACAGCAGGTCGACCGGCGCGGCCAGGATCGCGGAGATCACCTCGTCGGGTGACAGGGCGGTGACCCCCGGCTCCAGGCCGAGGGCGGCCCGGGCCGGCTCGCCGAGCGGGATGGACTTGGCGCTGCGCGGCCAGATCCCGCCGCCGGCCGAGATGAGCGCGTGGTCGTAGTCGGCCCAGGAGGACCGGGGCAGGCCGAATAGCCGCTGCCGCTCGGCGAAGCTGCTGGCCGGGTCGGGGGCCGGGTCGAGGAAGACGTGCCGGTGGTCGAAGGCGGCCACGAGCTTGATGTGCGGGGACAGCAGCATGCCGTTGCCGAACACGTCGCCGGACATGTCGCCCACCCCGACGACCGTGAAGTCATCGGTCTCGGGGTTGATCCGCAGGGCGGCGAAGTGCCACCGGACGGACTCCCAGGCGCCGCGGGCGGTGATGCCCATGGCCTTGTGGTCATAGCCTTGCGAGCCGCCGGAGGCGAACGCGTCGCCGAGCCAGTACCCGTAGCTCTCGGCGATCGCGTTGGCGACGTCGGAGAACGACGCGGTGCCCTTGTCGGCCGCGACGACCAGGTAGGGGTCGTCGCCGTCGAGGCGGACCACCCGCTGCGGGGGCAGGACGGCATCGCCGGCGATGTTGTCGGTGATGTCGAGCATCGCCGCGATGAAGGTCTTGTAGCAGGCCAGCACCTCGGCCTGGTAGGCCTCGCGGTCGGCCGGGTCGGGCAGCATCTTGCAGACGAAGCCGCCCTTGGCCCCGGACGGGACGATGACCGAGTTCTTGACCTCCTGGGCCTTGACCAGGCCGAGGACCTCGGTGCGGAAGTCCTCGGGCCGCTCGGACCAGCGCAGGCCGCCCCGGGCGACGTGCCCGAAGCGCAGGTGGACCGCCTCCAGCCGGGGTGAGTAGACGAAGATCTCGAACTTGGGCCGGGGGGCGGGGACGATCTCGACCGACCCCGTCGCGAGCTTGAGCGCGAGGTAGGAGGCGGGGGCGCCGTCGGTCAGCTGGTAGTAGCTGGTGCGCAAGGTGGCCTCGACCAGGGCCAGGTAGGCGCGCAGGATGCGGTCGTGGTCAAGGCTGGTGACCTCGTCGAGGCGCCCGCGCAGCTCCTCGCCGAACGCGGCGCACACTTCGGCCGCCGCGTCCTGCTTGCCCGGGTCGAACCGGGCTTCGAACAGGCGGACGAGCAGCCGGGTGATGCGCGGGTTGGCCAGCAGGACCCGCTGCACGTAGTCCTGGCTGAAGCGCAGGCCCGCCTGCCGCAGGTAGCGAGCGTAGGCGCGCAGCACCACGACCTGGTGCCAGTTCAGCCCGGCATCCAGGACGAGGGCGTTGAACCCGTCGTCCTCGGTCTGCCCTTCCCACAAGGCGGTGAGGGTCGCCTCGAACTCGGCCGCCGCGGTGTCGGCGTCGACCGCCAGCGGGCGGTCGCCGACGCGGCGCAGGCCGAAGTCGTAGATCCAGAAGGACCCGCCGAACTGGTAGGGATGCTCCTCCACGACCTCCAGCCCCATGTGCTGGAGCTGCGGGAGGACGTCGGAGAGGGTCAGCGGGGCGTCGGCCCGGTAGATGCGCAGCCGCACCTGCCGCTCGCCCTTGTCCGGCAGGGACAAGTGCAGCGCGAACGGGCGGCCCTCGTCCTTGAGGCGGGCCACCCCGGCCAGGTCGGCGACCGCGTCGGCGGCGGGCACGTCGGCCTTGTAGTTATCGGGGATGCCGCCCTGCCCGAGGACAGCGATCCGCTCGGCCACGGCGGTGCCGAGGGCCCGCCCGGCCCCCTCCATGAGGTCCTCGTCCCAGGACCGGGTGGCGGCCGCGATCCGCGCCTGCAGGGCGGCCTCGTCGATGTCGGCCACCGGCGGGATGGGGGTCCCCGGCCGGGCCTGGACGGTGACGTGCAGCCGGGCGAGGGCGGAGTTGCTGACCATGGCGCTGTAATCGACCGAGCCGCCGTCGAGCGCGGCCCGCAGTATCTCCTGGGCGCGCAGCCGGACCTCGGTCGTGTACCGGTCGCGGGGCAGGTAGACCAGGCAGGACATGTAGCGGCCGTAGGCGTCGGGCCGCAGGAAGACGCGCACCTGCTTGCGCTCGCCGAGGCGGAGCACGCCCAGCGCGATCGGGGCGAGCTGCTCGGCCGAGATCTCGAACAGCTCCTCGCGCGGGTAGCCCTCCAGGATCTCGACGAGCTCCTTGCCATCGTGGCTGTCGGCGGGCAGGCCGGCCGCGTCGAGGACGCGGTTGAGCTTTTGCCGTAGCACCGGGATGCGGGTGATCGACTCGGTGTAGGCGGCCTGGGTGTAGAGACCGAGGAACCGGTACTCACCGGTGACCTGGCCTTCGGCGTCGAACTTGCGCACCGCGACATAGTCCAGGTAGCTCGGCCGGTAGACGGTCGAGCGCAGCGAGGACTTGGCCAGCACGAGCCGCCGGGCGGCCCGGCCGGAGAGCATCCCGCCGGGGGCGGCGATGGTGAACGCGTCGACCCCGTCGTGCCGCAGCAGGCCGAGCCCGCTACCTGGCAGCGGCCGCAGCTCGCCGGTGGCCGCGTCCCCGGAGGACGACAGGTCGTACTCACGGTAGCCGAGGAAGGTGAAGTGGCCGGCCGACAGCCAGGCCAGCAGCTCGCCTGCCTCGGCCTCCTCCGGTCCCCAGGTGGCGGTGAGGGCGGCGTCGGCGAGGGTGGCGACGAGCTCGCGGGCGGCACCGCGCATCCGCCGCTGGTCCTCCATCGCCACGCGCACGTCATCGAGCACCTGGCGCAGGTCGGCCGCGAGCCGGTCGTCGTCGGCGATCCCGGCCGCCTCGACGTGGATCCAGGACTCGGCCACCGTGCCGGGGGCCGCCTCGGCCGCGACCGGCCCGGCCAGGCGGGTGCCGGCCACGCCGGTCTCGGTGCCGATGACGCCGAGGACCTGCCCGGCCACGTCCCGGCGGACGGTCAGCAGCGGGTGCACGATCAGCTTGACGTCGGCGGAGTGCTGGTTGAGGGCCATCGTCACCGAGTCGACCAGGTAGGGCATGTCGTCGGTGACGATGTCCACCACGGTGCTGGCGTCGGTGATCGTGGTCTCGCTGTCGGCCGGGCCCACGTTGACCACGGCCCGGCCCTGCGGGCGGTAGGCGCCAAGCCGCGCGTGCCGGGCCGCGACGGCCGCGGCGAGGCCGGGCCCGGCCGGGGCGAGGTCTTCGGTCGCCACGAGCCGGTAGTACTCGCGCAGGAAGCCCGGCACGTCCTCGACCCCGAAGGGGCCTCCGGGGGACGGGTCGGCGCTGCGGGCTGCCTCGCCCTGGGCCACCTCGCCCCAGCACTTCGCCGCCCCCTCGAGCAGCGACTCCCGCTCTGCCTCGTCCGACCCTGCTTTACCCGACTCCGCCGGCATTGCCGATCCACTCCTTGTCATTGACCCGTGCGCGCCCCATTGAGCGCACGCGCAAGCGGCAGCCACCGCCTCGGCGGTAGCTGCTAACGTGAGTATCTGATCACCGTGAGTACCAGTACGCTGGTCGCGCGGCCATGGCGTGCATTATGCCCGCGCGCCTGCATGCCTCCCAACATCACAGGCTAGTCGGCCCGGGAACCGGTCGGATGAGATCCGGCCGACACTGGCGGCTCGGTCTTGTCCCGCACTTCGGCCGCGTCCACGCCGGGCGCGAGCTCGACCAGGGCCAGCCCGGCGCCGGTGACGTCGAGGACGCACAGGTCGGTGATGATCCGCTGCACCACGCCCTTGCCGGTGTAGGGCAGCGAGCACTCGTTGACGATCTTGAACGACCCGTCCTTGGCGACGTGCTCCATGAGCACGATCACCTTCTTCGCGCCGTGCACGAGGTCCATGGCGCCGCCCATGCCCTTGACCATCTTCCCGGGGATCATCCAGTTGGCGATGTCGCCGCGGGCCGACACCTGCATGGCCCCGAGGATGGCGGCGTCGATCTTCCCGCCCCGGATCATGCCGAAGCTGGTCGCGGAGTCGAAGAACGACGCCCCGCGCAGCAGCGTGACGGTCTCCTTGCCCGCGTTGATCAGGTCCGGGTCAACCGCGTCCTCGTCCGGGTAGGGCCCCACCCCGAGGATCCCGTTCTCGGACTGCAGCACCAGGTCCACGCCGTCGGGGACGTAGTTGGGCACCAGCGTGGGGAGCCCGATCCCCAGGTTGACGTAGTCGCCGTCGGACAGCTCGGCCGCGGCGCGGGCCGCCATCTGCTCTCGGGTCCAGCTCACTAGGCTCTCCCTCTCACCGTTACGCCCGGGTCCGGGTGGTGCGCTTCTCGATCCGCTTGTCCGCTGCCTGCTCCGGCGTCAGGGCCACGACCCGCTGCACGTACACGCCCGGGGTGTGCACCTCGTTGGCGTCGATCTCGCCCGGCTCGACCAGGTGCTCGACCTCGGCCACGGTGAGCCGCCCGCACATCGCCGCCAGCGGGTTGAAGTTGCGGGCGGCATCCTTGTAGACCAGGTTCCCGTGGCGGTCGCCCTTCCACGCCCGGACCAGCCCGAAGTCGGCCACGATGGCCCGCTCGAGCACGTACTGGGCCCCGTCGAACTCACTGACGGGCTTGGGCGGCGAGGCGACCGCGATCGCGCCCGCGCCGTCGTAGCGCCACGGCATGCCGCCCTCGGCGACCTGGGTGCCGACCCCGGTGCGGGTGTAGAAGGCGGCGATCCCCGACCCGCCCGCCCGCATCCGCTCGGCCAGCGTGCCCTGCGGGGTCAGCTCGACCTCCAGCTCGCCCGCCAGGAACTGCCGGGCGAACTCCTTGTTCTCCCCGACGTAGGAGGCGATCACCCGGCGCAGCCGCCGCGCCCCCAGCAGCAGCCCCAGCCCCCAGTCGTCCACCCCGGCGTTGTTGGAGACGACCTCCAGCTCGCGCGTCCCGGCCGCGAGGACCGCGGCGATCAGGGCCGAGGGGATCCCGCAGAGCCCGAACCCGCCCACCGCCAGCGTGGCGCCGTCGGGGATGTCCGCGATGGCATCCGCCGCGTTCGCTACAACCTTGTCCATGCCCACCAGCATCGCGGCCCGCCGCCTGCCGTGCAACGTGACCCGTGGCGCAGCCGGGCGGCGGCGTCGCGGCCGGGGGCGGGCCCGTGAAAAGGGTCAGGCTAGCCGAACCGCCCGTTGACGTAGTCGGCGGTTCGCGGGTCTTGCGGGCGGCCGAACATCGCCTCGGTGTCGCCGTGCTCGACGATGCCGCCGGGCTGGCCCTGCTCGGCCAGGAAGAAGGCGCACTGCCGGGAGACGCGCTGGGCCTGCTGCATGTTGTGGGTGACGATGACGATCGTCACCTCCCGCACCAGGTCGGTCATCGTCTCCTCGATGACGCGGGTCGAGGTCGGGTCCAGGGCCGAGCAGGGCTCGTCCATCAGCAGGACCCGGGGGCGGATCGCCAGCGACCGGGCGATGCACAGCCGCTGCTGCTGGCCGCCGGACAGGGCGCCGCCGGGCTGCCGCAGCCGGTCGCGGACCTCCCGCCACAGGCCCGCCTTGACCAGGCACTCCTCGACCAGGGAGTCCCGGTCGCCCCGCCTGACCTTCAGGCCGGTCAGCTTCAGGCCCGCGATGACGTTGTCGTAGATGGACATCGCCGGGAACGGGTTGGGCTTCTGGAACACCATGCCGATGTCGCGGCGGGCCTGGGTCAGCCGGATCCGCGGGTCGTAGATGTCCGTCCCGTCCAGCAGCACCTCGCCCGCCATGGCGGCGCTGGCGACCATCTGGTGCATCCGGTTGAGGATGCGCAGGAAGGTCGACTTGCCGCAGCCGGACGGCCCGATCAGCGACGTGACCTGGCCGGCGGGCATGGTCAGGGACACTTGGTCCAGGACCATGCGCATCCCGAACCAGGCGGTGACGTCGCGGGCCTCCAGGGTCGCCAGCGCCCCGGCCGGCCGGCCGAGGGCGGCGGGCGCCCGGTCGAGGGCGGGGAGCGGCCCGGCGGGCAGGTCAACGTTGGTCATGCGGTCGGCCTCCTGGGGGAAGGGCGGGATCGGGGGCAGCGGGATCGGCTCGGTCGTCATCGGCGGCTCCTCACGTGAGGTTGGGCAGCAGGAGCGCGACCTCGTTGGCGACGCAGATCGCGAAGAAGCCGACGACGGGGACGGCCACGATCCAGGTCTGCCACTTGCCCCACCGCTGCCACAGCCAGCCCGCGGCGGCGGCCGCCGCCAGCAGGCACTGGCCCCACAGCACGAGCGGTACCCAGGCCAGCGGGTCGGTCCCGAGGATGTTCTCCCCCGGGCTGAGGCTCGCGGGCGACACCACCATGGTCGGGGCCGGGAACGGCCTGGACACCAGCGTGGCGTCGATGCGCAGCACCCCGGTCGGGTCGAACGGCGTCCCGTCGGCGGTGACCAGGATCAGGGCGCCCTGCCCGGGCTGGACGGCGGGCGGCAGCGGGTCGCCCGCCCGGCGGACGTCGAGCACCTGGTAGGTGGAGGTGCCCTGGCCGGTCATGACCGTCAGCTGGTCGCCCTCGTTGAGCGAGCCCAGGCCCGCGAACGGCCCGCCGTAGGCGGCCTGCCGCCCGAAGATCACGCTGGTGCCGGGCTGGCCCGGCAGCGGGGTGTCGCGCAGGTGGCCCGGCCCCTTCCGCAGCACCTGGCCGCTGGTGCCCTCGAAGACGACGGCCCGCAGGCGCAGCTCCGGGATTCTGAGCACGGCGACCGAGGTGCCCGGGGTGAGCAGCCGGGCCGCGTTGTACGGGTTGGTGGGGCCGGTTGGCGCGACCGCGCTGGCCAGCGCGACCCGGAAGTCGGCGTAGGCGTCGTGCTGGGCGCGGTCGTAGTACAGCCGCGAGCCGGCCCCGATCCAGGCCAGGAAGCCGATCAAGGTGGCGGCCAGGATCATGATCGCGGTGCCGCTGACCGCCCGGCCAGGTGGCGGGCGCCACTCGTCGCGGGGCCCGGGCAGCCGCGGCGGGGCGGGGGGCACGGCGGGGACGGGCGGGCTGGCCAGCGTCATGCGGTGGTTCCGGTGCTGCTCTCGGCGGCGCTAGTCGTGCTGGCGGTGCTCGCCGTGCTCGCCGTGCTCGCGGTGCTGCTGTCGGTCCGGGCGCGGGCGATCGCGGCCTCGACCAGCGACCGCTGGGAGCGGCGGCGCCAGCGCAGGAAGTAGCGCAGGCCGACGCTGAGGGCGATGAGCAGCACGATCAGCAGCAGCAGCATCCACGGGACGGCGAACAGCGACCCGGCGTCGGTGCTGGCCGGCGGGAGCTTCTCGTCAGCTGACTTCAGCAGCGGCGGGAACGACGGGGTGACCGTCGCCTTCGCGGTCAGCGGGCCGGCCGGGAACAGGCCGGGGACCGACGCGGTCACCTTGACCGCGTCGCCGGGCAAGACCACCGGCAGGGCCGGCGGCTCCGCCGTCGCCTTCTCGCCGAACGGCCCGGTCACGGCCACTGACGAGGTGCCGGTCAGGCGGACGTTGCCGGTGTTGGTGACGACGAAGGTCACGATGGCGGCGCCGGTGCCGAACGGGCTCAGCGGGTTATGGAAGCCGGCCGAGACCGACGAGACCCGCAGCCCCGGGCTCAGCGGGCCGGCCACCCGCAGGGCGACCTCCAGCGCGATGCGCTGGTAGATGATGACGTTCTGGCCCTTGTCGTCCTTGCGCGGCAGGCCCAGCGCGGCGACGACGGCGCCAGTGTGGTCGCCGGGGGTGGCGTTGGCCGGGACGGTGACCGAGAACTGCTCGTCGATCGCCTGGTTGGCCCCCATGACCAGGTTCAGGGTGGGGGCGCTGCTGGTCGCGAAGCGGATCCACGAGCCGATGCCGGTCGGCTGCTGGCTCGGCTGGAGCAGGGTCAGCACGTTCTTGAGGGTGGTCCCGGTGGCGTCCGTGCCGTACAGCGAGAAGGCGGCCTGGCCGTCGTGGTTGATGATGACGACGTGGTCCTTGATGACCGTCCCCGGCGCGACGCTGTTGTAGGCGAACCGGCCGCGCAGGTCCGGGCCCTTCGCGGTCGCGGTGATCAGCGAGAAGGAGATCTCCCGCGAGCCGGCCGGCGGGGTCGAAGCGGACGGCTGCCCGGAACTGGCCGGGGCGGCCAGCGCGGCGGGCACCGGGGCGGCGAGCAGGGTGGCGGCGAGCAGGGCAGCGGCGGCCAGGGCGCCCGCGCCCGCCAGGGCGCGGGCCAGGCGGCGCGGGCGAGCCAGCGGGCGGGAAGTCAGCGCTAGCGGTCGGTTCATCAGCGGGATCCATTCGCGACGGGCCCGGGGTCCGGGGCGCTGCCCCGGGGGCAGGCAAGTCGGGTGAAAAAGCAGCCGGACCGGGCCGGGCACCAATGCGGTGCCCGGACCGGGCCAGCCGAGCGCGGGCCGCGCCTAGCGGGCCCTTGCTTGCTGCTGGATCACTACGCGGCCGGCGAGGGCAGCGCGGTGAGGGTCAGCGTGGCGCCGTAGACGCCGGGCGGAGCGTTGTTCGGGATGTTCAGCGTCAGGTCCGTGCCCAGGTCGCTGTTGCCGAAGCCGTTGCCCGCGGCGGCCGAGGCCAGCAGGGCCGCGGCGCCGAGGCCGGGGGCGCCGGCGGCGACGACCGGGCCGAGGGTGGCGCCGTCCAGCGGGGTGCCGGTCGGCTTCCAGCCCAGGTCGCTGCCCGGGATGTCGCCGGCCGGGGTCGAGGCGGGCTCGGTGAAGTCCGACGACTGACCGGTGACGTTCCAGCCCGGGTAGGTGTTGCGGCTGTCCTGGACCTCGACCGTGTTGGCGGTGCCGGTCGCGGTCAGCGGCGCGGTGGTGCCGGTCGGGGTCAGGATGACGGTGCCGGTGCTGCCGGTCGCCACGAAGTTGAACGTGCCGGTCGCGGGGACCGTGACCTGCAGCGGCTCGGTAACGACGAAGCCGCCCGACGGGATGATCGACTCGCTCGCGGTGCCGGTGGAGCCGGAGAACGCGTTCGGGTCGGCCGGGGTGAACACCGCCGACAGCGCGGTGCTGCCGGCGACGGTGAAGGAGGTGGCGGCGGAGGCGGTGCCGGAGGCGTCAAGGGTGACCGGCGAGCCGATCAGCGTGCCGCCGTCCTCGAACTGCACCGTGCCCGCCGGGGTGCCGGCAGAGGAGGTGACCGTCGCGGTGAGGGTGACGGTCGCGCCCGCCTGCGCGGTGGACGGGCTGGCGGTCAGCGTGGTGGTCGTCGCCGGGGGGCCGGCGGGCGCCGTCGCGCTGGTGGTGTAGGTGCTGCCGTCGGCCGACCAGGTGACCCAGTCGTCGAACGCGGGGGTGGAGGTCCCCTGCGCGCTGGCGCCGGAGAAGCAGTAGGCGATGAACTCCTCGGTGGCGGCGCCGGCGTAGCCGGCGTTCGCGTAGAACTGCGCCATGGTGGAGCCCGGGAAGAACGTGCCGGTGAAGGCCGAGGTCACCTGGTTGTTGACCGCTGAGACGCTGAACGGCGAGCCCAGCGACGGGTCGGAGTAGACCGCGCGGATCTGGGCCGAGCCCTGGAAGCCGGCCGGGCACGCCGTGCTGGCGTACGAGCCCTGCACGTTGCTCGACCCGCTGGCCGGGGTGACGGTGAGGCCGGGGCCGGAGGCGATCCCGGCCGCGTGGGCCGAGCCGCTCAGCAGGGCCACGCCGACGATGGCGGTGGCCGCGCTCGCCGCGATCGCCTTGCCGGCGACGCGAGCGGGTTTGAGCTGGCTCATCGCGATACCTTTCATTGAAGGGGTTCCTTTCCCGCTTCCTATGGGTGGACGGGCGCGCGTCCTGCGCGCCCGCTCGTGCGGGGACGTCTCGCTCGCGCGGGACGCAGAGCCCCAGGGCCTGCCCGGGCATACCGGGTCCGGGCAGGCCCCAGGACGCTTGAGCACCTGCGTGACTAGGCGAGGGGCCTAGAACGCGCGCAGGTTCGCGTTGGAGATCGAGCCGCAGGTGTCGAACGTCGAGGCGGTGGCCGGGAGCGTCGCGAACCCGTACTGGCGGATCTGGAAGGAGTCGGAGCAGACGAAGGAGCTCGGCCCGACGAGGAGGCTGGCCAGGCCAGCGTCGAAGTTGGCCCCGCCGGCGGCCACGCGGCTGTACTGCACCACGTTGAAGACCTCGCGGGTGATCGGGAAGGCCGTGTTCAGGGCGCCGGTGGTCGCGCTGCCGTTGCTGAAGGGCGAGACGCCGTTCAGGCTGTAGACCTGCGCGCCGTGGCGACGGTCGTCGTGCCCGTTGCGCTGGGAGATCCACTGCGCCACGGAGAACGGGCCGAAGCCGTTGGGGTCGGTGGCGACGGCGGTGCCGTCGTGCTCCTCGACCGAGTTGCCGTTGTCCACGCCCGCGATGATGTGGTCGTGCACGCAGGTCGGCAGGCTGGCGTCAGTGAAGCCGAGGGTGCTCTCCCAGAAGCTGCGGGTACCGGAGCCGGGCTGGGGAATGTAGAGGTCGATCGGGGTGTCGCCGGACGTGGTCCCCTTGGGGTCGTAGGTGACGCCCCCCTCGGTGACGGGCGTGCAGTTGTCGTAGAGGTTCTTGAGGTCGGCCAGGGTGAAGCTGCCGGCGGTGGTGATCTTGGTCGCCTGGGTGGCCACGCCGCCCACGGTGCCCGCGGCCGCCGGGCCGGTGGACCCGGCCACGGCGTCGATCGCGAACGGGATGAAGACGAGGGCGCCGTTGGCGTTCACGTTGGCCGAGGGCGGGGTGCTGGACGAGCGGGCGATGTCGACGCAGCCGGACTGCGGCGCCGGGGCCACGGGGGTCCCGGTGTCGGTCAGGCCGAGCGACGCGCCGAGGGCCTCGCGGCCCTCGCCCGAGCCGTTGGGCCGGGCGAAGCTGCAGATCTGCCCGGTCGTCTTGTCCGGGGTGATGACCTCGTGGACCGCGTTGGTGACCTGGTTGGTCGCGTTGTACGAGCCGAGGAGGTTGCCGCTCGCGTCGATCGCGAACTGGTTCTCGACGTCCTGGACGGTGTCCGAGCCGACCGCCACGTACTGGACGGTCGGGTCGGCCAGGGCCGGGGTGGCCTGCGCGAGGGCGAGGCCGGCGAGGCTCAGCATGGCCAGGGAGGCCACCGCCGCGCTCTTCCGCTTCATCCCGTGCAGGTGCAGCTCCGGTTTGCGTTTCATTCGGCTTTCCCTACTTCCTTCGAACCGGGGCGTAGCCTGGAGGCGACGCCCAGCTGTAGCCCGCAGCGTGAACTGGCCGGGCTGGGTGTTCCTTGGCCGGCATTCGGACTGCCGGCCAAGGCCCTTTAGCGGGGTCTAAGGCCCTTTAGCGGGGTCTGGGGCGCGAGGGGCCGCCGCCGGGAGGCTGTCCCCGGTGGCCCCCGCCGGCGCCCGGGCTCACGTGCCCGGGCCGGCCGTGGGCCTTCGCCGCCGGCGCGGCAGCCGGGCCGAGCGCAGCAGCAGGCCAGCCCCGGCGCAGGCGAGCCCGGCGATGACGACCACGATGAGCGCCACCCGGATCGAGCCGACCGGCTGGGCCGGGGTGCTCCCGGCGGCGGGCTGGATCCCGATGAGCTGGCTGCTGGCCCCGTCCGGCAGGCCGGTGGTGGCCGGGGTGGCCGGCCCGGCGCTGGACGGGGCGCCGCCGCCCTCGTTGATGACCGTGCCGGTCGGGGTGGGGGTCGCCTGGCCCGCGCCCGATCCCGAGGGCTGCCCGCCGCCGGGCGAGGACGGCGGGGGCGAGCTCGGGGCGGTGTCGCCCGCCAGGTGCCGCAGCCGGGCGACGACTGCCTTGGCCTGGTCCTGCAGGCTGGCGGGCATCGGCAGGTAGCCCGGCGGCAGGTCGCCCGGGGCCGAGCCGGCCGTCTGCCCCTGGCCAGCGGCGTAGGCGATCAGGTCGGCGTACTGGTTGAGCTGGGCCGCGCCCTGGTTGGTGAGGACCGCCGCGTAAACGATCTGGACCAGGGGGTAGGCCCCGGCCCCGACCGTGGCCGGGTTCACCTGGAGCAGGCCCGCGCTGTCGGGCCTGGCCGACTTCAGCGCGGCGCTGACGCTCGCCGGGGTGAGCGTGACGCAGCCGGCGCCGGCCCCGCCCGCGCCGTCGCCGGTGCACAAGCTGGCCGGGACCAGGCCGTAGTCGCCCACCACGGGCGAGTCGACCAGCCCGGAGATGAACGTCCGGCCGGGGGTCTCGGGCAGGGACTTGGACCAGTAGCCGAGCTGGCCGCCGGGGTTGACGATGGTCGGGTCCCAGGTCGAGCCGACGCTGGGGTTGGTGCCGGCCAGCACCTCGGTCGCGATCGAGTCGAAGAACGGCTGCCCGGGCAGGATGTCGGCCGTCTGCTTGGTCTCGTTGACGCCGCCGACGGGAAGGGACAGCTTGCCCCGGTACGCCTTCGGGAACAGGTTCTGCGGGCGGCCCCGGCCCAGGTCCAGCGCCCGGTAGTCCGGGTCCTCGGTCACGGCGTTGCCCTTGACGGTGCCGCCCTGCAGCCAGGACGAGGCGTCGCGGCTGGCCTGGATCCACTGCCAGACCTGCTGGTTGACGGCCGACTGGTCCAGGGTGGTGATCGGGGCGATGGTCTGGGTGCCCTGCAGGGGGAGGATGCTCGGGTTGAGCTTGCTGAACTCGGGGTCATAGGTGATGTTGAGCGGGTTGTTCCAGGACCACTGCGGCCCCTTGTACTGCACGGCGTTGATGTCCGGGTAGTAGTCGGGCAGGTCCGACCGGTAGGCCTGGGTCAGCGCCTTGGCCATGAGCAGCGGGGTCACCTTGACCGGCTGGGTGACGTACCCGGTGCCGTCGTTGATGTTGAAGGCGAACCCCAGCGTCGTGACGGCGACCGGCGCGTACACCAGGTTGGCGACCGGTGTCGGCGGGGAGCCGGTCTCGGTCCCCTCGCTGCCGATGGGGATCGTGGTGAAGCCGAGGCCGAACGGGGTGCCGGAGATGTCCATCTCCCCGGTGACCGACCCCTCGTAGTTGGCCGCGTAGCTGTACTCCACCGTGCAGTGGGAGTTCTGGTTGAGGGCCAGCTCCCACGACTGCAGCGCCCGGCCGATGAGCTGGGTGCCGGTCGTCAGCGTCTCCTGCGGCGGGTTAGCGCAGAACGAGGCGTCCGGGGCGTAGCCCAGGTGGACCTGGATGCGCTGCGCCCAGTTGCCCGCGCTGAGCGGGGAGGACTGGATCTCGTCGGCGTGCGAGGCGCCCGCCACGCTGACGTGGTAGCCGTTCGGCTCCCATTCGCCCCGGGGCACGATCACCAGCCAGCAGCCCTGCGTCGTGCCGTCCGCCTCGGCACCGCCGCAGCCCAGGCCCTGCGCCTGGATGCTGGTCAGCGCCTGGAACTGGACGTCGCCGGTGCCGTCCTGGCCGGTGACCCCTTGCTGGACCTCGTTGCTGGTGTACTGGCTGAAGTACTGCGTCAGCGTGACCGGGTCATAGGCGGGCTGGTCCGGGTGGTCAGCCGGCGCGAACGGGACGTAGAACGGCTCGGTCGCGCAGTCCTGGCCGGCCGGGCAGGGCGCCAGGTGCGACGGCTTGTCGCTGCCCGGCTCGTACGGGTCGCAGCCCTGGTACGACGGCGAGCCGTCCCAGCCCGGAGGCGGGCTGGCGGTGCTCGGCGAGCCGAACAGGCAGGGGGTGCCGCCGCGCGTCCCGATCTGCGGGTTGTCGCCCCCGCCGAGCAGCTGCGGGGTGCCGTACTCGCAGTCCTCCGGGCTGGGGCCGGTGCTGGCGTCGCCGTAGCACTCCATGATCTGCAGGAAGTTGGCCCGGACGTCAACGGCGGAGGTGGTGGGCTTGCCGCCCGACCACGTCACCGTGATGCCCTGGTGGACGATGTTCTGCGTCTGGCTGACGGTGACCTTGAGGTTCTTGAAGTCCGGGTACATGAACGACAGCGGGCTGCTGGGGCTGGCGCTGCCGCGGTCGGCGTTCGGGCTGAGGTCCCCGGCCGACTGCGCGGCCGTGAGCGGCTTGTTGTCCGCTCCGAGCAGGCCCCGCTGCCACGGCACGGTGACCTGCGACGGCGTGCTGCCCGACCCCGTCATCTGGTTGTAGCCGCTGGTGGCGGCGGCCCGGGCGGAGCCGGCCGGGGCGGCGATCGCGAGTACCGCCAGCCCGGTCACGGCCACGGCGGCGCCCGCCAGCCGCAGGGCCGCCGACAGCCGCGTGGGCCTGCCGAGCCGGGATCGGGTCGCGATCACTGGTCACCGCCTTGCCGGAAGTAGGAATCGACCTGCCGTTGCCGCCGGCGCCGGCCCGCCTGGGCCAGCAGGGGCGGGATGACGCCCAGGCCGACCAGCAGGGCGGCTCCCAGGGCCATCAACACGACCTGGACGCCGTCGCCGAGGCTGGCTGAGGACGCGACCGGGTTGGCGTCGACGGTGGAGTTGCCCCCGCCCGCGGCGGTGCCGCCGCCGGTTCCGGTCGCGCCCGCCGTGCTGCAGATCCCGGTGTTGGGGTCGCACGAGGCGCCGCTGCCGCCGGCCGTGCCGACCGCGCCGCCGGTCCCGGCCGCGTTGCCGGTGCCGCCGCCGGTGCCGGGCGAGCCGCCCGCGGCGCCAGTCCCCCCGGCTCCGCCCGTGCCGCCCGTGGTGCCGGCGCCCCCGGTGCCGCTGCCGCCGCCGCCCCCGCCGTTACCGGTGCCGTTGCCGGACCCCGGGGCGCCGCCGGTCGCGGTCGTGCACTGCGCCGGTCCCTGCTTGTCGCAGGCCGCGGGCTGGGGGTCGGTCTCGGCGAGCTTGTTCTTGCCCAGGGTGTCGGTCGGGTCGAAGGTCGGGTTGTGGCAGCTGGCGATCTGCGAGACGCCGGTGGCGGGGACGTCGCTGCCCGGGATCTTCTGCAGCTGCGCGTAGGCGTCGAGGACCAGGTCGATTGGCAGGGCCGAGTACCCCTCCCCGTCGACCTGCTCCTGCCCGTCGCACAAGATGAACTGCCCGTACTTGGCCAGGGTGTAGCCCTTGTCGGTGGTGAAGCTACTGTCGGTCACGGTCGGCAGGATCATGTACGAGTACGACGACAGCACGTAGGTCCGCGGGTCGGTGTCGTTGTAGACCCCGCCCAGGATCTGGGTGAGGTAGGTGTCCGGGTCGTTCTTGTCCAGGTTGATCGTCGCCGCCAGCAGCGAGACCGCCACGTGGCCGGGCGTCGGCTCGGTGTAGTACCCGGCCTTGTTGAGCACCTTGGCCACCGGGAAGTGGGTCGCCAGCGCGTAGGCGTACTCGACGTAGCCGATCGCGCCGACATTGCCGGGCTGGGAGACGAACGTCGCCACGCCGTTGTCGCCCGGCAGGTCCTGCATCGCCGCCCCCGACTGGGGGACCGGGTAGGTGGAGGTCTGGGTGCACGGGTTGCGCCCCACCACCCGGCAGTAGGCCGTCCAGTCGGCCGGCTGGGTAGCCAGCATCCACTGGGTGAACTGGGCGGTCGCGCCCGATCCGTCGGCCCGGACGACCGGGACGACCTGGATGTGCGGCAGGGTCGAGGCCAGGCCCGGGTTGTCCGCCTTGATCTCGGCGTTGTCCCAGTAGCCGATCTTGCTGGTGAAGATGTCGGCGATCGTCTTGCCCGACAATCGCAGGTTGGTGACCCGGCGGGTGCCGATCTTGAGGTTGTACATGAAGGTCGTGCCGCCGGCCGTGTCCGGGATGTAGACGAACCCGCGCGACGGCGGCGGGTCGTCCTGGTTGCCGTCCTTGACCCCGTAGGGGATCTCCGAGGCGGCCCAGTCGACGCTGTCTTGCCGGAAGTCCTGGCGGCCGGCGGTGGAGCCGACGCCCGAGTAGGTGACGGTCATGCTGCGCTGGAACACGTCGGCGTTCCAGCCGTTGATCGCGATCTGGGACCAGGTCGACCCGGCCCCGGAGATGGACACGAGCTTTCCGCCGGCGGGCACCGCCTGACCGCCGGGCGACAGCTGGCCCGCCTGGGCGACGGCGGGCGCGAGGCCCACCACCAGGCAGGTGGCCAGCGCCGCCACCGCCCGCAGGCCCGAGCGCAGGTACCGGGAAGTCATCTAGCCCTCACCATCGTCAGGAGATCCGTGGGCCAGCAGGCCGGCCCCCAGGCTGGCGCCGGCCCGGGCGCTGGCCCGGCGCTCGTAACGGGCGAGGTCGCGCCGGGAGGCGGCCCCGCGGCGGCGCAGCTGCCCGGCCGACAGCTGGCCCGGCCCGCGGCCGCCGATGGCACGGGCGATCGCGAACAGGCCGACGACGAGGACGAGCAGCAGCACGGCCGTCCCGAAGCCGCGGGCGACCTCGCTCGGCTCGGGTGACTGGGCCTGGGTGTAGGCCAGCAGCGGCAGCGACATCATCGGGCCGTGCAGCGGGTCGAGGTTGGTGAACTGGCTCTCCCCGGCCGTCAGCAGGACCGGGGCGGTCTCGCCGATCGCCCGGGCCGCGCCGAGGATGACCGCGGTGGTCAGCCCGGAGCGGACGGTCGGCAGCGTGACCAGCCGCACGGTGCGCCACTGGCCCGCCCCCAGCGCGTACGACGCCTCCGTCAGCCCGCCCGGGACCAGGCGCAGGACCACGTCGGTGGCGCGGCAGACGATCGGGATGGCGGTGATCGCCAGCGCGATCGCGGCCGCCATGCCCGAGGGCCGGTGGGTGAAGATCACGATGTAAGTCGCGTAGATGAACAGGCCCGCGAGCACGTCCGGCAGGGCCGTCATCGCCTCGACGATGGTGCGCACGAACCGGGAGAGCCGGCTCGGCACCTCGCTGATGAACACCCCGGCGAAGATCCCGAACGGGACCGCGATCGCCATCGCGATGCCGGTCTCGATCAGCGTGCCCAGCAGCGCGTGCAGCACGCCGCCCTTGGTCACCGGGTCGGTCGGCAAGGTGGAGCGCAGGTCCTGGGTGTAGAAGTTGGCGTGCAGCAGCGCCGGGTAACCGCGGAAGACCGTGTAGCCGATGACGAACGCCAGCGCCCCGAACACCAGCAGCCCGAGCGACGTGACGACCACGGCCGAGACCCGGTCGGCGACGGCCGGGAGGCTCTCGTCGAAGGAGACGAGCACCGCGTAGAACACGACGAACAGGCACCAGGCGACCACGACGTAGCCGAGGATGCCGGTCAGCGGCGAGATCTCGAACCACAGCACCCCGGCCAGCGCCAGCGCGGCCGCCGCCGCCCCGGCCAGGGACAGGCCGTCCCCGACGCGCAGGACCGATAGCGGGCGCGGCTGCGGCGGGCGCGCCCGCTGCCGCGAGCGGTCCGGGAGCGTCGTGCGAGGGGCGGGAGCGCCCGGGAGCGGGGCCGGGCCCAGGACGGCCGCGTCGAGGATGGCGGTGGCCGGGCCGCCGGCCGGCGGCGCCGCCGGGATGCCGGGCCTGGTCATGCCGGGGAGGGCGGGCTCAGGCATCGCTGACCGCCCCGGACCGGGACCGGGCGACGACCCGGGCCGCGATGAAGTTGACGATGAGGGTCAGCGCGAACAGCGCCAGGCCCGCGGCCATCAGGGCGCTGACCCCGAACGGGGTGGACTCGGAGTACAGCAGCGCGATCATGCTGGAGACCGAGCTGCTGCCCTTGGCCAGGATGTGCGGCTGGATCGCGTAGACCGGGGAGATGATCAGCGCGACCGCGATCGTCTCGCCCAGCGCCCGGCCCAGGCCGAGCATCGTGCCGCCGATCATGGCGCCCCGGCCGAACGGCAGCACCACCGCCCGGATCATCCCCCACCGGGTGGCGCCGAGGGCGTAGGCGCCCTCCCGCTCCCCGATCGGGGCCTGGCTGAACGCCTCGCGCATGATCGAGCAGGCAATCGGCATGATCATCAGGCCGACCACGATCCCGGCGATGAAGGTGGACGAGGTGTAGGCCGTCTGCGAGGCCAGCGGGTCGCCCCGCTGGACGCCGGGCACCCTCAGGAACGGGATCCAGCAGAACCAGGTGCTGAGCCACTTCGACAGCGCGATGACCTTGTACTGCAGCAGGTAGGCGCCCCACATCCCGAAGACCACGCTGGGGACGGCCGCCATCAGGTCGATGACCGAGGTGAGGACCCGCCGGTAGCGGGGCGGGGCGTACTCGGCGATGAACAGCGCCGTGCCCAGCGCGAGCGGCACCCCCACCACCACCGCCGTCAGCGCGATCAGGCACGTCCCGGTGATGACGGCGGCGATGCCGAACCCGCCCCCGTCGGGGTTCCACGCCTGGGTGGTGAGGAACGACCAGCCCGCCTTGCGCAGCGCCTGGGAGGCCCGGTAGGCCAGGAACGAGCCGAGCATCAGCTCCAGGAGCAGGACCATCATCCCGAAGCCGCGCAGCGCGCTCCGGAAGGCGATGTCCGACAGGCCGAGCCGCGACCGCAGGCTGCGCCGCCGGGGCTCCGGGCGGCCCCCGCCGGTGCCACCCCCAGTCCCGCTGGTGCCGCCCCCGGTCCTGCCGCCGCTGGCGCTGGCCAGGCTGCCGTCAGCGGCGGGCGCGGCCCCCGCGACGGCGGCCAGCGGCCGCGTCGCCTCGGCGGCGAAGCCGAGGCCGTCCAGCCCCGAATCCTCGCCCGCCGTCGACGGCTCCTCGCTCTGCACGAACGGTCCCCTCCCGCGTCCGGTGCGCGTGCTGGCCAGCGCCCCTCAGCGCCTGGGGCCAACGCGTAAGTTGTGTAACTAGGTACCTCAGTACCTGTCTATGGGGCAGATTCAACCATTCCGTTCACCCCGGTACGCGACATGAGGTGGAACCGCCGG